>PMSW01000100.1:0-1361 GCA_003168215.1 Actinomycetota bacterium
CCAAGGCAGAGCCCTTGCCGGGCAGCTCACCGAATTCTGGCGCTGACGCCCTCGAAATCAGTCGACTGGCAGGCGTGACGACACCTGCTCATGCCTCGGATGCCGATGGGCGCGACATGTCTCACGCTACCTTTCTGCCCCCCGACCTGGGCTCGTTTTGCCGTCTTGACGAACTCGGCCTGCAGGTCGTGGGTCAACGGCTCGAGCCCGGTCGTGCGGTGCTGGCCTGCCGGGTCGTCGAGACCGGCGAGTTCGCCCGGTGGTGTCGCCGCTGCGGATGCGAGGCTGCGCCGCGCGACAGCGTGACCCGGCGGCTGGCGCACGAACCGCTGGGTGGCGCCCGACGACGTTGCTGATCACGATCCGCCGCTATCGCTGCACCGGCTGCGGGCATGTGTCGCGCCAGGACACCAGCCGGGCCGCCGAGCCGCGGGCGAAGCTGTCACGTCGCCCGCTGCGATGGGCGCTAGCAGGTGTTCAAGACCTAGCCCGGCGAGCGAGACACGTCCTGGCGCGACGGCGTCGAAGTGGTTGCTATGGACGGGTTCACCGGTTTCAGGACCGCCACCAGCGAGGAACTGCCCGACGCGGTCGCGGTGATGGACCCGTTCCACGTCGTGCGCCTGGCCGGCGATGCTCTGGACCAGTGCCGCCGCCGCGTCCAGCAGGTCACCTGCGGGCACCGCGGCCGCAAGCATGACCCGCTTTATGCCGCGCGGCGCACCCTCCACACCGGCGCCGCGCTGCTCACCGACAAGCAGCAAGCCCGTCTCGAAGCCCTGTCCGCGGTCTCGGAGCACGTCGAGGTCGAGGCGACCTGGGGCATCTACCAGCGCATGATCGCCGCCTACCGCGAACCCGGCAAGAAGCATGGCATGGCCATGATGCAGGCCGTGATCGACTCCGTCGCCAGCGGCGTCCCGGCCACACTGACCGAGATCCGCAAGCTCGGCCGGACCCTCAGGCAACGCGCCACGGACATCCTCGCGTTTCTTCGACCGGCCCGGCACGTTGAACGGCCCCACCGAGGCCATCAACGGCAGGCTCGAACATCTCCGCGGCAGCGCCCTCGGATTCCGGAACCTGACGAACTACATCGCACGCTCGTTGCTCGAAGCCGGCGGATTCAGACCCCGACTACACCCTCGATTGCGATGAGCCACTGAACCCAGCAGGCATTCATCGCCGGTCTCTACCCGGCCGACCATCTCACCCTGCCCGAAAAGCGGACGGATCCTGATTAGCCCGGCGGCGGGGCGAGGTCCTGGCGGGCGGTCAGCAGCAGCCAGGTCAGCGCCCCGGCGATCAGGGCGGGCGCGGCGGGCTGGGAGCCTGCCACGGCCACCGCGGCCGCACTCGCC
>PMSW01000100.1:1427-27373 GCA_003168215.1 Actinomycetota bacterium
CCCGGCTCGGACTCGCCGCTTCCCGGCGGCGTCGGCGATGGCCTCACCACGGCCGAACCGGGTCCGCAGCTCGGTGTAGGCGGCGGCGGCGTCGGCGAACCGCTCGGGATCTCCGCCGTCGGAGCGGTCCGGGTGGGTAGCGGCGGCAACCCGGCGCCAGGCCGCCCGGACGTCGTCGTCGGTCAGCTCCGGCCGGGCCGTCAGGCCAAGCGCGGCGAACGGGTCAGGCGTCCGCCGCCGGGGCCGCCCGCTCACGGGCCGGCCTCCGGGCCGAACGCCTCGTCCAGGAGTTCGCTGACATCTGGCAGCGGCCGGCGCGGCGCTGATGTTGGCGGCGCCGCCATTTCGGCTGGGTCAGCCAGCCCATCCGTGCCCGCCAGTACAGTCGGGCCCGGCAGCGCAGCCGGGCCGCCGATCAGGCGCTTGACCTGGACGAAGGTCACGCCGCCGCGGTAGATATAGGCGACCTGGCCGACGTCGAGCGACCGGATCAGGGCCGGATCAGCCACTGGGGCCTGCCGGATCCTGGACGTTCCCTGATGGCCCCAGACCGGCACGCCGAGCAGCCGGCGGCTGGTGTCCACCAGCTTGCGCGTTCCGGCCAGGCCGGTGACCGGCTCGGGATACGGGGTGCGGAGCAGCCAGATGCCGCCGTCGGCGGACGCCGCGATCCGGTACCGCTCGTCGTCGTCGGCCGCCAGCCCCTGCCAGGACTGCGCGGACACCTGCACGGCGAGACCGAGGGAGCGGGCACGTTCGTACAGTTGCCAGATCGGCAGCCGCCGGGACACCGCGCTGAACTCGTCCACGGCCAGCAGGATCTCCCTGGCCTGGCCGCTACCGTCCGGCTGACCGGCCGCGTAACTGGCGAGCAGGTCGACCAGCGCCCTGGCCTGGCCCTCGGCGACCGATATCTCCGCGGTCCCCTCCAGGATGCAGTACCAGGCGTCCGCGTCACCGAACCCGCCGGGCCCGTCGAGGCCGCTGCCCAGCCGGCGGAACAAGGTGCGGAACCGCAGGGCGATGTCGCCGAGCTGCCGTGCCGCCGAGCGGACAAGGGCGAGGTCGCTGCCGTGCTCGCCGGCCGCGTAGGCGAGGCTGAGCCAGCCAGGGTCAAGCCGGGCGAGGAAGTCCGCTGCGCTGGCGGGCGGCCCGCACGGTGCCCCGACGGCCAGCGCGACCACGGCCTCCATCACGTCCGCGTAGTACGCCGCCGCGCCGGTGCCGTGCTCGATCAGGTCGAGCAGGGTAGTGGTGAGCTGGCGCGGTGGCAGCGTCCACAGTGACAGGCTGGCCTCGTCCGGCCAGATGGCCGTGGCCCGTGCGCCCGCCGCCCGCAGCACCCGCCGGGCACGGTCGGCGATGCGCCTGGCATCGGAGCCGCCCTTGCAGTCGAGCACGACAAGCAGCGGCGGGTAGCCGTGCCCGCTGACGTGCCGCCGGAGCGCGGTAGCCATGAAACCGGCCCACAGCCTCAGTAAGAGGGTCGTCTTTCCGGTGCCTGTCGTGCCGATGACGACTTGATGCGAGCGCATCCGGGGGTAGGGGATCTCGGCGATCCGGCCCGCCTGATGGCCGATGGCCCTGATCACGGCACCGGCCACGATGGCCCCGTTCTGGGTAGTTAATGGCAGTGCGCCGGGGGCGGCGATCATGGCCCGGGCGCTGCGGACCTGATGCCGCCACTGGCGCAGGTCGAAGGCGACCGCGGATCCTGGCGACAGGCCGCCGCTGCCGGTTTCCATCGAGCGGATCCGGTAGGACCAGGCGAGTCCCCCGGCGAGCAGGCCAAGCGGGATCGCGGCTGGCGCGATGATCGCGGCGGCATCCGGGTAGCTGCCCGCCGCGGCGCGGTGCCACATCGCCAGCCAGGCGAGATACGGCGCAGTCGCGACACTGCGCCATGACCCGGCGGCAAGAGCGGTGGCCGCCAGCCAGACGACGACCATCGGCAGGCAGCACAGTGCGGCGCGGTACAGCCGGCTGGGCGGCCAGCCCCGCAGCCAGGCTCCCGTCGCGCTGCCCGCGGCTACCAGCGACACCGGCGCGGCGACGAGGATCAGCGCGGCGGCGGCCGCCAGCCTGATCAGCCGGAGCGCGCCGCGAGCGGCACTGCGGACCGCGAGCAGGCTGACGTAACGGCTGATCATCAGGCGATGCCGTCCAGGCCTTTGCCGTCCTCGCTGATCCCGGGCTCGCTCGTCCGGTGCGGACGTGCCGGCGGGCGGCCGGCGGCGGGCCGGACATCCGGCTCCATCGCCGCGCCCGGCGGCAGCGCCCGGATCTCGACCCGGCCGTCCGCTCCGGCGAGCGCCGCCCTGGCCCTGGTCACGGTCTGCCTGGCAGCGGGCGAGCACAGGTAAAGCACCCGCGCGTGCCGTGGCGGCCGGCCCGGCACCAGGACGTCCGCGGCAGGGCAGCCGTAGTCACCGGTCCGGCTGAGCAGCTCCTGCATGATGGCCGTGGTCCGGCGGACGGTTTTCGGTGTCAGTTCGGCCTCTATCGCCCAGCACTCGCCGGACCACGCGACCGGCGCTGCGTCCGGCCAGTGCACCTCGCCGTCGGGAAGGTGATCACGCAGCCCTACCCGGCCGCCCAGCCGGGCGCGGAGCCGTCGCTCGCTGCGCCAGTAGCCGCCGGCGGCCTGGTAACCGTCCACGGACTCCAGCGCAAGCCGGACCGCGGCGACGGCGCGGATGTGCGCGAGTCGCGATAACGCGGGCGGCGCATACATGTACGGCAGTCCGCAGCTGGCCAGCCCCGCCCTGGTCAGCCAGAGCCACGGGGCGCCTGGCCCGAGCCTGGCCGACTCCACCTGACGCTGCCTGCGCCAGCGCCCGGCGATCGCGCGCGCCCGTGGTCCGCTGACGTCGAGGACGGCCGCCAGCTGGTCCAGCTGAACGCCGTACATCTCCGCCGCGAACAGCAGCCCGGTGATGTCGCGTCCGGCCAGGCTGCGGCCGGCCGCCGGGGGAGCCGCTGTCCCTTCTGCCGGGATCACCCGACTATCACATCACGGGGCAGCCCCGGTGACCCCATGATCCCCGGCCGGAGGGCAATCCGCTGGCCGGAAGGCATGACCTGGCTGGCCGGAAGAGTGATTCCGGCAGCGGAGGCGACGCCTCGCTGCGGGGATGCTGGAACCATCGGTGGCGATGGGGCACAATGAATCCTGTACCTGAAGCATGCTGACGGGCAGCAGGGCGCCTGCGGGCGATGAGGGTCGTTGGGGAAGACGCATCTCATCCGCTGGCAGGGAGGTCCCGTGACCGTACGTGGCGTGCTGCAGGTCCACTCCGCGCCCCCGGCGCTGAGTCCGCATATCGAGTGGGCGGTGGCCGGGGTTCTCGGCGTGGATACGGCTATGCCCTGGGTTGATCAGCCCGCTTCACCGGGCGCGCTGCGCGCCGAGCTGACCTGGCAGGGCCCGCCGGGAGCAGCCGGGGCGATCACGTCCGCGCTGGCCGGCTGGAACCTGCTCAGGTTCGAGGTCACCGAGGAATCAAGCCCGGGCTGTGATGCGGTTCGTTATAGCTGCACGCCGTCGCTCGGCATATTCTCCGCGGTCATGTCGGCCAATGGTGACGTGCTGATTCCCGAGGGCCGACTGCGCGCCGTGATGACCCTGGCGTCGGCGTCGGTGCCGGCCGGGTTCGCGGGGTCCGGGTCAGGATCCATCGTGACCATCGGGGCGGCAGGGTCCGCCGCCTCCGCGGCTGGCTCCGCGCCCGCCGCCGTGATGACTGACGAGGCAGCGCCCGGTGGCGGTATCCGCGGGCTGCGCGATCTGCATGACCCGCGCCATCCGGCCCTGGGCGGCTCGCTGGAGGCGGAACTCTCGCTGCTGCTCGGCCAGCCCTGGGACGATGAGCTGGAGCCGTTCCGGCACGCCGCGGCCGGTGCCCCGGTGCGGTGGCTGCACGCCACCGGCTGATCACGCCCAGGAAGGGTCACCCCCGAGGAGTCCTCGCACGCGAGATCGCCGAGGAGACCGGCTGGAGGGTCACGACCGGGCTGGACCTGCCCTGCGGCTACGGCCGCAGCGTCGCCACCTGGTTCACCCGGCTCCGCGCCGGCCAGCGCGAGTCCGGGGGCTAACCCGGCTGGTCGGCCGGCCCGCCCGCGGGCCGCGCCGGCGTCTCCGCGCCCGCGGTCCCGGTGACCGGCCGGATGCCGGCTGCGTGCCGTCGGGCCAGTTCGCGATAGATCCCCGGATTGGTCAGGACCCACTGCTTGGCCGCGCCGGTGATCTCGCCGGCGATCCGGGCGGGAACCCCGACGGCCAGCATGCCATCAGGGATTCTCATCCCCGGTGGCACCGTGGCCCCGGCCGCGACCAGCGCGCGGCGGCCGACGATCGCGCCGTCGAGCACGGTGGCGCCGTTGCCCACCAGTGCCTCCGCGTGCACGGTCGCACCGTGGACAACGCACAGGTGGCCGATGGTCGCGCCCGCGCCGATCTCGGTGACGGGGTCGCTGCCGCCGTGCAGGACGGAGCAGTCCTGCACGTTCGCGCCCCGCCGCACGATAATCGTCCCGAAGTCGGCCCGCAGCACGGCCCCGTACCAGACGGATGCCTCAGCCTCCACGTGCACGTCCCCGACCAGCGTGGCGGTCGGCGCGATCCAGGCGGCAGGGCTGACTTCGGGCTCGCGGCCTTCAAAGGCGAACAGGGGCACACGCCAATGATGCACCAGGCGGGCAAAGGCGTCTGCCCAGAACGCGGCCGCCCGCCGGGCTGGGTCCGCCGGGCTGGGTCTGCCGGCCGGGCTGGCAGTGCGACGATGGGCTGACGCGGCGGGGAGGAGATCAAGACGTGGCTCAGAAGATCATCATCGATTGCGATCCGGGCATTGACGATGCCCTGGCGATAGTCTTCGCGCATGGCGACCCCGGCCTTGAGCTCTGCGGGATCACCACCGTGGCCGGCAACGTCGGCCTCGACAGGACGACCGCCAACGCGCTGCGCGTGCGGGACTTCATCGGCATGCAGGACGTGCCCGTAGTGCCGGGAAGCGCCGGCCCGCTGCTGCGGCCGGTGCTCGACGCAGGCCACGTGCACGGCGCCTCCGGGCTGGCCGGGGCACGGCTTCCCGGGCCGGCATCACCGCCCACGGCGGGTCATGCGGTGGACTACCTGACCGAAGCGATCAGCGCGGCGCCAGGGGAGATCACGCTCATCGCGACGGGGCCGCTCACCAACATCGCACTCGCGGTCCGGCGCGAGCCGCTGCTGGTCGAGCGGGTCAGGGACTTCGTGATCATGGGTGGCTCGGCTGGCCGGGGGAACGTCACGCCGGCCGCGGAATTCAATATGGCGGCGGATCCAGAGGCCGCGGCAATCGTGTTCGGCGCGGGCTGGACAGTCACCATGGTCGGGCTTGACGTGACGCTGCAGGCCCGGGCGACGATGGCGGTGCGCGGGCGGATGCGCGGCCTCGGCCGGCTGGCCGATGACCTGCTGCTGCCCATCCTGGCCGGTTATCTCAGCGGCGACGTCGCCGGACTGGCAGAGCCTGCCGGGCCGAGCGGACCGGGCGGGGCTGCCGGGGCTGCCGGGCCTGCCGGGGCGGCCGGGGCAGCCGGGGCTGCCGGAGCGCATAATGCCGCCTTGCCGGAGCCGGAGATGCTGGACGAGCACGCATGGCCGGACGGTCCGGGTGGCCCGGCCGTGCACGACGTGTGCGCTGTAGCGCTGGTCGCCAGGCCCGGACTCTTCAGCTGCGTGCCCGCGCGGGTGCAGGTGGAGACAGCCGGGCGGCTGACCGCCGGGATGACCGTGACCGACTTCGCGGCTCCGCCCGCCGAGTGCAACGCCCTGGTCGCGATGGGGATCGACGTACCCGGCTTCTGGGACCTGGTGCTTGACGACTACGCGCGGGTCGCTGCTGGGATGCCGGGACAGTGACGAGGACACGGCGCACGCCGGCGGAGGCGAGCCCGGCTGGCCGCGCGGCTGATAGCGCGGCTGGCCTGGCCGACGGCGCGGCTGCCCGGGCTGATAGCGCGGCTGGCCTGGCCGACGGCGCGGCGGCCCGGGCCGGCGGCCCCGAGCGGACGCTGTCGCCGACCGAGCGGACCCGGCACCGGCGGTTGCGTGCGCAGGGCCGGAGCGAGCGCGCCGAGCTCTTCGCTGTCCTGCGCGCCGGGCTGATCGCCCACCTCGGAGTGATCATCGATGGCACGCCGATGGTCGTGCCGACCGTGTACGGATTCGACGAGCGGCAACTGTACGTGCACGGCTCGGTGGCCAGCCAGAGCCTGGCTGCGGATGATTCGCTGGCGTGCGTCACGGTGACGCTGGTCGACGGCCTAGTGCTGGCCAGGTCGGTCTTCGAGCATGCGTTCAACTACCGCAGCGCCATGATCTACGCCCGGCCGAGGACTGTCACCGATCCGCAGGAGAAACTTGCCGGGCTGCGCTGCGTGTCCGAGCACCTGGTACCCGGTCAGTGGGACTACGTCCGGCAGCCGAGCCGCAGGGAACTCGCCGCGACCAGGCTGCTGGCGATGTCCCTGGACGAGGCGTCAGTCAAGATCCGCACCGGCCCTCCCGACGACGGCGACAGTCCTGACGCGGCACTCGGCTTGTGGGCAGGGGAGCTTCCGCTCTGCTCGCGCTGGCACGAATTGCTGCCCGACCCGGCCCTGCCGGGCCCGGTTGCTGCTCCCGCGCACTTGCGCGCCATGGCTGGCCGCATCGCCTGCCCGGTGCCCTCGGCCCGCGGATGAGGTCTGGCCGTGCGGATAAAATCTGACTATGACAATGACGGCCGACTGCTACATCTGCAGCCGCGACGCTGTGCTGGACACGCTGCCGCCGAGAGAGCGGATCGCCAGCGACGGGCTATGGCGGGTGGCGCATGCGTTTGACGCGGCGCTGCCCGGGTGGCTACTGCTGCTTCCGCGCCGGCACGTGACGTCCATCGCGGAGCTGACCGACTCCGAGGCACTGGCGCTGGGCGCCTGGCAGGTGGGATTGTCACGCGCGCTGCAGGATGTAACCGGCTGCGAGAAGACCTACGTCGCGCAATTCGCCGAGGCCGAGGGCTTCTCCCACGTTCACTTTCACATCATTCCCCGTCCCGCTGGCCTGGGCCGTGACCTACGCGGGCCCAGGATCTTCCGGTTGCTGGGCGCGGCCGGCCACGAGCGGGTGAGCGACGAGCAGATGGACGAGATCGCCATCGCGCTGGCCAACCGGCTCGGGGGCTAGCGGGCCGGCTCGCGGCTCAGAGCGGGATGTTGCCGTGCCTGCCACGGGTCGGCGGCACGGACGCGATGGCGCGGGCGATGGCCTGGCGCGTCTTGGCGGGCTCGACGATCTCGTCGATGACGCCGAGCGCCACGGCCCTGTCCAGGCCGCCGACCTCGCGCTCGTGCTCGGCGGCCAGCTCGGCCTCGGCCTCGTGCCGCTGCTCGGCGGGCACCTCGGCGAGGGCCCGGCGGTGCAAGATGCGAACGGCCGCGACCGCGCCCATCACTGCGACCTCCGCGCCCGGCCAGGCAAGCACCCTGGTCGCGCCGAGTGAGCGGGAGTTCATCGCGATGTACGCACCGCCGTAGGCCTTGCGGGTGACCAGCGTGACCCGCGGGACCGTTGCCTCGGCGAACGCGTGCAGGAGCTTGGCGCCCCGGCGGACGACGCCGTCCCATTCCTGCCCCACGCCGGGCAGGTACCCGGGCACGTCCACGACGACCACCAGCGGCACGCCGAACGCGTCGCACATGCGCACGAAGCGGGCTGCCTTCTCTGCCGATGTCGCGTCCAGGCAGCCGCCCAGCCGGAGCGGGTTGTTCGCGATCACGCCGACGGTGCGGCCGGCCAGCCGGCCAAGGGTGGTGACGATGTTCGGCGCCCATCGGGGGTGCAGCTCGATGCCTGGCTCGTCGAGCAGCCCGCTGATCAGCGGGTGCACGTCATAGGCGCGCCGCGGGGACTCGGGCAGCAGCGCGGCAAGGTCGGCGTCGGCGAGTACGCCGTCGTCCTGGCCAGCAGTATCGGCGTGGCTGGCCTGGCCAGCCAGGCCGGGCCGCCCGTTGCCGTGCATCGTGCCCTGCTTGCCGAGGAGCAGGGCAAGCTGCCGCGCGGTGCTGAGCGCCTCCGCGTCGGTCTCGGTGACCAGGTGCACGACGCCGGAGCGGCGGCTGTGCGGCTCAGGCCCGCCGAGCCGCTCCATGTCCACGTCCTCGCCGGTCACGCTGCGCACCACATCGGGTCCGGTAACGAAGATCCGGCCCCGGGCGGAAAGGATCACCAGGTCGGTGAGCGCCGGGCCGTAGGCGGCTCCGCCTGCCGCCGGGCCGAGGACCACGGAGATCTGCGGGACGACGCCGGAAGCCCTGGTCATCGCGGCGAAGATAGTGCCGACGGCATGCAGGCTCTCGACGCCCTCCCGCATCCGCGCGCCGCCCGAGTGCCAGAGACCGATGATCGGCGCTCCGGTCTCGATGGCGTAGTCATAGGCAGTCACGACCGCGGCGCACCCGACGGTGCCCATGGCGCCGCCCTGGACCCGGGGATCACTGGCGAACGCGACACCGGTCATGCCCTCGATCGTGCCGGTGCCGGCCAGCACGCCGCTGCCATCGGCCGGGGTCAGCAGCTCCAGCGACCCGGGGTCGAACAGCGCTTCCAGCCTGACCTCGGGATCACGGGGGCCGCCGCCAGCGCGGGCCTGCCCCGCGGTTGCCAGCGCGGTCTCAGCTGCGGACGCCAGCCGGGCGACGGGAATCCGGTTATCGAGGACGGTCACGTCAGTCTCCTTGCGTGCGGCGGGCAAGCTCGGCTCAGGCGGCGGTGAAGGCAAGCGCGACATTGCTGCCGCCGAAGCCGAATGAGTTGTTCAGCACGGCCATCGGCGCCTTACCCCGCGGGCGCAGCTCCCTGGGCTCGGTGGCGATGTCGACGCCAATGTCGTCGGCCGGATCGTCGAGGTTGATGGTGGGGGGAGCGACCCGCTCGCGGAGAGCCAGGATCGCGGCCACCGACTCCACCGCGCCGGCGCCGCCGAGCAGGTGCCCGGTCATTGACTTGGTCGCTGACAGAACCACCCCGCTGACCGCGGGGCCCAGCGCCGTGGCGATCGCCCGGGCCTCGACCTCGTCGCCTGCCGGGGTCGAGGTGGCGTGCGCGTTGACGTGGACGACCTGGTCAGCAGCCACGCCCGCGTCCGCGAGCACCCGGCGGATGGCCAGGATCGCGCCGCTGCCATCCGGTTCGGGCTGCGCGATGTGGTGCGCGTCCGCGGAGTAGCCGACGCCGGCCGCCACGGCATGGACGGTTGCGCCGCGCCGGGCCGCGTGCTCCGCCGACTCGAGCACGACCATGCCGGCGCCCTCACCGAGCACGAAGCCGTCGCGGCCCTTGTCGAACGGGCGCGACGCCCGTTCCGGCTCGTCGTTGCGGGTGGACAGCGCGCGCATCGCCGCGAACGCAGCGATGTTCAGCTCGATGATCGCGGCCTCGGTCCCGCCGGCCAGCACGATATCGGCCCGCCCGGACCTGATCATGTCCATGCCGTAGCCGATCGCCTCGGCTCCGGACGAGCATGCGCTGACCGTCGTATGCACCCCGGCCTGGGCGCCGAGTTCGATGCTGATCCACCCCGCCGAGCCATTCGGCATGAGCATCGGCACCGTGAACGGGGAGAGCCGCTGCCAGCCTTTCTCCCTGAGCGTGTCGTAGGCGGCCAGGGTGGACGCCACGCCGCCGATGCCGCTGGATACCACGACGCCGAGCCGCTCCGGGTCGACCTCAGGGGCGCCGGCATGCGCCCATGCCTCGCGCGCGGCGATGATCGCGAACTGCTCGCAGCGGTCCAGGCGGCGGGCCTGCACGCGGTCGAGCAGCGTGGCCGGGTCCACTGCCGCCCAGGCGGCGATCCGCGCGGGCAGCTCACTGGCCCAGTCATCGGTCAGCTTGCGCACGCCGCTGCGCCCGGCCAGCAGCCCGTCCCAGGTCGAGGTGACGTCAGCGCCAAGCGGCGTGATCGCCCCGAGCCCGGTGACAACTACTTCTGTCCGGTCTGTGCCCACTGCGGTAGCACTCCTCTCCTCTGGTCACGCGGAACCGTGCTGGCCATCCGGGGACGGCCATCCGGGGGACGGCCATCCGGGGGACGGCCATCCGGTCAGGCGGATACGCTGGCGCGCCGGACGTAGTCGACGACGTCCTGGACCGTCTTGAGGTCCTTCAGCTGGTCGTCAGGGATCTCCACGCCGAACTTGTCCTGTGCCGCCACTGCGATCTCGACCATCGACAGCGAGTCGATGTCCAGGTCGTCGACGAACGTCTTCTCGGGGGTGACCTGGTCGGCGGGGACGCCCGCGACCTCATCGATGATCTCGCCGAGGCCCGCCAGGATTTCCTGCTCCGTCATGGACATGTGCCGTTCTCTCCCTTACTTCGTTCTCTTCTTCTTGGTGGTCAGCCCCGGGCGGGGGCCGCGGGGCTTTGGGTAGTGGTCAGCCGGCGGGCGAGGTCCCGCCGGACGCAGGCCGGTCAGGGCAGGATGATCACCTGGGCCGCGTAGCAGATGCCCGCGCCGAAGCCGATCAGCAGGGCCGGCGCGCCGGAGGCGAGCTCGCCCCGCTCGATCATCCGGGACAGCGCAAGCGGGATCGATGCGGATGAGGTATTGCCCGCGGTCACGATGTCGTCGGCCATCTTTGCCTGCGGGGCACCGAGCTTGCGCGCGAGAGCCTCGATGATCCTGAGATTGGCCTGGTGCGGGATGAACGCCGCCAGCTCGCCCGGGTCGACGCCGGCCTTCTCGCATGCCTTCCTGGCGACCGGGTGCAGCGCGGTGGTGGCCCACCGGAAGACGGCCTGGCCTTCCTGGAAGATCAAGGAGTTCCGGTCCTTGATGCAGATCTTGTCGGCCATGTCCCCGTCACTACCCCAGACCACCGGGCCAATGCCCGGACCCGCGCCCGGATCGGTGACCGGGCCGACGACGGCGGCCCCCGCCCCGTCGGCGAAGATGATCGCGGTGGACCGGTCGGTCCAGTCGATCCACTGGGACAGCTTCTCGGCTCCGATGACCAGCACATGCGTGGCCGTCCCGGTGCGCACGGCGTCGCTGGCGCTGGCCAGCGCGTAGCAGAAGCCGGCGCAGGCGGCGTTCAGGTCATACGCGCCGGGAGCGATGATGCCGAGCCTGCGGGCCACCGTGGCGGCAGTATTGGGGATCTGCACCTCTGGCGTGCAGGTCGCGACGATGACCAGGTCGATGTCGGCTGGCGACAGCCCGCTGGCAGCCAGCGCCTTGCCGCCCGCGGCAACCGCCATGTCGGCCACGGTCTCGCCCGGGGCCGCGATCCGCCGGCTGGCGATGCCGACCCGGCTGCGGATCCACTCGTCGCTGGTGTCCATGGTGGCCGCGAGCTCGTCGTTGGTGACCACCCTGGCCGGCTGGTATCCGCCGAAAGCCAGGATCCGCGCGCCCGCTGAGCCCTCGGGAAGTCGCATGCGGGTCCTGCCTTTCGATGCGTGGCCGGCCGGATGGCCCGCCGGGGTCGCGGGGGTCACTCGCTGCCTTCGGGCTGCAGCCGGACGAGCGGCTGGCCGGCGCTCACCGGGTCACCGTCCTCGACCAGCCATTCGATGATCGTTGCCGGGAACGGGGGAGTGACCAGGTGGCTGCTGCCGCGCATCTCCACGTGCCCGAGCTCGGCGCCGCTGCTGACCGCGGCGCCCGGCCCCCCGCCCCTAGAGCAGGCCCGGAATGTCCCGGCCAGCGGGGCTACCAGCAGCCGCCACTCGGGTGCGTGACTGTCAGCATCGGCCTGGCCGTGCTCGGCGATCAGGGCGCGAGCGGCCCGCAGGTCATCAGGGGTCTTCAGGGCGGTGAGCTGCACCCCGGGCAGCGCCCGCCTGGCCAGCCCGGTCAGCGTGCCGGCCGGCGGCAGCTCGATGAGCGCGCTGACCCCCAGGCCGGTCATCGACTTCATGCACAGGTCCCAGCGGACCGGGGCGCCCACCTGGTTGATGATCCGCTCCATCCAGTCGGTGCCGGTGCGCACGACGCTGCCGTCGGCGTTCGACAGCAGTGTCAGCTGCGGGTCGCTGACCGTGATGGCGGACGAGGCCGCCCGCAGCGCGTCCGCCGCCGGTGCCATGTGGCGGGTGTGGAATGCCCCCGCGACCGGCAGCGGGCGGATTCTCGCGCCGGCCGGCGGGTCCGCGGCGAACGCGGCCAGCTCGTCGCTGGTCCCGGCAGCGACTATCTGGCCGGCGGCATTGATATTCGCCGCGGTGAGGCCCTGCTTCTCGATGGCGGCGAGTACGGCTGACTCCTCGCCGCCGAGTACCGCGGTCATGCCGGTCGCCTCGGCAGCGGCGGCCCGGCCCATGGCCTGGCCGCGTACCCGGACCAGCCGCATAGCGTCCGGCGGGCTGATCACGCCGGCGATGGCGCCCGCGCCAAGCTCGCCGACGCTGTGACCGGCCGCGGCGCCGGCCAGCCGGCTGGCGTGGCCGATGCCGCCGAGCAGCTCATCGGCCGCGGCGATGGCAGCCGCGACGAGCAGCGGCTGGGCGATGGCGGTGTCGGTGATCTCGTCGGCGCCGGCCGTGGTCCCGCACCGGATGAGGTCGCATCCCGCCAGGTCTGACCATGCGGCAAGCCGGTCGGCGAAACCGGGCAGCTCCAGCCACGCGGACAGGAAGCCAGGGGCCTGGGCACCCTGGCCGGGCGCGGCGATCAACAGCATCCCCCTAGCGTGCACTGTAGAACTCCGCCATACGAATGCCGAAACATACGAACTTTTTGCACCGTCATTTGTTGGAAGTCTACAAGCTATGTCTCGGTGTGCGCGAGGCGGCCCAGCACGACGGCGAGCCAGAGGGCGAAAGCGTCCCGGCCGTTGCCGGGGGCCAGCCCGGTGAGTTCACTGACCCGGCGCAGCCGGTAACGGACGGTGTTGGGGTGCACGAACAGCAGCCGGGAGGTCGCCTCCAGGGAGCTGCCCTGCTCCAGGTAGGTAGTCACGGTATCGAGCAGTGCGTGGCCGCCGCCCAGCAGCGGCTCGTAGACGTCCTCGATCAGCTCAGCGCGCGCTGAGCTGTCGCCGTCCAGCGCCCGCTCGGGCAGCAGGTCGGCTGCGTTCACAGGCCGCGGCGCCTCCGGCCAGGCGGCCGCCGCCCGCAGGCCGGCCAGCGCCGCCCCGGCGGACGCGACGGCCGATTTCAGGTCAGCCACGGCCGGGCCCACCACGACCGGGCCAGGGCCGAACCTGCCCGCGAGATGACTGGCGGCCTGCATCGGCTCGGCCGTGCCGCCGAGCACCACGACAAGCCGGTGACCGTGCACCCCGGCGAGCAGGTCGAGCCTGGACCGCCGGGCGATGATGTGCAGCTCGTCGATCAGCCCCTCCGGCTCGCTGCCGTCGGCATTGCCGGCGATGACGGACACCGGGGTCAGCGACCAGTTCAGCGCGGACGCCCAGGACTGCAGGCCCTCATCGACCTCGCCGCGGACCAGCGAGTCGACGACCAGTGCCTCCAGCCGGGCGTCCCAGGCGCCCCGGGCCTCTGCCGTGCGCGCGTAGACCTGCGCGGCGGCGAATGCGATTTCCCTGGTGTAGCGGAGCACCGCCTCGCGCAGCTCGGCCTCGCCGCCCGGTGCCGCGAGCTGGTCGACCTGCGCCTCGACCACATCGATGATCACGCGCATCATCTCCACGGCCTGCTGCAGGCTGACCGCCCTGGCCAGCTCGCGCGGCGCGGTGCCGAACACCTCGCCGCCGACCGCAGCGCGGCCGCGCTCCGGATGCTTGATCCAGTCGACGAACGCGGCTACGCCTGCCTGCGCCACCAGGCCGAGCCAGGACCTGTTCTCCGCCGACATCCGGCGGAACCACGGCAGCCGCCGGTCCATCGACGCCATCGCGGCGGTGCCCAGCGAGCTCATCGACGATTCCAGGATGCGTATCGTCTCGTTGCTGACGTGCCTCCTGCCGTGCCCATCGGAAAGCTGCGTACCGTCTGCGCTCCCTGGATCCGGTTCGGCCGTCACCCTGCCAGCCTGCCATGCCGCGGGACCTGCGGCGCCCGGGCCGCCGGATGGCTCAGCCGGCGTGCACGGGCTCGTCTTCGAGCCCGAGCGCGGCCCGGATGCGCGGGATGACCTGCCGGGGATCGGCAGGCTCGGTGCCGCCGCCCTGGGCGAACGCCGTGCTGCCGCCGCCGCGCCCGCCGGTCACCGCCAGCACCTGGCGGAGCACCGCCCTGGCATCGGGCTGCCCGGCTGCGGCGCCGGAGCCTGGCACGCCGACGCCGACCCGCAGCGAGCCCGACCGCGGATCGGGCAGCAGGAACACGGTCACCGCGTCAAGCTCACCGCTGAGCCGCCTTGCCTCCCTGGCCAGGTCGGCCAGCTCGATGCCCGGATCCGCGGCGATCACGTAGCGCTGGCCGGAGGGGGCGGTCCGGACCGCCCCGGCCAGGGATGCTGCGGTGACGCCGCCGCGCCTGGGCCCGCCGCCCCTGGCGGTCAGGGCCTCGACGCGCTGCGGCAGCTGGTCAACGGAGACCCGCAGCCGGGCGGCGAGATCCTTCAGCAGCCTGTCGCGATCCAGCGTGTAGGCCACGGCGGCCTCGCCGGTCACCGCCTCGATCCGGCGGACGCCCGAGCCGATGCTGGCCTCGCTGACGATGCGGACCAGGCCGACCTCTGCGGCGGTGTGCACGTGCGTGCCGCCGCACAGCTCGGCGGAGAAGTCGCCGAAGGTGACGACGCGCACCTCGTGGCCGTACTTGTCGCCGAAGAAGGCGATAGCGCCGGAACTGACCGCATCGGCGAATGGCTTCACTTCGGTGCGGCGGCGGGAGTTCGTCAGCACCTGGGCATTAACGAGCCTTTCGACCCGGTCGATTTCGCCTGCCGACAGCGGCCCGGGGTGCTGGAAGTCGAAGCGCAGCCGGTCCGGGGCGACCAGCGACCCGGCCTGCCGGACGTGCTCGCCGAGCACCTCGCGCAGGGCCGCGTGCAGCAGGTGGGTGGCCGAATGGTTCCGCATGATCGACCCGCGCCTGCCGGGATCCACGGCAAGCTGGACGGTGTCGCCGGGCTGCAGGACGCCGCTGGTGACCTCCAGGACATGGACGTGCCGGCCGTCGGCGTTCCGGGTATCCCGCACGCTGGCCGCCATGCCCGGCGCGGTGACCTGGCCGGTGTCGCCGATCTGGCCGCCTCCCTCGGCGTAGAAGGGGGTCTGGTCGAAGATCGCCAGGCCGCGCTGGCCAGCGATCAGCTCGCTGGCGAGGCCATGCGGCCCGGCCAGCGCGAGGACCCTCGCACCGGCGGTGAGCTCCTGGTGGCCGAGGAACCTGGTCGGCTCGGGGCCGGCCGCCGCGATCAGCTCCGGATCCACGGTGACCGGAGCCTGCTGCCCGGCATCGTGCCCCGTGCCGCCTGCTGGCCTGGCCGCGGCGCCGCGGGAGAGCTCCCGGTGCTCGGCGAACAGCTCGGCGAACCGCTCCTCGTCGAGCGAGCCGCCGCGGCCAGCCGCGAAGTCACGGATCAGGTCAGCCGGCATCCCGTGCGTGGCGAACAGCGCGAACGCATCCTCGCCGCTGATCTCGAAGCCGGGGCTGGTGGCCAGCGCGGAGAGCTGGTCCAGGCCGCGGCGGACCACCCGGCCGAAGTCGCGCTGCTCGCGGGCCAGCAGCGCGAGGATGCGGTCGCGGTTCTCGCCGAGGCGAGGGTAGGCGTGCCGCATGTGGCCGATGACGGCACTGGCCACATCGCCGAGGTCGAAATCCCCGGCACCCGCCTGGGTCGCGGTCGCGATCGCGGTGCGCAGCAGCCGCCGCGGGATGTAGCCGCGGCCCTCGTTCGAGGGGGCGACACCCTCGCCGAGGATGAAAGTCGAGGCCCGCACATGATCGGCGACGAGCCGGATGTCGCGCTGGCTTGCGCTGGTGCCGGCCAGGGCCGACCCGACGGCCGCCACGATCGGGACGAACAGGTCCGTCTCGTAGACCGAGCCGCAGCCCTGCAGGACCATCGACATGCGTTCCAGCCCGCAGCCGGTGTCCACGCTGGCGAATCGCAATGGCTCAAGGGAGCCGCCGGGGAGCCTGTTGAACTCCATGAAGACGCCGGCGTTCCAGATCTCGATGTACCGGCCGGCGGCGTCGAACTCGCCGCCCGGCCGGTACTGGATGCCGTGCTCGGGCCCGGTGTCGTAGAAGACCTCGGTGCACGGGCCGCACGGCCCGGTGTCGCCGGCGGACCAGAAGTTGTCCTCGTCGCCCAGGTACACGATGTGGTCCGCCGGTATCCCGGCCCGGCCCCACGCCGCCGCGGATATGTCGTCCGGAGGGATGCCGAGAGCCTCACTGCCCTGGTAGACGGTCACGTACAGCTTGTCGGTGCCGAACCCGAACCCGCCGGTGAGCAGCTCGAAGGCGAGCTCGACCGCGCGGTCCTTGAAGTAGTGCCCGACTGACCAGCTGCCCAGCATCTCGAAGAACGTCAGGTGATGCCGGTCGCCGACATCGGCGATATCGACCGTGCGCACGCATGGCTGCACGTTGCACAGATCCGGGGCCGGCGGGATTGCCTCGCCGAGAAAGTAAGCCTTGAGCGGGGCCATGCCGGCGTTGATGTACAGCAGCGTCGGGTCGTTCACCGGGATGACCGAGGCAGCATCGATCCGCAGGTGCTGCCGCCTGGTGAAGAACTCCAGGAAAGTCTCGCGGATCTCGTCACTGCTGGTCGGCCGGCTCATGCCGCCAGTATCCCGGCCGCCCGCGCCCGGGGCGAAATCTTTTCCGGGCCGATCAGGGCCGGGGCCAGGCCGCGAACTGCTCCCGCAGCCTGGCGACGTCCGGCTGGCTGAGCCCGAAAGGCGCGAATACCCCGTCGCCCCATTTGTCCAGCCGCTGGCCCGCGTCCGCGAAGTCCCGGTCGGTCAGGCCAGGATCCAGCCGCCGGGCGAAGCTGATCATCTGCTCCATGCTGTAGCGCTCCAGGGCTGCCGCCGTGTCCAGGTAATCACGCGGCTCGGCCCGGCTGGCCAGCGCGCATACCTTGCCGCCGACTACATCCTCAAGATCCAGGACAGGGCCGACGTCCATGGTCACCGGCCTGCGCGCCCGGTCGAAATAGGCCAGCTGGAGCATCATCTGCTCCCCGCCGGCCGCGGTGACGATCCACTCGGCCAGCCCCTCAGCCATCCCGTACAGGATGTCCGCGAGGCCGCCGGTCTTGTCCAGGCGCTCGATCCCGAAGCCCGCGCCGCGCAGCGCGGCTTCCACCGCATCGGCAGCAGCCTGCACGCCGCCTTGTTCGTCGCTGAAGACATCGACATCCTGGGTGGGCCGGTCGATGATTCCGTGCGCGATCAGGGCGTTGCCGCCGCCGAGGGCGAACCCGTGCCGGGCGGCGGCGCGCAGGGCGATAGCAGCCACCTCACGGTGCAGCGTGCTGAGCGGCATCAGGCAGCGGCGGCAGCAGCCCGCAGAACCGGGTGCTGGTCCTCCCATGCTTGCCGGACGTCCCTGGGCAGGTACAGGTCCGGCCAGAGGGCGGTCAGCATGTCACCATCCAGGTAGCTGGCCAGATCCTCCGGACGGCCCGCTTCCCGGAGTACGGTCTGGTAGAGCCAGTGCCGCATGTCCCGGTCGCCGAGGTCGAAGGTGTGACCAGGGCAGCTCCAGAACAGCCACAGCGGCAGCTCGACCGTGCCCTCGGTGGGCCCCCGCAGGTCCGCCAGGCTGGCGAGGACCGTCACCCGGCGCCCGGGACGGGACTGGTACCCGGCCCGGGACGCGTCGGCTCGCGTAATGGCCATAGGCACAGAGTACATCCTCGGACCGCTCAGCATCGAATATACGATCGACTACGCGTGCGCGTACCGAAGTAGCGTAAAGTCCGGGCGCGACGTAACCGGTCTGATTGACCGGCCGGCCAGGAACATCCTGGCGACGGCACCGCACAGCCATCCTGGCGACGGCACCCACAGAGGGAGACGCACGTATGAGCATCGACAGGCCTGAGGTCGACTTCGCCGGTGGCGAGCCGCCGGCCGATCTGGAGATCACGGACATCTGGGAAGGCGACGGCGCCGTGGCGAAGCCCGGCGACATGGTAGAGGTCCACTATGTCGGGGTCGCGTTTTCCACCGGCGAGGAGTTCGACGCCAGCTGGAACCGTGGTGCTCCGCTGCAGTTCCAGCTCGGCGCCGGGAGGGTCATCGCCGGCTGGGACCAGGGCGTCCAGGGGATGAAGGTCGGCGGCCGCCGACAGCTGGTCATTCCGCCGGACCTGGCCTACGGGGACCGGGGCGCAGGCCAGGCGATTGCGCCGGGCGAGACCCTGATCTTCGTGTGCGACCTGGTCTCGGCCTGAGGAGCCTGCACGGTCGGATGGCGCAGGTGGTCAGGAGCGCCGGTGCGCAGAAAGACGACCTGCCGTCCACCGCGCGCCCCGGCGTCCTTTGTGACCCCTCCTTTACAGGGCGTCGCTGACGTCGAGGTCCAGCCGGTACTTGCTGATCGCCTGGCCGAGTACCTCGGGCTTGACCTCGCCCTGGCTGGCGAGCTGGCTCAGCACCGCGAGGGTGATCGACGGGGCGTCGACGTGGAAGAACCTGCGGGCGGCCGGCCTGGTGTCGGAGAATCCCCAGCCATCGGTGCCGAGTGAGGTGTACGGCCCCGGAATCCAGCGGGCGATCTGATCGGGCACCGCGCGGATCCAGTCGCTCACCGCGACCACCGGCCCGGCGTGACCCTCCAGCGCCTGAGTCACCTGCGGTACCCGGTGCTCATCATCGGGATGCAGCAGGTTCCACTCGTCGCAGCGAAGCGCCTCGCGGCGCAGCTCCGTCCAGGATGTCGCTGACCAGGCCTCGGCGGCGACTCCCCAGTCCTCGGCGAGCAGCCGCTGTGCCTCCAGCGCCCAGCGCAGCGCCACGCCTGAGGCGAGGATCTTGGCGCGCGGCGGCTCCGCAGGACGGTCGGCCGTCTGAGCGTCCGCGGTCCGTGCTTCGGCCGTGCGTGCTTCGGCTGGCTGCGCGCCGGACGGCTGCGCGCCGGACGGGCCGGCGCCGGTCCCGCGGCGGATGGCCTGGAAGACGCTGGTCAGGTCGGCCGTGCCTGCGCTGGAATCAGTGCCGGTGCCCGGCCTCGCGGCGGCCGTGGATGGCATCGCCGGCGCCGCCGCATAGCGGTACAGGCCGCGCAGGATGCCCTGCTCCAGGGCGGCCTGGCCGCCCGGGTAGTCCGTGGGCTCGGGCGGCTGTACGTAGGGCTCGTTGTAGACGGTCAGGTAATAGAAGATGTCCTCGCCGTCGGGATGCCCGGGGGAGGATCCGTGCATCCGCCGGAGCGCATCGCGCATGATGTACGCCAGCTCGTATGCCCAGGCCGCGTCGTAGGCGACGCAGGCAGGGCTGACCGAGGACAGCAGGACCGAGTGGCCGTCGTTGTGCTGGAGCCCCTCGCCGGTCAGCGTGGTGCGGCCGGCGGTCGCGCCGAGCAGGAAGCCGCGGCCCAGCTGGTCGCCGAGCGCCCACATCTGGTCGCCGGTCCGCTGGAAGCCGAACATCGAGTAGAAGATGTAGACGGGGATCATGCGCGTGCCGTGCGTGGCGTACGCGGTCGCCGCGGCGGCCATCGAGCCCATTGCCCCGGCCTCGCTGATGCCCTCGTGCAGGATCTGCCCCTTCTCGGACTCCTTGTAGGACAGCAGCAGATTGCGGTCGACGGCCTCATAGGTCTGGCCGTGCGGTGCGTAGATCTTCGCGGTGGGGAACAGCGAGTCCATGCCGAATGTGCGGGCCTCGTCGGGGATGATCGGCACGAAGCGGTCACCGATCTCCGAATGCCGCATCAGGTCCTTGAGCAGCCGGACGAATGCCATCGTGGTGGCGACGGCTTGCTTGCCCGAGCCCTTCCGCAGCTCGTCGTAGGCCGAGTCGGGCGGCAGCGCGAGCGGCTTCGCGCGGACGACCCGGCGCGGCAGGTAACCGCCGAGCGCGGCGCGGCGTTCCTTCATGTACTGGATCTCGTCGGAGTTCTCGCCCGGGTGGTAGTACGGCGGCAGCTCCGCTTCCAGCGCGGAGTCCGGGATCTCCAGGTACAGCCGGTCGCGGAAGTCCTTCAGCTCGGCGGTCGTGAGGTGCTTCATCTGGTGGGTCGCGTTGCGGGCCTCGAAGTCGGGGCCCAGGGTCCAGCCCTTGATGGTGTGCGCCAGGATCACGGTCGGCTGGCCGACGTGCTCGGTCGCCGCCTTGAACGCCGCGTACACCTTGCGGTAGTCATGGCCGCCGCGGGACAGGTTCCGCAGGTCGGTATCGGAGAGGTGCTCGACCATGGCACGCAGCCGCGGGTCGCCGCCGAAGAAGTTCTCCCTGATGTAGGCACCGGTCTCGACCCCGTAGGTCTGGAACTGGCCGTCCGGGGTGGTGTTCATCTTGTTGACCAGCACGCCGTCGACGTCCTGCGCGAGCAGCGGGTCCCAGTCCCGGCCCCAGACGACCTTGATCACGTTCCAGCCCGCGCCGCGGAAGGACGCCTCAAGCTCCTGCATGATCTTTCCGTTGCCGCGGACCGGGCCGTCGAGGCGCTGCAGGTTGCAGTTGATGACGAAGGTCAGGTTGTCCAGTTCCTCGCGGGCTGCCAGGCCGATCGAGCCGAGTACCTCGGGCTCGTCCGTCTCGCCGTCGCCGAGGAACGCCCAGACGTGCGACCGGCTGGTGTCCTTGATCTGCCGGGCCAGCAGGTAGCGGTTGAACCTGGCCTGGTAGACGGCGTTGATCGCGCCGAGGCCCATCGACACGGTGGGGAATTCCCAGAAGTCCGGCATAAGGCGGGGATGCGGGTACGACGGAAGGCCGCCACCTCGGTGGGACAGTTCCTGCCTGAATCCGTTCAGCTGATGTTCAGTGAGCCTGCCTTCGAGGAACGCCCGCGCGTAGATGCCGGGCGCCGCATGTCCCTGGAAGAACACCTGGTCGCCTGACTCGCCGTAGTCCTTGCCGCGGAAGAAGTGGTTGTAGCCGACCTCATAGAGGCTGGCGGCCGAGGCATAGGTGGCGATGTGGCCGCCGACGCCCATGCCAGGCCGGTTGGCCCGCGACACCATGACGGCGGCGTTCCAGCGGATATAGGCGCGGATGCGCCGCTCGACGTACTCGTCGCCGGGGAACCAGGGCTCGCGCTCCGGCGGGATGGTGTTGATGTAGTCGGTGCTGCGCAGCCCGGGCACGCCGACCTGCTGCTCCCTGGCCCGTTCCAGCAGCCGCAGCATCACGTACCTGGCCCGGGAGCGGCCGCGGGTCCGGACAACCGTGTCGAAGGACTCGATCCATTCCCTGGTCTCGTCGGGGTCGATATCCGGCAGCTGGGTGGGCAGGCCGTCGCTGATAATCGAGAAGCGCTGGCTTCCGGAGGCCACGGGGTGTCCTCGCCTTCCACGGTGGCCGGCGTCCCCGGCCCCCGAACTCGTGGTGAGGCGGTGAGCTGCACCGCCGGTCTGCGTTCGCAGTTGTCCAGACCAATCCTCGTACGCGATGGTCGCCGGCGCATCTCTACCGGCCAGTAACTAGCTTAGCCGTGATCGGGGGGCCACCGGATGTGACAGATGGGGCGGGCCAGGCACTAAAATGCGCCAATCGGGTGAGTTCCGCGGCGTCCATCTGGGGTGCCGCGGGCCAAGCCCGCCAGCACCGCCGGCCGCATTGCGGGGGCTGGCGGAGACACCGCTGGCGGCCCCGCGCTGCTGGGAGAAGTTCAAATCATTACCGGCGTTTTCGAACTCTGCGCTAATTGTGACTTGCGCACCGCGCCTACCCAGTGTGGACTGTCCCATCAAGAAGTGCCGATGCCGCAAACGCCGCGTCTGACCCAGGCTCCCGGGCATGCACCGGAAGAAGGGCAGTGGCCGGCGGGTCGCGGGAAAGGATCCAGGGAGGGCGTCAGTGAGCGCGACCGCAGGCCAGGCGCAGGATCAGCGTGACCTGGCCGAACGGCTCGGAATCAAGCCGGGCCAGGTGGTGCAGGAGATTGGCTACGACGACGACTGCGACGAGGAGTTGCGCGACGCGATCGCCGGGGGAAAGGACGTCGAGCTCGTCGACGAGGACTATGACGATGTCGTAGACGTGGTCCTGCTCTGGTGGCGGGACGGCGACGGCGACCTCGTCGATGCCCTGGTGGACGCGCTGACGCCGCTCGCCGACGGCGGTTACATCTGGCTGCTCACGCCCAAGTCGGGCCGGGAAGGCCACGTGGAGCCGAGCGAGATCGGGGAGGCCGCGCCGACCGCCGGGCTGTCGCAGACGTCGAGCGTCAGCGCGGCACGCGACTGGTCGGGCTCCCGCCTGGTCGCGCCCAAGGCACGCCGCTGAGGCCCATGGCCACTGGCCTGCCGGCGGCCCGCTGGGCCGGACCGTGCGGGGCCGTGCCGTCGTGCTGCACGGTGGTGGCACACTGAGTGCGTTCCGGACTGACGTTTCCCCGCGGAGAGGAAGATCCATGGCGGTTGAGGTCGGCCAGCAGGCCCCCGACTTCGAGCTGAAGGACCAGCACGGCACGCCGGTGCGGCTGTCGGGCTTCCGCGGCAGCAAGAACGTGGTGCTCGTCTTCTACCCGCTGGCATTCAGCGGGACCTGCACGGGGGAGTTGTGCGCTATGCGCGATGAGTTCCCCGAGGTGACGCGGGACGACGTCGAGCTGCTGACCGTGTCGGTCGACTCCCGGTACGCGCTGCGTACCTGGTCCGACGCCGAGGGCTTCGCGTTCTCGATGCTGTCTGACTTCTGGCCGCACGGCGACGTCGCGAAATCCTACGGGGTGTTCGATGACAACATGGGATTCGCCACGCGCGGCACGTTCATCATCGATAAAGATGGCGTGGTCCGGTGGAAGGTAGTGAACCCCGTTCCGCAGGCGCGTGACATCGCCGACTATCAAAAGGCACTGGCCACCCTCTAGCGCGCGAGCGCGCTGCGGGCGGCGAGAGATCGGACAGGCTGGATGCCCTGCTATCGCTGCGGGACGCGGCAGGTCGACCCGGACCGGGGGCAAAGTCCCTGGAAACGAGGAGTGCGGGCCGACGGCCAGGTGCTGATCTGCCCGGGCTGCCAGGCGTCGTTCGACTGGGCGGCCGACCTCGACCGGTGCGCCGTCTGCGCCGGCGTGCACCTGGTCCGGCGGCTCGGCGAGATCGAGTGCAAGGACTGCGGGCATGTCGGCGAGCCTGCCGCGGCCGCTGACGACGGCCACGGCCCCGGCCTCCGGCAGGACGCCCCCCGGCCCGGCGGCGGGCAGCCCGGCCCGGCAGGCGGCCCGTATGGCGGCGAGCCGGGCAGCGGCGAGACCCCCGGCCTGGCCGAGGAAGTCGAGCGGGCGCTGGCGCGGGTCCTGGGCCGCGCCGGGCGGACGGCCGGCATCGGCTAGCCCGCCCGGATAAGACGCGGCTGACCGGGCAGCCGCCGACGGCGGGAAGCGCTACGCGACGACCGGGAAGCGCTACGGGCACCCCAGTCCGGCGCCCGGCAGCGGGGGATTGCCCGCGGCCCGGAACTCGGCTTCCAGCATGTCCATGGCCTTCAGGAAGGCCGCCCGCTCGTCGGCGGCCAGCCGGCTGAGCACCCGGGCCAGCGGCGCAGCCGCGCCGTCCAGCCACTCCTCCACCGCAGGCCTGGCAGCTGGCTTGATCTGGGCAATGGTCCGCCGCCGGTCCGCCTGGTCAGCAGAGCGCTCGACGAAGCCCGCCTGATCCAGGCCAGCGAGGACGCCGCTGACGGTGGACAGTGTCAGGCCGAGCCTGGCGGCGAGCGAGCCGACGCTCAGCGGGCCGTCGCGGAGCTGCTCCAGAGCCGCCACGTGCCGCGGGCCGAGCGACGCGCCCGTGCGGGGCGTTGTCTGGTCCTGGTAGCGCCGCATGCCGCGCACGACGCGGGGGAACACTCGCATCAGCCGCAGGCACATGGCGGAATGCCCGCTGCCGTTCGCTTCCTCGACCACCGCACCGCCTTTGACCCAGTAGCCAGCAGTATATATTGTTGGCACGTAAAAACTATTTGGACGTACAAACTACATCTCACCGGGAGGACCCGTCATGACGACACCGGCGCAACAGACATCGGCAGCGCTCAGCGCGCAGCTGGCCAATGGCTCGCTGGTCGGCAACTGGACACTCGACCCGGCGCGGTCGACTGCCACGCTGCGGAGCAAGAGCATGTGGGGGCTCGTCCCGGTCAAGGGCGTCTTCCGTGATCTCGACGGCGGCGGGACCGTGTCGCCGGAAGGCGAGGTCTCCGGCCGGATCGAGGTGGCAACAGGATCAGTGGACACCAAGAACGCCAGGCGAGACACCCACCTGCGCTCCGCTGACTTCTTTCTGAGCGAGGAACACCCCGTCATCGTGTTCGCTCTCGCCAAGCTGGTACCCGGCAGCGATGATGTGACAGTCTCCGGCACCCTCACCGTCCGGGAACGCAGCCTTCCGATCACCTTCCCGGCGACCGTCACCCTGACCGGCGAAGGCGAGGCGCTACTTGACGCCACGGCCGAGGTAGACCGGTCCGAATTCGGGCTCACCTGGAATCAGCTGGGCTTGTCCTCCATGAAGACCACGATCACCGTCCACGCCGTCTTCACCAGGAACTAGGGCCTGGACGATCAGGGCGCCGTACCTGACGGAGCTCTACGTTGGTCAGGCGTACGACGCAAAGGCGCTGGCAAGCTCCTGGCGGAAGGCCTGCGCGACGTCGCTGCCAGCACCAGGCCGGAGCCGGGTCAGGCCAGGGACAGCCGCCAGGTCTGGCCGACTAGGTCATGGCCGAAGCTGTGGTGGCGTTCCTCCTCAACTAGCTGGAATCCGGCCCGCTGGTAGACCCGGCGGGCCGCGACCAGGACGTCGTTGGTCCAGAGCACAAGCTCGGAGTACCGGGCCCGGCGGGCGAAGGAGACGCACTCCGCGACGAGGCGCACGCCGATGCCCATGCCGCGGGCGGCAGGATCGACGAGCAGCAGGCGCAGCTGCGCGGCGGTATCGCTCTTCCGCACGCAGAATACGGAGCCGGCCGGCTCGCCGTTTACCTCGGCGATCCAGGCCGCTTCCCGCTCGGGATCGTGCTGTCCTGCGTAGTCGGCGACGATCCTGGCGACCAGCGCCTCGAAGGATCCGTCCCATCGGTACTCGTCCGCGTAAACGGCGCCGTGCTGGCGGATGACCCAGCCGAAATCCCCGGGCAGCGGTGCCCTGAGCACGAACCCGGCCGGCCGCGGCGAGCCCTCGCTGACCTCACCCTCGCTGACACCGCCCTCGATGACCTCGCGCACGGTGGCCATGGCGCTGGTCAGCCGCCGCTGGTCGGCACCGGAGAGCCGGTCAAGCAGCTCCCTGATCTGGGTAGCGGAGCGCATGTCCAGCATCCTGAAGGCGCTACGGCCCTGCTCGGTGAGGCCGATCTGCAGGCGTCGCCCGTCTTCAGCCGATCGCTGCCTGGTGATGAGCTGGCCAGCTTCAAGCCTGCCCAGGACACGGCTCAGGTAACCAGCGTCGATGTCGAGTATGCGGCGCAGTTCGGTGGCGTCCGCGTGGTCCCGGCCGGCCAGCTCAAAGATCACTCTTGCCTCGGTGAGCGAGTAAGGGCTCTCCAGCAGGCCTTCCTGCAGCAGCCCGATGACGTTCGTGTAGAACCGGTTGAACGCGCGGACCGCCGTGACTCGATCCTCAGATTCGGGGCTACTAGTTGCCTGGAGCAGAGAACTAGTTGACATAGGCAACAGTATGAGAGCGGACGGCAGGGCAGTCAAGCCCTTCTGGCCGATGGCGGGGCTTGCGCCGCCGCAGGCGTCGGCTCCCGCACTGGCCATGCCGGGAGGTACGCTGTGCCGGTTGCCGCCCGGGAATCCTGCGGGCACGGACGGCAGCACGGGTGCATAGCTCAGCGGTAGAGCACTCGCCTTACAAGCGAGGGGT
>PMSW01000162.1:0-67473 GCA_003168215.1 Actinomycetota bacterium
GGGCGGAATATTCGGTAAACGCCCTTCCTGGAGGGGGACTTGACAGTACTTTTCGTATCAGTAGTCCTGTCTGGGGGTAACGCGACGGCATGTGATGATGTCGTCACATTAATCGGGCTCCGGGGGCGGGTGCCGCTGGCAGCCCAGGATCGCTGGCCGGCGGCCCGCGGGCTACGGCACCACGACAGGCGGGAGGGACCTTATTCCAACGCCGAATCCGGCGGAGGCCTCAACTCAGGCCGGAGGGTCTTCAGCTCAGGCCGAGGGGTCACAGTCCCTGCCAGCTGGCGTTCCGGCCGCCGCAGCGACCACGGGACCTGCCGCCGTCCGCGGGCCGGCGCGGACCCCCGCGGAGGCTCCGGCGCCCGCTGGCGCACCCGCGGCGCCCCGGGCCGCCTCGCGCCGGCCCCCGCGCGCGCGGGGGCTGGGCGTCCCGGCGGGCTGGCCGCTGGCCGCGGTGCTCGCTGTCCAGGCGGTGCTGTCGCTGCGGCTGGTACGGGCCGACACGGCGTTCGAGGATGAGGCCGCGTACTTGTGGGCCGGGCACCTGGAGTGGGCGCACTGGCTGCACGGCACGCCGATCCCGCCGTTCCCGGCCTACTTCTCCGGAGCGCCGGTTCTCTACCCGCCGATCGGGGCGCTGGCGGACAGCATCGGCGGCCTGGCAGCGGCCCGGATCTTGTCCCTGGCCTTCATGCTCGGGGCAACCGCCCTGCTGTGGGGCACCGCCAGCCGGCTCTACGGGCGCCGCGCTGCCTTCTTCGCCGCCGCGCTGTTCGCCGTCCTGGGCCCGACGCTGCACCTGGGGGCGTTCGCCACCTACGACGCCATGTCGATGTTCCTTGTCGCGCTCGCGGCCTGGTGCGTGGTCCGCGCCGGGGAACGGCGGGACGCGACCGGCTGGATGCTCGCCGCCGCCGCCGCGCTGGCGCTGGCCAACGCCGCCGCGTACTCCTCGGCCCTGTTCGACCCGGTCGTGCTCGGGCTCGTGCTGCTCACCGCGTTCCCCCGGCCCGGCGGCAAGCTCGCCGCCGGGCGCTGCGCGACCCTGCTGACCGTCCTGGTCGCGCTCCTGCTGGCGGGATTGCTGGCCGGCGGAAGTTCCTACGCCAGCGGGATCGAGCGGACAACGCTGGCGCGGGCCGCCGGCGCGGACTCCCCGCTGTCCGTGCTCGCCAATTCCTGGTCCTGGACCGGCCTCATCATCATCGCCGCCGTATGCGGCCTGGCCGTCAGCCTGGCCCGCCGGCAACCACACGCGCAGACGTGGCTGCTCGCGGTCCTGGCCGCCGCCGCGCTGCTCGGGCCGCTGGAGCAAGCACGCCTGCACACCACCGCCTCGCTGAACAAGCACGTGGACCTCGGCGTCTGGTTCGCCGCCATCGCCGCCGGCTACGCCGCCGACCAGCTCATCGCCGCCTCACCCGCCGGCCAGGCACGAACCATCACCTGCGGGGCCTGCGTGATCGCGCTCGCCTTCCCGCTCTCACTAGGCGCCAGCCAGTCCCGGGCATTCGCCACCGACTGGCCTAACGCATTCAGCTTCACCGCGATATTCCGCCCGCTCGCCGATCAGGGCACCGGGCACCTCCTGGTAGAGGACCCCTCCATCGCGGAGTACTACCTGCCCGCCGGCAGCCAGTGGAAACGATGGTCCAGCACCCGCAACATCACCCTGCCCACAGGAGCCAGCACCGGCGGCCCCGCCGCCACCGCAGGCGTCACCGGCGCCGGCAACCCCGGCGTCTTCGCCGAGTTCATCACCGAAGGCTACTTCTCCCTCGTCGCACTCAACTACGCCGACACCACCACCCTGGACCACCAAATCACCACCGACCTCACCCGCAACCACCACTACCACCGCATCGACGTCATCCCCTACGGCCACACCGGCACCTACATCATCTGGCGATACGAGCCCCCCCAGTGAACCCCGCCAGCCAAGAAGCACTCAAACCGCCAGCACACACAGCCACCACCACCACAACCACGCCACGACACGACACCACCCCCCCGCCCCCCAACAACAACGAGAAGTATGCCTACATTCACCGGAATCTGCCCTACCTGACGACCTCACTGATCGTCAGCGCGGGCTGCCTCATCATCAGCCAGGTCAGGTTCGAGGCACACGACCCGGTGGCGTGGCCGTTCATGGTCTTCACTGCCACCTACGTCGTGTACCAGGTGATCGGCTTGCCGGTGAACTTTACCGGCCGCGGGTTCGACTTGGCCGCTCACGAGGCGCGCATCCGGGCGTGGCGCCCGGCTGGGTACCCAGGCGTGGATATCTACTTGCCGATCTGCGGCGAGCCGATCGAACTGCTCTGCAACACCTGGCATGCCGTTTTCGATCTCATCGCGGGCTACGAGGGGGCAGCCCAGGCTTACGTGCTCGATGACGGGCCGTCCGACGAGGCCCGTTCGGTGTCAGAGTCCTTCGGCTTCGGCTACATCCGCCGGCCCGACCTGCGCGCCTATAAGAAGAGCGGCAACCTGCGGTACGCCTTCGCGCGTACCAGTGGCGAGTACCTGGTCATCCTGGACGCCGACTTCGCGCCGCGCAGCGATTTCCTCGCCGAGACGCTTCCCTACATGGACGACCCGGCGATCGCGATCGTCCAGACGCCCCAGTTCTTCCGGGGCAGTGCCAGCCAAAATTGGATCGAGAACGCGGCAGGCGCGATTCAGGAGGTGTTCTACCGGTCGATCCAGGTGGCCCGCGACCGGTTCGGCGCGGCCATCTGCGTGGGAACCTCTGCGGTCTACCGGCGGACTGCGCTGGAGCCGCAGGGCGGCCCCACGCTCATCCCCTACGCCGAGGACGTGCACACCGGACTCGACGTGCGCCGGGCTGGCTGGTCCCTGGTCTACCTGCCGGTTGTCCTCTCGGCCGGGATATGCCCCGACAACCTCGACGCTTTTGTCCGCCAGCAGTACCGGTGGTGCACCGGGAACGCCGGGATCGTGTTCTCGCGGCGGCTGTGGACCGTGCCGATGACGCTCCCGGCCCGGCTGACCTACGTCTCCGGGTTCTTCTACTACGCCTACACCGGCCTGCTGACGTTCTTCGGGCCTGTCATCCCCATCGTCATGCTCGCCTTTCTTCCCGGCCAGATCAGGTTGCGGAACTTCGTCATCCTTCTCCCGGCTATGCTCACCGGGTTCGTCCTCTACCCCCTGTGGCATCACTCCAGCTACGGGCCGTCGGTCTGGCCGCTGGGGATCGCCCGTGGCTGGGCGCATGTCTTTGCCATCTACGACAGCGCCCGGGGCAGGACAATGGGCTGGCATCCGTCCCGGACACCGGGCACCTCGCTACGGCGTTTCCGGATCGGGGTCACCGGGTGGAGCGGCGGCGTCGCCCTGCTGTGGGCGGCTCTGGCCATCTGGCGGACGGTGACCATGGCCTCTTCGCAGTTCGCGGTCCTGGTGTTCTTCGGCTTGCTCAATCTCGCCGTGGTGAGCCGCGTCATCTTTCCCGGAGATAAGACAACATGAGACCTCGTTTCGCGATGCTCATCGCCCTCGTGCTCGCCGCAGTGGCGCTCACCTATGCGGGCAGCCGCTTCGCCTTGTCGCTGAGCCCTCCGGTCGTGCGCGCGTCCCTCCCGCACAGGCCGCGCTCATACCTGGGCGTCTATGAGGACGGGTCGCCGCCTGCCTACCAGCCAGTCGCGGACTTCGCGACGGCGGTAGACAAGCAGCCGAACCTCGTCGGGTACTTCAGCGGCTGGGCGGAGCCCTTCGCGACATCGTTCGCGGAACGGATCCACGCCCACAGCGCCACCCCGTTCGTCCAGATCGATCCCACCCTCGCCTCCGTCTCCGGGATAGCCGCCGGTGATTACGACGGCTACCTGAGCTCCTACGCCGACAGCGTCCGCGACTACGCCCATCCCGTCGTTATCGGCTTCGGCCACGAAATGAACAGCACCGCGTACTCCTGGGGCTACGGCAATGTCCCGCCGCCGGTGTTCATCGCGGCATGGCGGCACATCGTCACGCTGTTCCGCGAGCAGGGCGCCTACAACATCACCTGGCTATGGACCATCGAGGCCGACCATCTCGGCACCGGGCCGATCGCCGACTGGTGGCCCGGCGCGAAATACGTCACCTGGGTCGGCATCGACGGCTACTATTACCGCCCCACCGACACCTTCGCCACCGTCTTCGCCCCCACCATCAACCAGGTACACGCATTCACCCGCAAGCCGGTACTCCTGTCCGAGACCGCCGTCGGGCCCCAGGCCGGCCAGATCGCCAAGATCCGCAACCTGTTCACCGGGATGCGCCAGTACGACATGCTCGGGCTGGTCTGGTTCGACAAGGACCAGGACCAGGGCATCTACCACCAGGACTGGCGCATCGAAGGCAACGTCGCGGCCGAAACGGCGTTCAAGCTGCACGCAGCCGACCTGACGCTGGCGCGTCCCCGATGACCCCCGGGCAGAGCGCGCCCGGCCAGAGCAACCCGACCCCAGGGATCAATTGGCCTGACTTCCATTCCGGCGATGGTGGCGCGGAGCTGCCGGAGGCCGCCTGACCTCGGGTGCCAGCGTTCCGGAGGTACCGCTACTAGTCTGCCGCCATGCCTGATCGCCGGCTCAAAGCCGTATGGGACGCGAAGGTCCCGGTCATCCGGGAGCTCGCTGGAGTCCACGAGTACGACGGCGTCGTCATGGACCTCTCGCCGAGCGGCGAAAAAGCGGCCCTGGAACGTCTCGGGCCCTCATCGCCGGGCGAGCGCCTCGCTGACCGCCACGACGAGAGTCCCATTCCCCCGGGCCGGCGGCCGGCGGCCGCGACGTGGTCAGCGAACTGGCCGCCCGGCAGCCCGCGGTGGTGACGGCGTGGGCGGACAGCGGCGATAAGCGCAGCGTCATCGAGACCGGCGCCGTGCACGGCATCGAGGTTCAGGTCGTCAGCAAGGAACCCGTTCGATGCCAGGAGTCCAGACGACGGAGCACGACCGCCTCAGCGTCGTGTTCGTCGTCCGACAGCGGTGGCGACCGGACATTGATGTGATGATTAGTTTAAGCAGTCCTCATACCTATATCATGACTACATGAAGGCATCAACGCATCAAGGGGTACTCTACACCGCGCCGACGCTTACCAGTGAGGACGAGGCCGTCCTAGGCGAGATCCACCAGATGCGCCGCGAGCTGCGGCACGTCCTGCGCACACCGCGACGCTGGGAAGGCTCCTTGCGCCGCTCCGCGCTCGCCCGTGCCATCCGGGGCTCCAACAGCATCGAAGGCTACGTCGTCGACGAAGACGACGCCGCAGCCGCTTTGGACGGCGAGGAGCCCATCAGCGCGGACGAGAAGACCTTCGCGGAGATCCAGGGCTACCGGCAGGCTCTCGGCTACGTCCTGGCCATGGGCGACGACGAATACTCCACCTTCAACGCCACCGAGATCCGGGCGATGCACTACATGATGCTCGGCCACGACCACTCCAAATCCCCGGGCCGATACCGGAAGGGGCCGATCTACGTTCACGACGAACGCAGCGACCAGGTCGTCTACGAAGCCCCCGATGCCGCCAAGGTCCCCGAGCTCATTGAAGCCCTCGTAGGCAGCCTGCACACCGGCCTCAGCAGCGACCCCGTGGTCCGCTCGGCGATGGCGCACCTCAATCTCGTGATGATCCACCCGTTCCGCGACGGCAACGGCCGGATGGCCCGCGCCCTCGCCACGCTGGTCCTCACCCGCTCAGACATTGGCGAGCCGGAATTCTCCAGCATCGAGGAATGGCTGGGCGCCAATACCGACGACTACTACAGCGTCCTGGCCCACACCGGGCACGGCTCCTGGCAGCCGAAAGACAACGCCCACATATGGCTAACCTTCAACCTCCGCGCCCACCACATGCAGGCCCAGACCGTCGCCCGCCGCGTCAGGGAAGCCGGGGACACATGGAAGGACTTGGACGCGCTCGTTGCCGCACATGACCTGCCCGAGCGAGCGATGGAGGCGATGTTCGACGCTGTCCTCGGCTACCGCGTCCGCCGCGCTGGCTACCTCAAGCGCGCCGGCGTAACCCAGCAAACCGCCACCCGCGACCTCGCGGCCCTGACAGCCGCAGGGATCCTCACCGCACGCGGCAACGGCCGTGGCCGCTACTACGTCGCTGGCGAGCCGCTCCACCTGATCCAGGAGCACCGCCGATCGCGCCGCATGCCGCTGCGCGATCCGTACCCATGGATGCGGACCAAGCTCAGCAAGCCCGCTGAGTGAAGGGTCGGCTAGGAACCCCGCAAACCCGCAGCCAGTCCTGTCGGCACGACACCGGCAGTTCTGTCGGTAACCCTGAGTGGGGCCGGTGGGATTCGAACCCACACTGGCAGGATCCTAAGTCCTGTGCCTCTGCCGTTGGACTACGGCCCCGGAACGGGAATGCGCCTGCGCCGCCCGTGCATGCGGCACGAGGCCTGCGGCAAGGCTAGCTAACGTCAGACGCCCAGGTCCTTGCGCAGCCGGGCAACATGCCCGGTTGCCTTCACGCCGTAGTAGGCATTCTCGATCCGGCCGTCCGCCCCGACGACGAAGGTCGACCTGATCACGCCGACGGTCTTCTTCCCGTAGAGCATTTTCTCCCCGAAGGCACCGTAAGCCTTCAGCACCTCGCGGTCAGGGTCGGAGAGCAGCGGAAAGGAAAGCCCCTCCTGCTCGGCGAACCTGGCCAGCTTGGCCGGGGCATCCGGCGAGATGCCGAGCACGGTGAACCCGGCATCCGATAGATCGCTGCGGCTGTCCCGGAAATCGCAGGCCTGCTTCGTGCAGCCCGGCGTCATCGCGGCCGGGTAAAAGTAGATGATCACCCGCTGGCCGCGCAGCGAGGACAGGCTGAGCTCGCGGCCGCCGGAGTCCGGCAGGGTGAAATCCGGCGCCAGGTCCCCCGGCGCGAGCCGATCGTCAGTCACTTATGCTCCTTTTCTGCCACTGTGCCTAGCCGAGGAGCGCGGCGATCACCGGGGCGAGCGCGCGCAGCGCGCGGCCCCGATGGCTGATCGCGTCCTTGGCTTCGGCCGTCATCTCGGCCGTCGTCAGCTCGGAGCGGTCCGGGACGAAGACCGGATCGTAGCCGAAGCCGTTCTCCCCCCGCGGCAGCCGTATCATCCGCCCATGCACTGCGGCCTCGCTGACGTGCTGCCGCCCGGACGGCAGCACGAGCGCTGCCGCGCAGGTGAAATGGGCACCGCGCCGGTCATCCGGGGTGTCCGCGAGCTGGCCGAGCAGGAGCTGCAGGTTGGCCTCATCATCCCCGTGCTTGCCCGACCAGCGGGCCGACAGCACGCCGGGCATCCCGTTCAGCGCGTCGACGCAGAAACCCGAATCGTCGGCAACCGACGGCAGCCCGGTGAACTGGGCAGCCGACTCCGCTTTTAACAGCGCGTTCTCGGCGAAAGTGGCGCCGGTCTCGGCCACCTCGGGCGCACCCGGGAATTCCCCCAGCCCGGCCAGCTCGACTCCCACCTTGCCACCGGCCAGGATCCTGGCCAGCTCGGTAATCTTGTGCGGGTTCAGCGACGCGAGGACCAGCCTGGCCGTCATCGGGCCAGGACCTCTGCCTGCAGGCTGGTCAGCTCCGCGCAGCCGGCCACGGCCAGGCCGAGCAGCTGGTCCAGCAGCTCACGGCCGAACGGCTCGCGCTCCGCGGTCCCCTGGATCTCCACGAAGTTCCCGTCGCCGGTGCAGACCACGTTCATGTCCGTCTGCGCGGCCGAGTCCTCCTCGTAGCAGAGGTCGAGCTTAGGCTGCCCGTCGACGATGCCGACGCTGATCGCCGACACAGAGGCGACGAGCGGGTCGCCCTTGCACCGTTTCCTGCCGCGCAGCCAGCCGATCGCGTCGGCCAGCGCCACGTACGCGCCGGTGATCGCGGCGGTACGGGTACCCCCGTCGGCCTGCAGCACGTCGCAGTCGATGACGATCGTGTTGTCGCCGAGCGCCTTGGGATCAACGCACGCCCGCAGGGACCGGCCGACCAGCCGGGAGATCTCCAGGGTGCGGCCGCCAGGACGGCCCTTGACCGACTCCCGGTCGCTGCGCGTGTTCGTTGCCCTCGGCAGCATGGCGTACTCGGCGGTAACCCAGCCAAGCCCGCTGCCGCGGCGCCAGCGCGGCAGGTCCTCGGTCACGCTCGCGGCGCAGAGCACCCGGGTGGCGCCGAACTCGACCAGCACCGAACCTTCGGCGTGATCCAGCCAGCCCCTGGTCATGCGCACCTCGCGCAGCTGATCGGGCCTGCGTCCATCCGGTCTGGGCATGCGGGCCAGCCTAGCGGGGGGCGTCAGTAGCCGGCACGGTCGGGCGCGCCTTCCTCAATCCACCGGTATGCAGCGCGTACGCCGTCCGCGAGCGACGTGACGGCTCTCCAGCCGAGGTCGCGCTCGGCCCGCTCGATCGCGATGGCGCTGCGCTGCAGCTCCCCCGGGCGCATGGGAGCGAACTTCGGATCGGCGGGACGGCCCGCGACGTCGCCGATCATGCTGGCCAGCTCGAGCACGCTGACCTCGACGCCGGTTCCGACGTTCCAGGTGCCCGGGCGGCCCTGGTCCGCTGCGGCGAGGAAGGCGGCGACGACGTCACCGACATACACGTAGTCGCGGGTCTGCGTCCCGTCCCCGAAGATGGTAGGCCGCTCGCCCGCGAGCACGCGAGCGCAGAAGATCGTGATTACCCCCGACTCGCCGGTCGGATCCTGCCGCGGGCCGTAGACGTTGGCCAGCCGCAGTGACGAGTGCGCGGTGCCGTGCAGCCGGTTATAGAGGCCGACGTACTGCTCGGCGCAGTACTTGGCGACCCCGTACGGCGACTCGGGCAACGGCAGCACGTCCTCCAGCGAGGGAATCGGCGCGTCCCGGCCGTAAAGCGCGCCGCCGCTTGAGCAGAACAGCACGCGGGCGCCGGCCAGCCGCGCTGCCTCAAGGACGTTCACCGTCCCGACGACGTTGGTCCGGGCGTCGACTGCCGGGGCGGCCACGGACGCCCTGACATCGATCTGGGCGGCGAGATGGCAGATCAGCTCGGGCCGCGCCGAGCTGATCACAACGTTCAGGGCCACCGCGTCCGTGACGCTCAGCTTGTGCAGGACGGCGCGCTCGTCCAGACGGGCCATCCGGCCTGCCGACAAGTCGTCGATCACGCTCACCTCGTCGCCCCTGGCGAGGAGCGCGTCGGTCAGATGTGAGCCGATGAAGCCGGCGCCGCCGGTTACTAGTACCCGCATGCCTGCCGAGTTTAGGTGCCCAGTGCGATCGCGGGCTCTCCGGGTTATCTGCGTGTCGTATGAATAACAGGCCGTAACTGTCCGGAAGCCGGGTCAGCTGAGGTCGAAGGACCGGCCGGAGGCGGCCAGGGACAGCGGCCCGCCGAACGCGCCCGCGGCCTCCGCGAGCGTCGCGGCCTGGTCGTTCCACGGGACGAGATGAGTGAGCACGAGCTGGCCGGCCCCGGCCCTGGCCGCATGCTCGCCTGCCTGCCGGCCGGTGAGGTGCACATCCGGCGGGTTGGGCGCACCGTCGGCGTAGGACGCCTCGCAGAGCAGCAGGTCAGCGCCGCTCGCCAGCCGGACGAGCGCCGCCGACTCCCCCGTGTCGGCCGAGTAGGCCAGCGCCCGGCCACGGCTTTCAAGCCGGAAGCCGAACGTCTCGACGGGGTGGTTCACATGATCGAGCGTGATCTGGAACGGGCCGATCCGGCGGGTGCCCGGGGTCAGCGTCTCGAACGTGAAGGCCGCTGACATGTCCTGGGCGGCGTCCGTGCCCTGCGCCCTGGCCAGCCGGCCGGCGGTGCCGGCCGGGCCGTATACCGGGACCGGGGGCTTGGGGCCGCCAGGTGCGTACGTCCGGGCAACCCAGTAGGAACTCATGTCCAGGCAATGATCCCCGTGCAGGTGGCTGAGGCAGATCGCATCGATGTCGTACAGCCCGGCATGCCGTTGCAGCACGCCAAGTGCCCCGTTTCCGAGGTCGAGCAGCATCCGGAAGCCGTCAGCCTCGACCAGATAACAGGAAGCCGGGCTATCTGGCCCGGGAAAGCTGCCAGCGCATCCGATCACGGTCAGCCGCATGGTGGTCCATGCTAGGCGCACCGGGCGCCGGCTGCCTCTCGCCAGGGCGATTCGGTGGGGCAGCTACCAATGCGGGCGGGAACGCGACATTATCCATCCAGGGCGCCCAGGCCCCGAACAGCGGGAACGGGCACAGCCACCACTGCGGAGCTGCGATGGCGGATCAGGTTGCCGGTGAGCCAAGCACGCTGCCGCGCGCGCTCGCCGAGCCGACCGCGGCTGTGCGCGGCCGCTGGATCACCGGCCTCAGCCTGGCCAGCCTCGGCATGTGGATGGCGTCGCTCACGCCGCTGCAGGTGCTCATCCCGATCCAGCTGCAGGACATCACCCCGCAGCACAAGATCGCCGCGCTCGCGCTGGTGTCCGGGCTCGGCGCCATCGCGTCGGGCATCGCCACCCCGCTGGCCGGCGCGCTCTCCGACCGCACGACGCACCGGTTCCCGCTCGGCTGGCTGCGCGGCAGGCGGCACCGCTGGACGCTCAGCATGGCCCTGCTCGCGGCGGCCGCGCTGGCCGTGCTGGCCCGGCAGACGAGCGTGGCCGGCGTGGCGGTGCTGTGGATCCTGTTCAGCGCCTTCCAGAACGGCGAGTACGCCAGCCTGAGCGCGGCCATCCCCGATCACGTCCCGGTCCGGCAGCGCGCGACGGTGGCGGGCTGGGTAGGGATGCCGCAGGCACTCGGCCTGGTGGTCGGCACCGTGCTCGTCGTCGATGTCTTCACGAAGCTGATCTCCGGCTACGACACGCTGGCGCTGCTCCTGGTGGTGCTCACCTTGCCGTTCGTGCTCCTCACCCCCGATCACGCGCTGGACGGGACGGACCGGCCGGCGTTCTCCTGGCGGCAGCTTGCCAGGTCCTACTGGCTGAGCCCGCGTCAGTACCCCGACTTCGCCTGGGCCTGGGTCACCCGCTTCCTCGTCTCGCTGGCCATCGCCATGGGAACCCTTTACCTGCTGTACTTCCTCCGCGATCAGGTGCATTACGCCCGGCTGTTTCCCGGGCAGAAGGCTCAGGACGGGCTGCTGATCCTGATCGTGATCTATACCGTCTGCGTCGTCATCACCGCCATCGTCGGCGGGATCATCTCCGACCGGATCGGCAAGCGGAAGATGATCGTCACCATCTCCGGCGCCCTGATAGGCGTAGCCGCCGTGCTGCTGACGTTCGTGGAAACCTGGCAGGCGACGCTCGGCGCGGCGTTCTTGTTCGGCGTGGGCTTCGGCGGCTATCTGGCCGTCGATCAGGCCCTCATCACGCAGGTGCTGCCCGCGGCCAGGGACCGGGCCAAGGACCTCGGCATCATCAACATCGCCATCGTCTGCCCGTCCGCGATCGGCGCCCTGCTCGCCGCGCCGCTCGTGTCGCTGGGCGGCTACCCGACGCTGTTCGCCGCCACGGCCGTCGTGGCGATCGCGGGCTCTGTCTTCGTATGGAAGATCAAGAGCGTCCCCTAACCCCCGGGGGCTCGCCGACGCGAGGAGGACGGTCGCGGGCGGATGTGCAGCTGGTCCAGCAGCACGCCCAGGAACGGGTGTACTGGTAGTTGCTGACACGGGCTAGCTCCGGCGGCTGCTAGCCCCGGCTGCTGCGTCCCACCCGGGCGATCTGGCGGCTCTGCGCGACGAGCCGGCCGGCCGCGTCCCACACTTCAGCCTCCTCGTCGAACCAGCCGCCGCTGACGTGCCGGCACCGGGCCGCGACCTTGAGCATCCCTGGCACCGGCACCGCGCGCATGTACCAGGTGAGTTCTACCGTCGGCGCCCAGCCGGCCGCGCCCAGGCCGAACACCACCGGCGGCATCCCGTCCACCGCCAGCGAGAGAAGGTAGGCGTCCGGGTCCCTGTCCTCGCGCAGCCGGAAGTACCCGCGCATCTCGGGGATCCCGGCGGGCGCGCCGTGCCGCCAGCCCGTGGTGGCCGGATCGAGCCGCATTTCGACCTGCCCGGCGTACCCGAGGTTCCCGTCCGGCCCGACCGCCCCTGGCCATGGCCCGAGTTCGACGCACTCCCCGATCGGCGGCAGGACAGGCGGCGCGCCGGTCCAGCTCAGGCTCGTGCCCAGGTCGCCGCCGCCCGCGCCATCTCCCCCGGCCGGGTCAGGCACGGTCCCGGTGGTGACGGTCATTTCCAGCGCCGTTTTCCCGTCCTGGAGCAGGCTGGCCCGTGCCGTCGCCGCGGTCCTGCCCTCCTTCAGCCAGGTCACCTCGACGTGCGCCGGAGCCAGCCGCGGGACCCGGAGGAAATGCGCGCTGGTGGCGACGGGGTGCGGGTGCGGCGATGAGTCGAGCACGCCGCGCAGCATGGTGGCCATCAGCACCCCGCCATTGACCGCCGGGGGCGTCTTGCCGCCAGGCGATACGAGGGCGAACCGCTCGTCCGGCCGGACTTCGTAGCGGCCCGGACGGGCCCGCCGGACGGCCGTCGCCTCATCGAAGATCGTCATGCGCCGCCCCGCCCGTGGTCAGCGACCGCAGGGCACCCAGCCGTCACGCCCACAGCTGGCCGTCCAGCCGCGCCTCGGCCTCCGCCAGCGTTCCCGTGTAGGCGCCGGTCGACAGGTACTTCCAGCCTCCGTCGGCGATGATCACCGCGATCTCGGCCGGCTTCCCCGCTGCCCGTGCTTTTTCCGCCACCGCCAGCGCCGCGTGCACAGCGGCCCCGGACGAGATCCCGGCGAAGATCCCCTCGTGATCGAGCAGCTCACGGGTACGCCGCAGGGCGTCGGACGATGCTACCGAGATGCGCGATGTCAGCACCGACTCGTCATACAGCTCGGGCACGAAGCCCTCGTCCATGTTGCGCAAGCCGTAGACCAGCTCGCCGTACCGCGGCTCGGCGGCCACGATCTGGACGCCTGGCACCCGCTCCCGCAAGAACCGGCCCACGCCCATGATCGTCCCGGACGTGCCCAGTCCCGCAACGAAGTGAGTGATCCCCGGCAGGTCGGCGAGCAGCTCGGGGCCGGTGGTCTCGTAGTGCGCGCGGGTGTTCGCCTCGTTGCCGTACTGGTAGAGCATCACCCAGTCCGGATTCTCCGCAGCGAGCCGCCTGGCTACCCTGACCGCCTCGTTGGACCCGCCCGCGGCCGGCGAGGAGATGATCGACGCGCCGTACATCTCCAGCAGCTGACGGCGCTCGGCAGAGGTGTTCTCCGGCATGACGCAGATCATCCGGTAGCCGCGCAGCCTCGCCACCATGGCGAGCGAGATCCCGGTGTTCCCCGAGGTGGGCTCCAGCAGTGTCGCCCCGGCGGTGAGCACCCCGTCCTTCTCCGCCTGGCCGATCATGAAAAGGGCCGCGCGGTCCTTCACCGAGCCGGTCGGATTCCGCTCCTCGAGCTTGGCCCACAGCCGCACGCCGGGGCCAGGCGATAGCGCGGGCAGCCCGACCAGCGGCGTCCGGCCGACCGAGTCGAGCAGCGAGTCGTAGCGCATGGGGCTCCGCCGCTGCGCTGTTAGCGCGTTCCGCCGGCCACGGCCGGCAGAACGGTGACGGTGTCGCCGTCCTTGACCGGCGCGCTCAGCCCGCCGAGGAAGCGAACGTCCTCGTCATTAAGGTAGACGTTCACGAAACGCCGCAGCCCGGCGTCATCCACCAGCCGGCCGTGCAGGCCACCGTGGCGGGACTCCAGGTCGGCGAACAGATCGGCCAGCGTGTCACCCGAGCCTTCGACGGACTTGGCGCCGCCGGTATAGGTGCGCAGGATCGTCGGGATGCGGACCTCGATGGCCATCAGTAACGCTCCAGGTTGTGCGGTCGCTGCAGTGCTTCCTTGCGTCCCAACCTGGCACACGCCGGGATCATTCCGCTGCCGATTCCACCGTGGCATCCGCCGACGTCCCCGCTGCCTTTTCGGCTACGAAGCGGATCTCCTCCTCGGTCACGGCACCGTCGGCGATGCGGAACGAGCGGAACTCGGCCTCATCGGGCTCGCGGGTGGATACGAGTACATAGTGCGCGCCGGGCTCGCTCGCGTACGCGATGTCGGTGCGGGACGGATAGGCCTCGGTGGCGGTGTGCGAGTGGTAGATGACGACCGGCTCCTCGTCGCGGTCGTCCATCTCCCGCCACACGCTCAGCTGTTCCATCGAGTCGAACCGGTAGAAGGTCGGCGACCGCTCCGCGTTGGCCATCGGGATGAACCGCTCGGGGCGGTCGCGCCCGGCCGGCCCGGCGATCACCCCGCACGCCTCGTCCGGATGGTCGGCCCGCGCGTGCGCCAGGATCTTCGCGTGCAGCGCCCGGCTGATCGTCAGCATGGATGCGAGCGTAGCCCCGCCGAGGTCAGGACAGCGCGTCCACCAGGCTCTCCTGGAGGAACGCCAGCCAGTGGTACACCCACACATAGGCAGAACGGGGATCGCCGGGGTCTATCTCGCTGCTCAGCTCATCGAAATCATCGGTGACGCCAAGACGCACCCCCAGGGCCAGCCTGACATCGTTCAGCGCGCGCAGCCATGCCTGGGCGTCGGCTTCCGACAACCGGACCCGGCCGCCTCTGGCGGGCAGCGTCGCCAGCACCGTCATGGCCGCTGCGACTTTGCCGTCGCGCAGGCCCCGCTCGGTGTACTTGCGGAACTCGCCGGCCGCCTCGGGATCCTGCTGGTAGCCGTCGGGCAGCAGCCGCGCCAGCACGGGATCCTCCGGCAGTGCGGTGCTGTCGCTGATGCCGAGTTCGGCGGCGAAGTCATCAGCCTCGCGGGACGGCTGGTCACCACCGACGAGCTCCGCGACCTGGCTAACCAGATCACGGACGATTCTCGCCTGCGCCGCGGCGAACCGGGCGGTCACGCCCCCCGAGGTAGCACGGAATCCTGCCACCAGCGCCTCCGCATCGTCAGCCTCGTCCCGGCCTTCGTCCCGGCCGGCCGGAATGCCAGGGCCATCGGCGTCCCGGGGCGCCCGGCCCTGGCGGTCAGGAGTCGTGGCTCACCGTGGCCCACAGGCCGTAGCCATGCAAGGTCTCGGCGTCACGCTCCATCGCCTCGCGGGCGCCAGCGGAGACGACCGCCTTGCCCTTGTGATGCACGTCCAGCATGAGCTTCTCCGCCTTCGGCCTCGGATAGCCGAACACCGTCCGGAACACGTAGGTCACGTAATTCATGAGGTTGACAGGGTCGTTCCAGACGATGGTGACCCAGGGCAGCTCAGGGACGGCCCGCTGCCCAGTCTCGGGCTTGTCTACCTCCGCGGGTGCCAGGCTCACCGGCTATCACCTCCCTTTCCGCAGTCACCCAGTCTTGCAGGATGCTCGCGCCCAGGTACAGATTAGGCAACGCACTCGTATGCAGCTCGCGGGCCCGCGGCCCAGTGCACGTCTGCGGGCCCGGTTCGGGTGCTGACCGGCCGGTCCGTAGGCTTCCACCGTGACAGCAGATGACCTGACCGGCAGGAGCGAGCGGGAGCTAGCCAGCCGGACCGGCGGGAGCAAGCCAGCCGTCCGCCGCCCGGCCGCGGGCGCACCGGGAGCCGGCCGCCCGGTCGGGGTCGCGGGAACGGCGCTGCTCACCGACCATTACGAGCTGACCATGCTGCGGGCGGCGCTGCGCAGCGGCGCCGCGGGGCGGCGGGCGGTCTTCGAGGTCTTTGCCCGGCACCTGCCCCATGGCAGGCGGTACGGCGTGGTCGCAGGAACCGGCAGGCTGCTTGACGCCTTGGAGCAGTTCAGGTTCGGCACCGACGAGCTCGAATTCCTGCGCGAGGCTGGCGTGGCCGATGACGCCACCCTGCGTTACCTCGCGTCCTACCGGTTCGCCGGCAACATCTGGGGATACGCGGAGGGCGACTGCTACTTCCCCGGCTCGCCGATCCTGGTCGTGGAAGGCACCTTCGCCGAGGCGTGCGTGCTGGAGACGCTGGCATTGTCCGTGCTCAACCATGACTGCGCGATCGCCTCGGCCGCGTCCAGGATGGTCATCGCCGCGGATGGCAGGCCGCTGATCGAGATGGGCTCACGCCGCACGCACGAATACGCGGCCGTGGCCAGCGCCCGGGCAGCCTACATCGCCGGCTTCGCCACTACCTCCAACCTGCGGGCCGGCCACGCGTACGGCGTGCCGACCGGCGGCACCAGCGCGCACTCGTTCACGCTGGTGCATGACAGCGAGCGGCAGGCGTTCGAGGCGCAGGTGCAGTCGCTCGGCGCCGGCACGACGCTGCTGGTCGACACCTATGACGTGGCGGCTGCGGTGCGCGCCGCCGTGGAGGTGGCCGGCCCCGGCCTCGGCGCCGTCAGGATCGACAGCGGGGACCTGCCCGTCGTCGCGCGGCAGGTGCGGTCGCTGCTTGACTCCCTCGGCGCTGAGCGGACCAGGATCGTGCTGACCGGCGATCTGGACGAGTACTCGATCGCCGCGCTTGCCGCTACCCCGGTAGATGGCTACGGAGTGGGAACGTCGCTGGTGACCGGCTCCGGCGTGCCGACTGCCGCGCTGGTGTACAAGCTGGTAGCGCGGGCCGGCGGCCATCGCGACGGCGGGGCCGCTGGCGGGAACCGCGAGACNNGGCGGGAACGCGACGCTACTCCCGGTGGCGAAGCGCTCGGTAGGCAAGCCGGGACGCGGCGGGCGCAAATGGGCGGCTCGCCCCCGGGACGGCGAATTCGCCGTCGCTGAGCTGGTGATGGATTCGCCGCCCGGCCCTGGCGATGGCCGCGCCCTGCTACGGGAGCTAGTGCGTGACGGGGAGATCGTCGGCAGGGAGCCGCTCGACGTGGCCAGGTCCCGGCACCGGGCTGCGCTGGCCGAGCTGCCCGCGCATGCGCTGCGGCTGTCGCGCGGCTATCCGGCTATCCCCACGGTCTTCGAGCCGCAAAGCGAGTAACGCCATGATGGGCCGCCCATGCGCCCGCTGCGGGCCGGCATGATCCGGGAAGGTTCGCCGCCAGCCGGGCGCAACTTAGCTGGCTCCCGCCAACCGGACCGCCAGCCCGGCAGGATCACGGAAATAAAGACGGGCTGGGACCCGCCTAAATCTCCGTGTTAACGGGCGCTTGGCGTTAGCAGGAGCCGATTCGGCGGCTGGCCGTCGGCTAGCTGCCGGCAACCGGGCTCAGTCCGCGCCCTCTGGCAGCGACTCGTAGATCTTCTTGCACTCCGGGCACACCGGGAAGCGCTTCGGGTCCCTGGTCGGCACCCAGACCTTGCCGCACAACGCGACCACCGGACTGCCGCTCACCGCGCTATCGACGATCTTGTCCTTCTGGACATAGTGCGCGAATCGCTCATGATCGCCATCGCCATGCGAGAGATCGGGGCGGATGTCCTGACGGGTATCAGAATCGGGAAGGATCTCTGTGCTCACGCTGACGGAGTCTACGCCGTTATGGCGATCGCCAGGCTGCCGCAGCCCTTGCCAGCGCCCGCCCTTGCCGGCGCCCGCTTCTTGCCGGCGCCCGCCGCAGCTGGCACGGGACCTGGGTCAGCTCAAGGGCGGGATCGTCTCAGCTGGGCATGAGTCGCCGCTCGGCCGGCCATGGCCGGTCAGTTGAGCACGGGGTCGTCAGGATAGGTGGCGACCAGGGCGAGGCCGCCGCCCTGCCGTCGCAGGACGGCAGGCCAGAGCCGTTCCGGTTCGGTGACGAACGCGTCAGCGGGCTCCCCCGGGAGCACGTACCAGGCCCCCTCGTCGATCTCCGCGCGCAGCTGGCCTGGCCCCCAGCCCGCGTAGCCGGCGAATACCCGGAAGGACGTGACGCCATCGGCCAGCAGCTCAGGCGGCGCTTCCAGGTCCACTAGCCCGACCCTGGACATGACCGATGACCCGTCCAGCGACCGCCAGCCGAGCGGCTCATTCTCGCCGCGTGCCAGGGCGAGCGCGAGGGCGCTGTTCGGCGATACCGGGCCGCCCTTGAACACCACGGAAGGACCGGTCACCAGTTCCGTCCAGGGCTCGAGCACCTGCCCTACCGGGACCTCGGTCGGCCGGTTCAGCACCACGCCGAGAGTGCCTTCGGCCGGCTCGTCTTCCACGATCAGGATCACCGTGCGCCGGAAATTCGGATCACCAAGCAGTGGCGTCGCGACAACCAGCCTGCCCCCGAGGGCGCCATCCTCCATGCCCCCATCATGCGGCAGGACGCCGGGCGCAGGCGGGCACTGGGGTCAAAGTCGGCAGCAAGAACCCGGCTAGGCGCCTGCCAGTCCTGCCGTTGCCGGCTGCTGCCCGCTAGCCGTGCCCTGGCACGTACTCTTCAAGGGTGTCCGATAGAGGTGCCCAGGACGGAGCCGCCGCCGCGCTGGCTGACGTTCCGCAGATTGACGTCACCCGGCTGCGGGTGGCAATCGCCCGGGTGTCGCGCCGGCTCCGCAGGCACGAGATTGCCGGGCTCACGCCGACCCAACTGTCGGCGCTGGCGACGGTGGAATCAGCGGGCCCGCTGCGGCTTGGCGACCTTGCCGCGGCGGAGCGCATCGCGCCATCGACCCTGACCAGGCTGGTGACCGCGCTCGAGGAACTCGGCTACGTGCAGCGGTGCGCGGTTCCCGGTGATGCCAGGGCGAGCACGCTGACTATCACCCCGCGCGGCCATGCGGCGCTGGAGCGGATCAGGCAGCAAACCACGGTCATGCTCGCCGACAGCCTGCGGACGCTGCCCCCTGACCAGCTGACCGCGCTTGCCGATGCGCTCCCCGCGCTGGAAAGGCTGGCTGACGCCGATCCGCCAGATGCGCGCGACCCAGCTGGCCGCTGACCAGGCCGGAGCGGTTCAGAACAGCAGGCTGGACAGCTTGGCCCGCGCCTTGGCCACCCGCGGATCCTTGGGCGGGAACACGTCGAACAGGCTGACCAGGTGCACCCTGGCGCGATTGCGCTCCTCCCCGGAGGTTCTCCTGACGGTGCCGAGCAGCCGGTCGAAGCCCTCATCGATCCGGCCCGAGGCCAGGTCGATGTCCGCGACCCGGCACTGGGCGTCCACGTCGTCCGGGTTCTCGGCCGCGTCCCGGCGGGCCTTGGCCTGGTCGTAGGCGTTGACCCGCCTGATCAGGTCGACCTGCGCGAGCCCGAGCGTGGCGACAGGATGCCCGGGCGAGGTGGTGAGGACCTTCTCGAAGGCTCCCGCCGCGCCGTCCAGGTCACCGCGCTCCATCGCCTCCTGCGCCTCGCCGAACGCGGGGTCAGCGAGCGGGTCGCCGGGGCCGNNGCCGGGGCCGCCCGGGCCGGCCGGCCGCTCGGCTCCTTGCGTCCCGTCAGCACTGTCGCCTGTCCCGGCGGCGCCGCCGCCCGCCGCGCCGCCCGCAAGTCCGAGCTGCTGCGCCGCCGCCATGACGTGGTCGACCCATTCACGAACCTGCACCTCGGGCATGGCGCCGAGGAATCCGTCCAGCACCTGGCCGCCGACTACAGCAACGACCATCGGAATGCTCTGCACCTGCAGGGCGGCGCGTAGCTGCGGGCTGGCGTCGATGTCCACCTTGGCGAGCACCCACGCGCCGTCGGCCTCGGCGGCGAGCTTCTCCAGGATCGGGCCCAGCTGCTTGCACGGCCCGCACCACTCGGCCCACAAGTCCATGATGACGGGGACATTGCGCGACCGGTCGACGACATCCGCATTAAATGTCTCGTCGGTTACCTCGATGACATGCCCGATTTGCGCGCCTGCTTCCCTGTCGGCGCCGGAAGCCCTGGATGCCTGCTCCCTGCGTTGCGTGGAGGCCTGCCGCGCGCCCAGGTCAACGGCTCCACGGAGCGAGAAGTCCGGCGGCTGCTGCATGACTCCATCCTGCCGTATCCCCCGGACCACCCTGGCACCGCCGGCCCGCTCGACCCTGCCGCGCCGGTACCGGGACGAGGACCGGGCCGCGGCAGCGCGTCCTGCGGCGCAGATGTGAAGGCCGATGCGGCCAGCACGGTCAGAACGCAGGGGCCTCGAAATACCCGCCCCACTCATCTCGCAGCGCTCCGCAGATCTCGCCGAGCGTCGACTCCGCGCGGGCTGCGTCGAGCATCGAGGGAATCATGTTCGCACCGCAGCGCGCCGCCGCCAGCATGGCCGCGATGGCCGCATCGACGGCGGCCTGATCACGGCCGGTCCGGCGCACGGCAAGCTCGCGTACCTGGTCCCGTTCCACCTCATGGCTAACCCGCAGGATCTCCACCGGCTTCTCGACGGTCTCGGGGTAGCAGTTGACGCCGACGACCCTCTTCTCGCCCTTCTCCAGCTTCTGCTGGTAGGAGAAGGACGCCTCGGCCGTCTCCGCCATGAACCAGCCATCCTCGATGCCGCGCAGGATGCCGCCCGTCATCGAGCCGTCCGGGCTCATCCCGCGTATCTTGGCGAAGGTCTCCTCGGCCTCGGCCTCCAGCCGGTCAGTGAGCGCCTCGACGTACCAGGAGCCGCCCAGCGGATCCGCGACATTGCCGACCCCGGTTTCCTCCATGATCACCTGCTGGGTGCGCAGCGCGATCTCCGCTGCCTTCTCGCTCGGCAGCGCCAGCACCTCGTCCAGCGCGTTGGTGTGCAGCGAGTTCGTGCCGCCGAGCACGGCCGCCAGTGCCTCGATCGCGGTCCTGACCACGTTGTTGTCCGGCTGCTGCGCGGTCAGGGATACCCCGGCTGTCTGCGTATGAAATCGCAGCCATTGAGCGCGCTCGGTGCGCGCGCCGTACACGTCGCGCATCCACCGCGCCCAGATCCGGCGGGCGGCGCGGAACTTGGCAATCTCCTCGAAGAAGTCGATGTGCGCGTCGAAGAAGAACGACAGCCCCGGTGCGAATATCTCCACGTCAAGCCCGCGGGAAAGGCCGAGCTCGACATATCCGAAGCCGTCCGCCAGCGTGAACGCGAGTTCCTGGGCTGCGGTGGACCCGGCTTCCCTGATGTGGTAACCCGACACGGACAGCGGCTTGTAGTCGGGGATATGGCGCGTGCAGTACTCCATCAGGTCACCGATCAGCCGCAGATGCGGCTCGGGCGGGAACAGCCACTCCTTCTGGGCGATGTACTCCTTGAATATGTCCGTCTGGAGCGTGCCGTTCAGCTTTCCGATGGCGGCCCCCTGGCGCTCGGCCGCGGCCAGGTACATGCAGAACACCGGGACCGCCGGGCCGCTGATCGTCATCGACGTGGTGACATCGGCGAGCGGGATGCCCGAGAAGAGGACGTCCATGTCCGCAGCGGTGTCGATGGCCACGCCGCAATGCCCCACTTCGCCGAGCGCTCGCGGGTCGTCGGAGTCGCGGCCCATCAGCGTCGGCATGTCGAATGCGACGGACAGGCCGCCGCCGCCGCCGCGCAGCAGCATCTTGTACCGCTCNNCGAAGCCGGAGAACTGCCGGATTGTCCAGGCCCTGCCCCGGTAGCCGGCCGGGTAGAGCCCGCGGGTGAACGGGAACTCACCTGGCCAGCCAATCCGGCCGAAGCCAGGGACCACCGCGCCGGGCGGCGGCCCGTAGACGGGCTCCACCTCAAGCCCGGACAGCGTGCTGAAGTCGGCATCGCGCTTGCGCGCGGCGTCGTACCGGCGCTGCCACCGCCGCAAGCCGTCTCGCGCCTCGTCCGCCGTGCCCTGTGCATCCATGTCTTCCTCCGGCGCGAGCGACTGATGACCAGTTAGTAGGANNTCCTACTAACTGGTCATCAGTCTATGGTCGGCAAGGTGCCAGGAAAAGGCCCGCTGGCCGCAACCACTGGCGGCGATGCGTCGTCTTAGGGGGTGCGCGGGCGCTGCCGGGGCCCGGGCGGCCCTGCCGTGACTCGCGGGATGTGTGGTAAAACGTATGCGATATTGCGCGAGCGGCGTCGAGGGGACCGCGGTCCTCGGCGACACTGCGACGGCGCTCGGATCGTGGGTTGCGCCGCCGGAACCGGTGACGCGGCGAGGAAGCCCCGTGGCCAGGCTCCGCATGGCCGACCGTGCCGCGGCCGAGGATCTTTTCAACGCCAGCTACCCAAGGCTGGCCGGATGGGTCCGCAAGCTGGTCGATGACGACGAAACGGCACACGAGATCGCCTCTGAGGCGTTCACCAGGCTGCTGGCCCGCTGGTCAGGGCTGGACAACCCGCAAAGTTACCTGTACATGATCGCCACGAACCTGGTCAGGGACCACTGGCGCAAGACGGGGCGGGAGCGGCGGGCTATCCGCACCCTCACCGCCGCCGCCCCGGCTGACCCCGCGTGCCACCCGGTGCAGGACGTTGACGTCCGGGCGCTGATCGAAGGGCTGCCTGCCAGGCTGCGCAGCGCATTCCTGCTGCACTACTACGCTGGTTTCGGGGTGCGCGAGGTCGCGGTGATGCTGGGCCGGCCGGAGGGCACGATCAAGGCGGACCTGCATCATGCCCGCGCCCGCCTGAAGGCCGCGCTGGGGAACGACGGTGAGTAACCGCCGCGACGAGATCGACGCCTGGCTGGACGCCGATGTCCAGCCGCTGGCGCCGCCGCCCGGGACCTTCGAGCGAGTCAGCAGCAAAGCGCGCCGCCGCAAGCTCAGCCGGGCGATCGTTTCCGCAGCCGGGGCAGCCGTGATCGTCGCCGGGCTCGCGGCGTCCCCGCGGATCGCCAGCGCGCTGACCCAGCACCCGGGCCGCCCCAGCCAGAGCGGCCTGGCAGCAGGCCATAAGCCCGTCCCCGCGACCCGGCCAGCCAGGCCCAGGAAGCGGACCGGCTCGCCGGCCGTGCGGTCCGCCACGCCGGAGCCCGCCGCCTCCTCGTCACTGTCGGCAGTGCCGTCCGGCGATCCCGTTCCCGCCAACTTCCAGCCAACCTCGGTTACCTTCGTCGGCCCGGACATCGGCGCCGTGATCGGCCAGGCCGGAACGCCCGGCAACTGCGCGGGGGGCGTCGACTGCACGTCACTGGCCGGCACCAACGACTACGGCCGGAGCTGGTTCGGCGTATCCGCGCCCGCCACCGGAGCACCGGACGGGTCGTCCGGCGTCAGCCAGCTCCGGTTCCTGAACGCAAGTCAGGGATTCGCGTTCGGGCCTGAACTATGGATCACCCTGAACGGCGGCGCGCAGTGGTCCAGGATCGCGCTGCCGCCGGCTACCAGGGTGACCGACCTGGAGACCCTGGACGGGCAGGTGTTCGCGCTCTGGGCCAGGTGCTCGGGAGGCGGCGCGGACTTCGCCGCCCGCTGCACCAGCCTGACGCTGCATACCGCGCCGGTCGGCGGCCAGTGGCGGCAGGTGGGCGGCGCGGTCCACCTCACCGCCGGCGCTGGGCCCGCCTCGGCCAGCCTGATCCTGGCCGGCGGGACCAGCACCCTCCCGGCAAGCGCCACCGGCTATCTGCTCGCGCCCGACGGCAAGGTGCTCAGCGGGAATCTGAGTAGTGCTGCCTGGACGGCCGCCGGGACCGCGCCCTGCGCGCCCGGCGCCGCGCAGCCAGGAGGGCAGCCGGCCGGCGCGCTGATGGCGGCAGGGTCCGGTGATCTGTTCCTGCTCTGCGCGGACGCCGCGGCCAGCACGCCGGCCAGCGGCTCAGCGCCGACGCTGTACGTGTCGTCCGACGGCGGGCAGACATGGCAGCAGCGGCCGGCCGTGCCCGCCCTGGGCAGGCCCGCTTCGATGGCCGCCGCGATGGGCAACCTGGTGGTCCTGGCGACCAGCGACGGCATTGCGGTCTCGCCGGACGGCGGCCGGAACTGGCAGGTGACCCTGCCGGCCACCGCGGGACCGCCCGGCGGCTTCAGCTACGTGGGAATGACCGACGCGAGCCAGGGCGTCGCCGTGCCGGCCAATCCCGACCTGCACCAGGTCTGGTTCACCGCCAACGGCGGGCAGACGTGGCAGCCGTCAACCGTCCAGGGCAGCGGAAACGGCAACGGCTGACCAGGCGGATGCGGCGGCCGCTGCCGGAGCTGGCCAGCCAGCGGGCAGATGCGGCCGCTGCCGGGCCTGACCAGCCGCGGACGAGGCGGCCGCGGGCTAGCCAGCCTTGCCACTGCCAGCGGCAGGTGCGGTCTCGGCGAAGTCGCCCGCCGCCACCCGCAGCCCGCGGAGCAGGCCGGAGATCTCATCGAGCTGCGCGGCGTCATATCCGCCCAGCCCGAATTCCGCCGCCATCAGGTCCTTGGTCGCGCGCTCAACCAGGGCGCGGCCCGCGGCCGTTATCTCGGCCAGGGTGCCGCGGCCATCCCTGGGGTTCGGACGGCGAACGACGAGCTCGTGGCGCTCCAGCCGGTTAATGATGTTGGTGACGCTGGTCGGGTGCACCATCAGCCGCTGCCCGATCAGCCGCAGCGGCAGCGCACCGTCCCGGCTGAACGTGATCAGGACCAGGGCCTCATACCGCGCGAAGGTCAGCCCGTGCGGCCGTAGCTGCGCGTCAAGCTCGGCGAGCAGGATCTGCTGCGCCCGCATGATCGATGTAACGGCCGCCATGGCGCGGGCATCCCCGAACCTGCGCTGCCAGATCTCCGCCGCCCGCGTGATCGGGTCAAACGGCAGATCCAGCGGTTTTCGCACAAGCACACCGTACCGTCGCCGGGGCGCATCCCGGCTGCGCCCTGTCCTACATGGTAACTCAAAGTAATTGATCGGTGACACAGCAGGTCACTGTGGGTTAGACTACCGACCGTGCGGGTGACCGATGAATCGGGGGACGGCGACGGTGTCCGGTCACGCTCTGGCAGCCGTGACGCCCGTACTTGCGGCCGGTGTCGGGGCACGGCACGCCGGGGGCTGGGCGCTGCGTTCGGCTAGCTTCCGGATAGCGGCCCCCGTGTCAGGCCGGCGGGCAGTTGGCATCGCAGTCAGCAGCCATGCCGACGGCAGCGCGGTCGTCGATCTGCTCGCGGGGCATACCAGGCCCTCGCACGGCGAGCTGAGGGTGCTCGGCGAGGACATGACAACGGCCCGCGGCCGTGCCGCCGTACGTGCCCAGGTCGGCGTTGCCCGCAGGATCATGAAACCGCATCCGGCCGTCCGCATTCGCGGCATTGTCGAGCACGCCGCCAGGCTGAGCAAGCTGCCAGCCAGCGACCGCGCCCTGCTCGCCGCGGCGATCATGGACCGGCTCGCGCTGACCCCGTGGGCAGAGGTCCCGCTCCGCGCAGCGCCGGATGTGATCGGCAGGCGGGCCAGGCTCGCCGCGGCCGCCGTGCTCCAGCCGGACCTGCTGCTGATCGACGGCCTGCTGGACGACCTCGTGCCGAGGGACGCGGCAGCACTCGCCGACGCCATCCGTGATCTGGGCCGCGACATTGCCATCGTCGCCACCGGACAGGACACCAGGGCGCTCTGGCTGGCATGTGACGATGTGCTGACGCTCTCCTACGGGATCGTCTACCGGGCCTGAGCGCATTGCGGGTGAGCGATGACCCGCCCGGGCTGCCGTAGGCTGCGGATCGTGGATTGGAGCCTGCTCGGCTGCGGCCGCTCCGGACATGCGACCTATGCCCCGGCGGAAGCCGAGCTCCGTGAGCGCCTGAGCGCCCCGACCGCGGCGGGGCCGGCCTGGCGCTGCCTGCGCTGCGGGACGTTCGTGCCGGGCGAGCCTGCCGGCTCGGGCCCGGCTGCGGCCGCGCCGCACGTCCGGCGCGGCAAGGACGTGCGCAGCGCATTCATCCTGCGCGTTTTCGCCGTCGAGCGTTACTTCCGCGTGCTGATCTTCGGCGTCGCGGCGTTCGCGGTCTGGCGGTTCGAGTATGCGCGGGCATCTATTGATGCGACCTTCGACCGCGAGTACCCGCTGGTTCGCACGCTGCTCAGCCAGCTCGGCTATGACGTCGACCGGTCCAAGCTGGTGGGCCTCGTCCAGCATGCCCTGACGATGAGCTCGGCGTCGATCACCCTGATCGCCGCGCTGCTGGCGGCGTACGCGGCCGTGGAGGTGGTCGAGGGCACCGGCCTGTGGCTGGGCAAGCGCTGGGGTGAGTACTTCGCCATGGTGGTCACCTCGCTCGGACTGCCGTATGAGATCTACGACTTGGCTAACAAGATCACTGCGACCCGGGTGATCTTCTTCGTGATCAACCTGGCTCTCGTGCTGTACCTGGTGATCACGAAACGGCTGTTCGGGCTGCGCGGGGGCAGGCGCGCCTACGAGGCACGGCTGCGACGCGAGTCGATCCTGCAGGCGACGATCACCGCGGCCGGGGCCGCCCGCGCGGCGGGGCCGGCCGGATCAGTGCCGGACGGCCCGGGCCAGGGCGAGCCCGCCGAGCCCGCCGCGGAGCCAGCCTGATCAGCTCCGGATAGCCTGTACCGCTTTCGGGCGCGGCGGGCCTGGCGCTAGCCGCTGACCAGCTCGTCGAGCCGTGCGTCTCCCGGCAGCCCGCCCATCCGCTCGCGCAGCACGGCCACGGCGATCGCGGCCACTTCTTCCCTGGCCCTCGCGCGCCGCCGGACCGCAAGCTCGGCCGAGCCATCGAGCCACGACCAGTGCGCCTCGATCCTCGCCGTCAGGTCGTCGATGCCCGTGCCAGCGGAGGCGACGGTCGAGACAATCGGCGGCTTCCACTGCCCGTCGCCCCAGCGGCCCATCGACAGCATGGTGCGCAGATCCCGGACGGCTTCCTGGGCGGCGGGCCGGTCGGACTTGTTCACCACGAAGATGTCGGCGATCTCCAGGATGCCGGCCTTCGCCGCCTGCACGGAATCGCCCATTCCCGGCGCGACTATCACCAGGGTCGAGTCGGCCAGCGAGGCGATCTCCAGTTCCGCCTGGCCAACCCCGACGGTCTCGATTATCACCAGGTCGAAACCCGCCGCGTCCAGGATCCGCAGCGCCTGCGGCGTCGCCAGGGACAGCCCGCCCAGATGCCCGCGGCTGGCCATCGACCTGATGAAAACCCCGTCGTCGGTCGCATGATCCTGCATCCGCACCCGGTCACCGAGCAATGCGCCGCCGCTGAACGGGGACGTCGGGTCCACGGCCAGCACGCCCACCCGCATCCCGGCTGCCCGGTAGGCGGCCACCAGGGCTCCGGTGACGGTTGACTTCCCGACTCCGGGCGAGCCGGTCAGCCCGAGCACCCGCGCTTTCCCGGTAAGCGGCGCGATCGTCTTCATCACCGCGCGCAGCTCCGGCGAGCGGTTCTCCACCAGGGAGACGAGCCGGGCAAGTGCCCGGGCATCGCCGGCCCGGGCGCTGGCGACAAGTGCCTCCGGATCGGCGAGCGCTAGCGGCCGCCGACGGCGCTGCCCGAGCTCAGCCACGGTCCGGCGCTGGCACCTCGAACAGCAGCGCGTCCCCCTGACCGCCGCCGCCGCACAGCGCGGCGGCGCCGAGCCCGCCGCCCCGCCTGCGCAGCTCGTGCACGAGATGCAGGGCGATCCGCGCCCCGGACGCGCCGATCGGATGCCCGATCGCGATGGCGCCGCCATTGACGTTGACCCGGTCGGGGCCGACGCCGAGATCACGCATGGACTGGATGGCAACTGCGGCGAACGCCTCGTTGATCTCGATCAGGTCCAGGTCCGCGACAGTGCGCCCGGCCTTGCCAAGCGCGCGGGAGATGGCGCCGGACGGCTGGGACTGCAGCGAGTTGTCCGGGCCCGCGACGGTGCCGTGCGCGCCGATCCTGGCGAGGACCGGCAGGCCATGCGACGCGGCGACCTCGGCGGCGGCGACCACAACCGCGCAGGCGCCGTCCGATATCTGGGACGCCGATCCAGCCGTGATCGTGCCGTCCTTGCCGAAGGCCGGCCGCAGCCTGCTGAGTGACTCCGCCGTGGCGTCGGCCCGGACGCCCTCGTCGGTGTCGAAGATCACCGGATCGCCGCGCCGCTGCGGCACGGGCACCGCGACGATCTCCTCGGCGAGCAGGCCATTCTTGATGGCCGCGGCGGCCCGCTGGTGGGACGACGCCGCGAACTCGTCCTGCTCTTCGCGGCTGATGCCGAGCCCGGCGTTGTGCCGCTCGGTTGATTTGCCCATCGACACCTGGTCGAACGCATCGGTCAGGCCATCGTGGGCCATGGCGTCGATCAGCTCGGCCGAGCCGAACCGGTATCCGCGGCGTGCCCCCGGCAGCAGATGCGGGGCGCCCGTCATCGACTCCATGCCACCCGCCACCACGACGTCGAACTCCTCCGCCCGGATCAGCTGGGCGGCCAGCGCGATGGCATTGAGGCCGGAGAGGCAGACCTTGTTGATGGTGACGGACGGGACCGTCATCGGGATGCCCCCGGCGACGGCTGCCTGCCTGGACGGAATCTGCCCGGCACCGGCCTGCAGCACCTGGCCCATGATCACGTAATCCACCTGCTGGCCGGCCAGGCCCGACCGGCCGAGCGCCGCCTTGATCGCGATGCCGCCGAGCTCCGCCCCGCTGAAATCGCTGAGCGAGCCGAGCAAGCGCCCGATGGCCGTCCTGGCCCCGCCGACAATGACCGCTTCACGCATGCCTGAAACGATACCCATGACCTGAGCCGCCAGCGGAGGGAGATATCGATGCTGACCCGCATCGATCACGTCGGGATCGCGTGCCGGAACCTGGCTGAGAAGATCGCGTTCTACGAATCGGTCTTCGGGCTGCGGCTGGTAAGTACGGAGATCAACGAGCAGCAGGGCGTCAGGGAGGCGATGCTGCAGGTATCGGCCTCGGCCGCGGGGATGTCCTGCGTGCAGCTGCTCGAGCCGCTCGGGCCGGATACGCCGGTCGGCAAGTTCCTTGCCCGGCGCGGCGAGGGAATCCACCACGTCGGCTACGGCGTGACGGATATCGCCGCGGCACTCGCATCGATCGGGGCCGGCGGCGTGCGGCTGCTCGACACCCGGCCCCGGCACGGCTCGATGGGCGCCTCGGTGGCGTTCTTGCACCCGAAGGACGCGGGCGGCGTGCTGATCGAGCTTGTACAGACGCCGAGCGACGGGGATTAACGGACAAAATGCAGTCATATGGGCAGTAATACGGATCTATAGCGTGAGCGAACGCGAACAGGCCGCCAATCCGCCAGCAGACCGGTACGCTGCCAGGCACCGGGTGAGCTGCCTGCCGTGCCAGCCCGGGCGACCGGCCCATGGGTGCCGGTGGCCTGGGGGACAGTAGCGAGGTACAGAGCCCGGCCGGCGAATCTTCCCGTCTACCCAGGATTAGGCGACATGCAGCCCGATATTGATGCTCAGCTCAGCAATTTCTTCGAGGAAACCCCGCAGCGCGACTTCGCGAGGGTCATGCGGGGTTACGACCCGCACCAGGTGAATGAGCACCTGAAGCAGATCGACAGCGAGCTGCGCCAGCACCGGGACCAGGTGCAGGCACTGCACAGGGAACTGGCCGATGCTCATCGCCAGATCCAGGAGCAGGAGCGCCCGACCTACTCTGGGCTGGGTTCACGCATCGAGCAGCTGCTCCGGCTCGCGGAGGAGCAGCAGAACGAGATCCTGCATGAGGCCAGGTCCGCGGCCAACGAGTTCAACGCGAAGGCCAAGGTCGAGGCCGCCGAGGTCCGTGCAGCGGCCGAGAACGAGGCTTCGGAGCTGCGCGCCAACGCCAAGCGGGAAACCGATGACCAGCGGTCTTCGGCCGAGCGCGAGGCAGACGCGATCAAGACGAGCGCCCGGCGCGAGGCAGACGAGCTGACGTCGACCACCGAGCGCGAGGCGGCCAAGCTCCGCGCGACCGCTGACCACGAGGTCGCGGAGAAGCGGGCAGCCATCGAGCGCGACATCGCCAAGCTCCGCACCACCACGGAGCGCGAGGTCGCCCAGCTGAAGGCGTCCTCGAAGCGCGAGCGGGACGAGATCCTGACCACCTCCAAGCGCCAGGCCGACGAGATGCGCAGCCAGGCACAGCGGATCCTGGAGGAGAGCGAGGCACAGCGGGCGCAGGCCGAGGCCGAGTTCGACATCCAGCTCGCCTCCCGGCGCGAGGAGGCCGAGCGGCAGGAGGCCGAGCGGCTCGCCGCCGCGCAGAACGCGACCCAGAAGCTGGTCTCCGAGGCCGAGCAGCGCGCCGCGACGGCTGAGCAGCGGGCCACCAAGGCCAGCACCCAGGCCGAGCAGGCCAGGCGGGACGCCGATCAGCACGCCCTGCAGCTCGTCACCAACGCGAAGAAGAACGCGGACCAGATAGTCGCGCAGGCGAAGGCGCAGGCTGACCAGCTCCTCGCCGACACCAAGGCCGAGGCTGAGCGGCACCGCACCAGTGCGCAGCGTCATGTCGACGACCTGAACAAGCAGAAGGAGAGCGTCGCCGCTCACCTTGCCCAGATCAGCCAGCTGCTCGGCAACCAGATGTCGGGCCTCGGGGACGCGCTGAAGCCGAGCCCGGCTGCCACCGCGGTGTCGGGGTCGTCCGCCAAGGCGGTCACCGCTGCACCGCAGACCAACGGCGGGTCTCAGGCTGCCGCGCCGGCACCGGCCGCTCCCCCCCGCCAGGGCGGCTCGGCTCCCTCTGGCCAGGCTCCCGCCGGCGGCCAGAACCCCGGCGGNNAGAACCCCGGCGGCCAGAACCCGGGCGGCCAGAACTCCGGCGGCCGGGCCGGCGGACAGGCCGCGGGCGGGGCTGCCCCGAAGCAGCCGGTCAGCGCCAAGTCCGCGAAGTCAGCCGACAACGAAGACTGGTGGATCGAGTAGCGGCTAGCCGCGAAAGCAAGCGCCGGGTCCCGTGAGTCAAGGGACCCGGCGCTTGCTTGTGCGGCCCGGACTGGAACTCATCCAAGTCCTAGGGCCATACGGTCTGGCCGCCGTCGACCACGAGGACCTGGCCGGTCATGTAGGAGGACGCGGCGCTGGCCAGGAAGACGGCCGGGCCCGCCATCTCCTCGGCGCGCGCCCAGCGGCGCATCGGTACCGTCGCCACGGTGGCCGGCCCGGAAACCGGGTCGTCCCACAAGCTGCGGTTGAGTTCGGTTGCCGTCCAGCCGGGACACAGTGCGTTGACCCGGACGCCGGTGGTGCCCCATTCGACCGCGAGTGACTTCGTCAGCGAGATCAGGCCCGCCTTGGCCGCACCGTAGGGAGCCAGCAGCGGAGAACCTGTCATCCCGGTCACCGAGGCGACATTGATGACCGAGCCCTCGGCACGCTCCAGCAGGTGGCCGCCGATCGCGTGGCACACGTACACGGCGGAGTCCAGGTTGAGCCGCATGATCTTTTCCCAGCCCGATAGCCGCAAGTCGAGGAATGCCACCATGAAGTTCGACCCGCCCGCATTGTTCACCACCACATCCACATGCCCGAGCTGCCCGATCGCCGCCGCCACCGCCGCGTCGACTGCGGGCTGGCTGGTGACGTCCGCCGGGATGACCAAGGCGGTGCGCCCGAGGGCGGTGATATCCGCTGCAGTCTCGGCGAGCCCGCGCTCACTGCGCGCGACGAGGGCCACGTCCGCGCCCGCGCCGGCCAGGGCGACCGCGATCGACCGGCCAATCCCCCGGGACGCCCCGGTGACGAACGCGTTCTTGCCCGCCAGGTCGAAGAGACTCACGGTCAGTCCGTCCATTCGGTGGGAAGCGGCCAGGCGCGAGGGTTGACTCGCCGCACGATCTCATTCAGCACGATGCGGACATAGGGCTCTCCCACCCAGAGGTGCTTTGCCCGGTCCACGGCGATGACCTCGGCCTGCGGCACCCGCGAGAATCGCGCGATGGCCTCATCGGGCCGCAGGTAGTCGTCGAGTTCGGGTACCAGCGCCATCAGCGCGCGGCCCGATGCCGCCCAGGCGTCCAGGTCGGCGTCGGTCGCGCGGTGCAGCGCCGGCGACAGCAGGATCGCTCCGTCGACCGCCGGATCGTTGCCCCACTTCAGCGCCAGTTCCGTACCGAATGACCAGCCGAGGAGCCAGCGCCGCGGCAGCCCGGCAGCGCCCGCGTAGGCGATGGCGGCCTCGACATCGAGCCGCTCGGTCTCGCCATCGCCGAACTCGCCCTCGCTGGTCCCCTGCTCCGAGGTGGTGCCGCGGGTGTTGAACCTGAGCACGGCGAGATCGGCGAGCGCGGGCAGCCGGAAGGCCGCCTTGCGGAGCAGGTGGCTGTCCATCATCCCGCCCTGCGTCGGCAGCGGATGCAGGCAGATGAGCGTGGCGGCAGGCGGGCGCCCCGCGGGCAGCGCCAGCTCGCCGACCAGGCTCAGCCCGTCGGCCGTGCGCAGCGTGACGGGCTGCCGGGCGGCCGGCAGGACGGTGCCTGCCCTTATCTCGCTCATGTCCCTCCGCCTTATCTGCGCGTCCCGCGGCTGTGACCGGGCGCGGGCCGGCGTGGCCTGCGCTGCCAGCACGGATTGTGCCAGTGCCTGCGCTCGCCGGCGTCCGGGTTGCCGGCCGGCCAGACCACCACGTGCGCGGTCCCCGGCATGATCTCCTGGTCGCAGCCGGGGCAGCGATACGTCTTGGTCGCGGCCGCGCCGGGCACCGAGCGCACTACCCAGTCGCCGTCCGGCCACGACTCAGTCCGCTCCGGCCCGAGCCTGATGGGCGCTTCGTCGCCGTCGCGGTCACGGCCGGCCGCCCGGCTCGCCGCGGCATCCCCGCGCCTGGCTCCACCGCGTGGCTTGCGCGGCACGTCCGCGGCGAGGCGGCGGGCCTTACGTGGGCTCACGGGCGTCACTGTAAGGCATCCGCAGGCGTAATGATCACCGGTGGCAGGTCAGGTCAGCCCGCTGGCACCCGTATCCATCGGGTTACGATGGAAAACCGTGCTGCTGTCACGCAGGAGGCGGATCGCAGCATGCGCGTTGTTCAGCCGTCAGCGGGACCAGTTACGGCGTCGACTGAGCTGAGACACGATCATCGGTGCGACGGTGACCACGTGACGGTGACCCGCATGACGGTGACCGCGTGATCTGGATCTGGGCTCGATTCCGGAGGGATTCTTGAGGCATCTGGTCCGTAGCGCCGCGCTGGATCGTCTCGGCTGGATTCTCGATGGGCTGGATGGCCAGCAGGACTGGGGCAGCGACGCCGATGACATGCTCGCGCCGGAATTCACCGCGATCGTGCCGGCGCGCAGAGTCGTCGAGCTGACACGCCAGCGGTCGGCGACCCATGCGCCGGTCGCCGTCATCGGCATCGACATCACCGGAGACACGGCCAGGGCACGCATCCGCCATCACGATGGCAGCACCGATGTGGTCAGCTGCACGGTTGAGCCCGGCCCGCCGCACCGGATCACGGAAACGTGGCTGACCGCTTTCGTGCCGGCCGGCCTGACGCCCCGGCTGCCGATGGATTTCGCGGACTACGCCCTGCCGGATTACGCCCCGGATCACCCCCGAACGCGCAGCGGTGCCGGCGCGCGCCTTGTTGTCTTCTCCGGGGTGCCGGGCACCGGCAAGAGCACCCTGGCCGACGCGGCCGGGCGCGAGCTTGGCATCCCGGTCTTCGCGGTTGACTGGCTGCTGGGCTCGCTGACCCCGTTCGGCGGCCGGCATCTCGACGGGGCCTGGGAGATCGGATCTGAATTGCTGACCACCCTGGCGCTGCGGCAGCTGACCCTCGGGCAATCCGCCATCCTGGACTATCCGACGGAGGAGCCGGCGACCCGGGAGCGGTGGCGGAGCCTTGCTCAGCGGGCCGGAGCCGACTTCAAGGTAGTCGTGTGCGCGTGCGCCGACCCGGTGGTGCACCGGGCGAGGGTGGAGGGCCGCGAGCGCGGCATTCCGGGCTGGCATGATGCCGGTAACTGGGCCAATGTCGAGCACCGCCTTGCCGGGTTCCCGTCGTGGACAGATGAGGTGCTGACTATCGACACCTCCCAGCCGCACGAGTCCAGCCTCGCCGCGGTCCTCAGCTACCTAGGCGGCTGACCGGGCGCAGCATCTACCCGGCCGAGCCCTGGGCCGCCCGGCTGACCCGGATGTCGCCGCTGACGGTCCGGCATGTCAGGGTCGCCGCGACCGCGGCGCCGGCCTCGCCGCCTGCCCCGGAGGGCTGCAGGTCGCTGCTCACCATTCCCGACAGCGCCGACAGGTCCAGCTGGACGCCAATGCCGCGGATGACCGCTACCGAGATATCGCCGGAGACCGTCTTGATGTCGATCCGGCCGCCCCTGACCGCGGCAATCTCCACCTGGCCGCTGACTGTCTGGCAGGTCACGTCGCCAGCGGCGGCGCCGATGCGGACATTCCCGGACAGGGTTTTGGCCTGCACCGGCCCGGAGCTTGCGAGCCGCACGCCGCCGGAGGCGGTGTGCACGTCGACGGGGCCGGTGACTTGGCCCGCGGCCACGTCACCGCTGGCGGTATGCGCGCTGAGCGCGCCGAGTTCGCCGGTGCAGCCGATGTCGGCGGACGCGGTGTGCAGCTTGCACGACGAGCCGAGCGGCACCGTGACAGTGACCTTGAGGCGGGGAGATCCGCCGCCCAGCAGCCGCAGCCGGTCCGGCGCGGTGATGACCAGCCGCCCGGCACCGCCAGCGACCCGGATGCCGCCGAGGGTGCCGTCGGCACCGGGGCGGCCGGGCGGCAGCACAATCTCGACGGTTGACGTCTGCGTGCGCGCCGCGATCACCTTAATGGTCCCGGCAGCGATGCGAATCTGCAGGTCAACTGGCTCGGTCGCGGGAAACTCCCACGAGGTCACGAGAGGCTCCGTTCTGCGTCCGGAGGGCGTCAGCTCACGGCGAAGCCGGTGATCCGCTGTCCTGGCCGATGGCGGGACTGCCGTTGCGGCCTGCCGCCAGGCCCTTCGAGTGCCTGCCTCGCCGCTTGCGCGAGCCACGCGTTGACCGACACCCCGTCGGCGGCGGCCGCGGCCTCGACTCTGTCCTTCAGGCTCTGCGGCAGCCGCAGCGTCATGCGTGCCAGGCCGGCATCGTCCGCCTCGGCTGAAGCCGGCTGGTCCGGTTCCGCCGTGACATCCGGCCCGGCAGCCTGGACCACGAAAGACGGCTCGCCGCCGCTCAGCCGCACCTCCACCACGGTTCCGTCGAGCCGTTCGGTGATCTCCGCTGCGGCCGCCGAGAGCACCTCTAGTAGCGTCAGCCGGACCGACGGATCCAGGGCCTGGGCCACCATCTCGGCCGCACGGGCGGCCTCCTCGCCCGCCACGCGGGTGATCGAGGCCAGCTCCCTGTGCATAGCCTCGATGTACTCCGACAGCTCCATGACGTCACTATGGCGCCATTTCTGACATCTGTCAAGCGTCTATGTGACGTCGGACTTGTCCGGGCGCCGGAGTTGCCCGGCGCGATCGGCGCCGGACTGCCCGGACGCAGCCGTGCGGGACCAGAAGACCGGCGAGACCAGGAGACCGGCATGCCCGCGCGGTCCGGCGCGGGAAAGACCCGGCGCCGCACTCGTGGAAAAGCCCGGCGCGGGCTAGCGTTCGGTCCTAGGCGTGCCCGCCGTAGCGGAACGCACGCGCGCCAGCCAGCCCGTGAGCCCAGTGGAGGCACCAGATGGAAGCACCCCTCACGCCGCTTGAGTTCGCCCGCCGGACTCGCCGCCTGCACGGTTCCCGCGAGGCGGTGGTCGACGGCGACCTGCGGCTTTCCTACGAACAGCTCTTCGATCGCTGCGACCGCTGGTCGTCGGCACTGCGTGAGCTGGGCGTCGGGCCAGGCGACCGGGTGGCGACGATCGCGCCGAACACGCACGCGCAGCTGGAATCCTTCTACGCGGTGCCGCAGCTCGGCGCGGTACTGGTGCCGGTCAATCACCGGCTGACTCCAGCGGACTTCGTCTATATCGTGAATCATTCGGGTGCCAGCGTGGTCTGCGCCACCGTCGAGTACCTGGACGCCGTGGACAGCGTCCGCGACCAGATGCCGGAGGTACGGCACTTCGTGGCGCTCGAGGGCGCGAAGGACGGCTGGCTCGATTACGAGGCGGCCATCGCGGCGGCCAGCCCGGGCTTCACCGGGCCGCAGATCGATGAGCGGGACCTGCTTACGATCAACTACACCAGCGGCACCACGGCGCGCCCGAAGGGCGTGATGATCACTCACCGGAACGCCGCGATGAACTCGATTGGCACCCTGCTGCACCTGCCGATCGCAGTGGGCGAGCGCTACCTGTGGACCCTGCCGATGTTCCACGCGAATGGCTGGACCTATACCTGGACGGTGACTGCCGCCGCGGGCACCCACGTCTGCCTGCGGAAGGTCGAGCCCGCCGCCGTGTTCCGGCTGATCCGCGACGAGGACGTGAGCTGGCTGTGCGCGGCGCCGACCGTGCTGATCTCGCTCGCGAACGCGCCGGCCGGGGCGCGCGGCGAGATCCGGCCAGGCGTCCATGTCGTCACCGCCGGGGCACCGCCGGCGGCCGCGACGATCGAGCGGCTGGAGGAGGAATTCGGCTGGGTGGTCACGCATATCTACGGGCTCACCGAGACGGCCCCGTTCATCCTGGTCTGCGCCCCGCTGCCGGAGCACCGGGACCTGGCACCCGCGGACCGCGCGGTCGTCAAGGCACGGCAGGGCGTCGAACTGCTGACCTCGGGCGAGCTGCGGGTGAACGATCCGGACGGCAACGAGGTTCCCGCCGACGGGCAGACCATGGGCGAGATCGTGGTCCGGGGGAACGTGGTCATGCAGGGCTACTACCAAGATCCGGAGGCAACGGAGCGCGTGATGGGCGACGGCTGGTTCCACACTGGTGACGCTGCCGTGGTACAGCCGGACGGCTACGTGGAGATCCGGGACCGGCTGAAGGACGTGATCATCAGCGGCGGGGAGAACATCTCGTCGGTGGAGGTGGAGGGAACACTGCTGCGCCACCCGAGCGTCCAGGAGGCCGCGATCGTCGGGCTGCCGGACGAGAAATGGGGCGAGGCGCCGCACGCGTTCATCGTGCTGCGCAACGGCACCAGCGCGACCGAGGAGGAGATGATCGCGTTTGCCCGCGAGCGGCTGGCGCATTTCAAGGCCCCGCGCGGCGTAACGTTCGTCACCGAACTGCCGAAGACGGCGACCGGCAAGATCCAGAAATACGCGCTCCGTGACGGAGGACCGAACATGGCCCGCCAGTAGCCCGCGCCCGCGACCGAGCCGGCCCGCGACCTGCCACGCCGTGGCCGTCGTGCTCGCCGGACCGGCTGAGCGGCAGCCAGCGGCTGGGCAGTGAGCAATGTCACGTCCCCGGGGGCGGCAGGACCCGGCTGAGATTAGCTGAGGTTCTGCCAGGTCATGAGATATCCCGGTAATCTGCCCCAAGAGCCGATATGCCGATACGAGGGAGATCACATGCAGCTCGGGGACAGATTGCTCGGAAAAGCCGCGGTGGCCATGCTGGGCAGCGCATCGCTGGTGCTGGCCGGCGGAGTGGCTGGCGCCTCGGCGGCCTCCAGCCCGGTGCTGCGGCACGCTCCACAGGTAGGCCGGATGCTGCGCGCCCCGGGCGCGAGCGCGCGGACGGTCAGGGGGACCACCAAGCTGGACTCCACGAACTGGTCCGGCTACGCCCAGTCGACCAAGACGAAGGGCACGTTCACGGCCGTCAAGGACTACTGGACGGTGCCCACGGTGAGCACCAAGCCGGCCGGTGACCAGTACTCCTCCGACTGGGTCGGGATCGACGGCTTCAGTAACGACACCCTGGTCCAGGACGGCACCGAGGCCGACAACCTCGGCGGCACGGCGCATTACGACGCATGGACCGAGATCCTGCCCGCCAGCGAGGTCGTCATCCCCGGCCTGACCATCAAGCCGGGCAACAAGATGGAGGGCCTGGTCGAGGAGACCAAGGCCGGCACCTGGAAAATGACGGTGTTCGACCTGACGACCGGCAAGAGCGGCGGCCGGACCGTCAAGTACAGTACGCCCGGCCTGAGCGTCGAGGCCATCCACGAGCGGCCTGAGGTCGGCGGCAGCCTTTCCACCCTGGCCACCACCGGCAACGTGACGTTCAACCCGGGCTCACTGAGCACGGCGGCCCCCGGCACGCAGACCTGGAAGCCGCTGCTGAAGGTGGCCACGGGCGCGACGCTCAACGAGATCTTCATGGTCGCCAACTCCGGCAGCCCGGTCATCGCCTCGCCGTCCGCGCCAAGTTCCAACGGCGAGGCCTTCGCGGTCGCCGACGGGAGCAAGTCACCGGCTCCGTAAGAAGCTGGCCCGCCTGCCCGGCAGCTGCCGGCGACCGGTCGCCGGTAGCTGCGGGAGCGTGGAAGACGGGTGAGGTCCCCCCGGGGTTGCCTGACAGCCCTGCGGGGACCTCACCGCAACCTGGCGGACCCGCTGGGGCCAGCGGGTCCGGTGTTATGACCGGTCGTAGTGCGTGGGCGGGAAGGGATCCTGCTCGCCGCCGGCACCCAGCTCTCCTTCGTCCAGCTCCCGCCGGATCTCGGCGCGCTCCGCTAGGTACTCCTGCGACTCGGTGACGTCCTTGCCCGGCGGCGTGTCGGTTGCGGCGGGCACCTCGTCCGGGTCATAGGCGTCGATGCCCGCGTCGACGCGTTCTTCCTCGGTGAGACGGGCGAGCTGGTCATCGTCAAGGTGCGCGGGCGCGCCGCCATGTTCCCGGCGGTCGCGGTGAAACCGCTCAGCTGGCGGATCCGGGATCTGCTCTGTCACGATGCCTCCAGCATGCGAAGAGAAAAGCACGTGCCATCCGTGGCACGGTTCCGATGCTAGCCGGGCACCCGCCGCAGCCGCTGCAGCCGCTGCAGCCGCTGACGTGATCTTTGAGTCGCCGGGAGAGCCAGCGATCCGGATGCTGGAGATGTCCGCCGAAGCGCAGGCGGCCGGTCTCCTGCCGCCGGATGCGTTCGAGCAGGCCGCGTCAGGCAGCCGCCTGCCGGTTCTTACGGAGGAAGCTCGGCGGCAGGGCTACAGTTGGCTCTCGTGCGGCTCGTCATCGCCCGGTGCAGCGTCAACTACGCGGGACGCCTGTCGGCTCATCTCCCGCTCGCGCTGCGGCTGCTGATCATCAAGGCGGACTCCTCGGTGCTGGTCCATGCCGACGGCGGCAGCTACAAGCCGCTGAACTGGATGTCCCCGCCCTGCCGGCTGGACGAGCAGCCGGGCCGGTGGGTGGTCACCGGCAAATCCGGCGAGACCCTTACCATCGAGCTCGAGGAAATTCTCGCTGACTCCTCGTTCGACCTGGGGATTGATCCCGGCCTGATCAAGGACGGCGTCGAGTCGCACCTGCAGGAGCTGCTGGCGGCCCAGATGCACGTCCTTGGCGAAGGCTGGCGGCTGGTCCGCCGCGAGTACCCGACCCCGATCGGACCAGTCGACCTGATGTGCCGGGATGCCGCGGGCGCTTGCGTGGCAATCGAGATCAAGCGGCGCGGCGAGATCGACGGGGTCGAGCAGCTGACCCGCTACCTCGAGCTGCTGAACAGGGACCCGCTGCTGGCCCCGGTGCAGGGCATCTTCGCCGCCCAGGAGATCAAGCCGCAAGCCCGCATCCTGGCCCAGGACCGCGGTATCCGCTGCCTCGTCCTCGACTACGACTCAATGCGCGGCGCCGACGATGGCGCACTGCGCTTGTTCTGAGTGGCCAGGGTGAGGACTGCTTACTGGGTTACGTGCCGGTCACTCCGTCAGCCATCTCGCGGAGGATGTCGATGTGACCGTTATGCCGGGCGGTCTCCTCGATCAGGTGGAAGAGGATCCACCGCAGCGTGACAGGTTCGGTGCGCCACCTCATTTTCCCCTTGGACGGCGTATCCAGGTCGAGGGAAGCCACGAGCTCCCGGTACCGCGCGCAGCTGGATTCGTATTCGGCGAGCAGCTGGGCGATCGGGATCTCGACGGCGATGCGCATCTCGCGGTCGGGGTCCTCCCCGGTCCCAGGACTGTGGTCTTCCTCGCCGAGCAGGATGGCCTCGAGCCAGCCGTACTCGACCCAGCGCAGGTGGCTGACCAGTCCGGAGATGGTCATCAGCGGAGAGCCCGGCAGCGGCGCGCGGCGGGCGTCCTGCTCGGCGATCCCGGCGCACTTCGCGTGCACCGTGTCGCGGGTGTAGTCCAGGAGCGTGGTCAGTATCGTGCGCTCGTCAAAGCTGACCGGGATGTCGTCCGTACGGGAAGCGGGCGACTTGCCCGCATCTTCATCAGCTGATGCGGGTGTGCGGCCGTCAGCGGGGGCGGCCATCGGATCAGAAGTCATTTCAGTCCTCTGCTGAGCAGAGGCGCGACCGGGATCGGTCAGAGCCGGTCTCCTGGGGGCGCCTGGAGATTGCTGGACATCGCGCCTCCTTCCTGGTCAGGTGCGCCGCGATGCGGCAACGTTGCGATCCTAGGGTGCACGGACCGGCCGGGCAACAGGGATGCCGGGCGGCGGTGCCGGGTCCGGCACGGGCCCCGGCGGGCCCGCCCTGCCCGGTGCCTGCCATCAGCCCGCTCCTGTTCCCTGCCGCCATTCAGCTTGTCGCATCCCAACGGTATCTGCCGCGCCACGGCCGGTGATTTACTTGGCATGCGACGGCCTGAATTGCTGGACTCGATGACGGTGAGGGCAATGGCGACCACGACCTGGACGCATGAACCGGCGAAGTCCGTGGAGACGTTCGACACGCTGAATCCCGCGACGGGCGAGGTCATCGCTACCTTCGGAGTCTGCGGCGAGCACGAGATCCAGGCGGCGCTCGTCCGGGCGCACCGGGCCGCTGCCTGGTGGGCGGGGTTGCCGGCAACGGACCGGCGGATCAGGCTGCTGGCCTGGAAATCGCATATCACCAGGTACATGGCCCGGCTGGCCGAGCTGGTGCACACCGAGACCGGCAAGCCGCTGGCCGATGCCCAGCTGGAGATCCTGCTGGCGATCGTGCATATCGACTGGGCCGCTAAGAATGCTCACAAGGTGCTGCGATCGCGAAAGGTACGCAGCGGCCTTGTCGCCATTAATCAGGCGGCCACGCTTGAGTATCAGCCTCTTGGCGTGGTCGGTGTTATCGGCCCGTGGAATTACCCGGTGTTCACCCCGATCGGGTCGATTGCCTACGCGCTGGCGGCGGGGAACGCGGTCTTGTTCAAGCCGAGCGAGTTCACCCCGGCGGTCGGCGGCTGGCTTGCCAGCTCGTTCGCCGAGGTAGTGCCGGAGCAGCCGGTACTCCAGCTGATCACCGGATCCGGGGAGACCGGCGACATCCTGGCCAGAAGCGGGGTCAGCAAGATAGCCTTCACTGGCTCGGCGAGCACGGCCAGGAAGGTCATGGCCGCCTGCGCGCAGAACCTCACCCCGATGGTCGCCGAGTGCGGCGGCAAGGATGCCTTCCTCGTCGGGTCCGACGCGGATCTCGACGCCGCGGCGGACGCCGCCGCCTGGGGAGCGCTCTCCAACGCCGGGCAGACCTGCGTCGGGGTGGAGCGCGTGTACGTGGTCGAGGACGTCTATCACACGTTCCTTGAGAAGCTCAGCGAACGGGTAGCCGGGCTTCGTCCCGGCGAGGATCGCGAGGCGGATTACGGCCCGATGACGATGCCCGGCCAGATCGAGGTCATCGAGACGCATATCGCGGACGCGCTCGCCCGGGGCGGGCGGCCGATCGTCGGCGGCATGGCCAGCATCCGAAGGCCATTCGTCGGCCCGGTCATCCTCGCCGACGTGCCGGAGGAGAGCCGCGCGGTGACCGACGAGACGTTCGGCCCGACGGTCACTGTCACGAAAGTGGCCGACCTGGCCGAAGGCGTCAGGCTGGCAAACGGCGGCCATTACGGCCTGGGCGCCACCGTCTTCACCGGGAACAGGAAGAAAGCGATGGCTGCCGCAAGGGCGCTGCGCAGCGGCATGACGGCGGTCAACTCGGTCATCGCGTACGCCAGCGTCCCGGCGCTGCCGTTCGGGGGATCGGGCGATTCCGGCTTCGGGCGCATCCACGGTGCCGACGGGCTGCGGGAGTTTTCCCGGCCCAAGGCCATCACCCGGCAGCGGATGAAGCCGCTGGTGAACCTGACATCGTTCGCCCGGACCGACAAGGACATGAAGAAGATCCTCAGCCTCGTGACCGTCCTGCACGGCAAGCGCTACAAGAAGTAGCCGCGCACCTGGCGGGCTGCCCCGACCCCGGCATCCGGGTTCCGCTGAGATAGGGGTGGGATCAGCCCTTCCCGGCCGGCAAGCCTCGCCCGGCGGACCGGCGGCTGCGCCGGATCTGCGTGACGCCAGCCGATACGGCGAACAGCGCAGCCCCGGACGGGCCGGCGACCCAAACCGGCCAGGGGTAGATCAGGTGGCCGGTGGTGCCGCTGACAAGAACCCAGACCACCACATTGATCGATACGGCGGCCAGCCAGATCGTCCACAGCACCTTGAGCGCGGCGGGCAGATCGGCGAGGACGCCTGGCGGGGCGGCTGCAACGCCTGGCGGGCCGGCTGCAGCCTGCGCAGCCGCGGCGGGCGGAGCCGCCTCGCGCTTTGCCATCGGGTGAACCTCGGGCAGATCGGCGTACAGCGGGGCGAGATCACCGTAGGTCACCGCTTCGTAAGCGAGCCCTATGCGGTCAAGGTACTCATCCATCTTCAGGCGGCCGTCTTCCAGCGAGGCGCGCAGCCGCTCGACGGCCTCTTGCCGGTCACCGTCCGAGGCTCGCATCTTGTGGTGATCTTCCATCGCGCGCCTCCGCCTGATGTTGCGTACTGGCCACATCACAGGGTATTTGGTGCGAAACCGGGGGGCGCATTACCCGCATGCGCCTGACGTGGAATGGTCCGTCATCGAGCGGCCAGTTTTACCCCTGGCGGCCGCCGGCCACAGGCGGCCGGATTGCCTCCGCCAGGGTGCAGGAGGGCACCCAGTCCATCATCCTGTGACCGGCCCCCGGCCTCCGGAATCACGCGCCAGGGTAAGGCCGGCGGCCGGCATGGCCAGGTCGGCGGGCTCCAGAGCGGCGAGCGGTGCCCGGCCGCTGATCAGGTCGGCGGCCCGCTCGGCGATGGCGATCGTCGGCGCGTTGGTATTGCCCCTGGGGACTACGGGCATCACCGAGGCGTCGACGACACGCAGCCCGTCAACCCCGCGGACGCGAAGTTCCGTATCCACGACGCTGGTGAGCTTGCTAGCGGCCAGCCGGGAATCACCTCCCATCGCGCAGGTACCGACCGGGTGGTAGATCGTGCTGATGTCGCGCCGCACGAATTCCCGGAGCTCGGTCTCGGTGCGGACGCTGGTGCCGGGCGCAAGCTCCGACTTGCAGATCTTTGCCATCGCCGGGGCCGCCGCGATCTGCCGTGCCATCTGAATGCCCCGGACCAGCGGCTCGATGTCGGCACCGTCGGAGAGGTAGGCAGGATCGATGGCCGGCTTGTGCCTCGGGTCTGCGCTGCGGAGCCGAATCCGGCCGCGGCTTCCGACGGCCACCAGGGTGACGAGCAGGGAGAGCGCCCGGATCGACGGATCGGTAAGACCGAAGTTCTGGTATGGCGTCGGGAGCACGTGCCACTGCAGGTCAGGTGCCGGAAGCGCTGGGTCCGTGCGGCTGAATCCGCCGGCCTCCGCCACGTTCGTCGTCAGCGGGCCCGAGTGCATCATGCGCCAGCGGGCGAGGTTTTTCGGGCCTGCCTTCTCCCATAGCCCAGTCGTCTTCGGGGTGTGCCACATCGCCGTCACGATGGGATGATCGGACAGATTGGCGCCTACGCCAGGGCTGTCAGCGATCACGCCTATGTCATGCTCGGCCAGGTGGTCGGCTGGCCCGATGCCGGACAGCATGAGCAGCTGCGGGCTGCCGATCGCGCCTGCAGCAAGGATAACCTCGTTTTCCGCCCTGGCCATCTCCCCGACGCCGCGCAGCAGGTAGCGCACGCCCACCGCGCGGCCTCCCTCGATCGCCACGCCGGTCACCAGGGCATCGGTCTGCACGGTCAGGTTGGGCCGCCCGGCGGCCGGATGCAGGAAGGCGTCAGCGGCCGACCATCGGCGACCGGCGCGCTGGGTGACCTGATAAAACCCGGCACCGTCCTGCCGCGGCCCGTTGAAATCGTCGTTGGCCGCCATGCCCCATTGCCCGGCCGCGTCGACGAACGCCGTTGTCAGGGCTGATTTGTACCTCGGGTCCTGCACGGACAACGGGCCGTCGGCACCGTGATACGCCGACGCGCCGCGCGAGTTGCCCTCCGAGCGGAGGAAGTAAGGGAGCAGATCGGTATAACCCCAGCCGTAGCAGCCGTAGGCGTCCCGCCAGGTGTCGTAGTCGTACCTGCTGCCCCGGATATAGACCATCGCATTGATGGACGATGAACCGCCCAGGGTCCGGCCACGAGGCCAGTAGATGGCCCGGCCAGCCGCGCGTTCCTGCGGCACCGTCAGGTAGTCCCAGTCGTAGGTGCTCTTGAAAAGCAGGTTCAGCGCAGCCGGGATATGTATCTCGTCGGCGTCATCCGGCGGCCCGGCCTCCAGCAGCAGCACACGCGTGGACGGGTTCTCGGTAAGGCGCGCCGCCAGGACGCAGCCGGCGCTGCCGGCCCCAACGATGACATAGTCGTACACGGCCACCTCCCGAACACCGTTCGGATATCGAGGGACACCCTACTCGCTGGTGGCAGGCCGGAAACGCTGGGTGAATGGACCCAGATTCGATGGCCGTAACGCCAGTGCCGGGCCTGGCGGGCGGGGGTACGCCCTTACGGCCTGCCGGCGGCAGGAGGCCTGCGCCGCCCTTACCGGCGGCAGCGGATGGCCCGCGGTCCCGGGCCGCCGTACGCCGTCGGCGCACGCACGGCGCGGGACCGCGCGCCCCCCTCATGCATGGTCACTCCCGAGCCAGGCGGGCCCCCGAGACCACCTGGACGCCGTGAAAGCGACCCCGCAGGCCACTCTTGCTGACCTGCTCTAGGCCATATTCCGGCCTAGTCAGAATTATCAGTTCGATGACCGGAACCTCATCAGATCGGAGTCCGACACTCACCATCACTGATTACTCTTCGTACTCATACGATGTCACATCGTTGTCAAAATGTGAATACCCCAGGTCAGAAGACTGCGCAGTCCGCCAGAACTGATACTGCAAAGGTGTCGGCAGGGCTCACGGATGATGCGGACTGACACTGTTTAGGCGCGACCGGAAGCTCATCTGACGTGTCACTCACGCACGCCGCGGCACGCGCTGCGGGCACGCCTCACTCCGGCTCCGGGCACGCCTCACTCCGGCCGCAGGCACGCCCGCCGCGCGGAACGGGCACGCCCGCCGCGCGCTACGGTGGAGCCATGGCACGCGACCGAAGCGAGACACCGGTGGTGCTCTCCCGCATCTATACCCGTACCGGCGACGACGGGACCACCGGACTCGGCGACGCCAGCCGTGCGGCCAAGACTGACCCGCGGCTTGCGGCCTACGCCGACGTCGACGAGGCAAACTGCGCGATCGGAGTTGCCGTGACCCTTGGCGGGCTCCCTGACGCCATCACCGGGCCGCTGATCCGCATCCAGAACGAGCTCTTCGATGTCGGCGCGGACCTGTGTACGCCGGTGACGGAGAACCCCGCCTACCCGCCGCTGCGGATCGACGAAAGCTACGTGACCGCTCTTGAGCAGGAGTGCGACGCCCACAACGAAGGCCTGCCCGTGCTGCGCAGCTTTGTGCTGCCGGGCGGCACCGCGGGTGCAGCGCTGCTGCACGCGGCCCGGACGATCGTGCGACGGGCCGAGCGGAGCACATGGGCGGCCATCGAAGCGCACGGCGACTCCGTGCACCCGCTACCCGCCCGTTATCTCAACAGGCTTTCCGACCTGCTTTTCATCCTGGCCCGCCGCGCCAACGAGCCGGCCGGCGATCTGCTCTGGAAGCCCGGCGGGGAACGCTAGCCGGTGCCTGGCGCGGCGCTAGGCCGGCTCGCCCGCTCGGGGATTGAGTAGCCGGCGGCTGCGTGCTGGGCAAGTTAACGCGGGCTATTGCCGCGCCCTGGCGGAGCGGACTCCAGCCACGCGAGAAAGCCGGTGAGCGCCGCCTCGCTCATGGCCAGCTCGACCGGCGCGGCGCGCTCCCCCGCACTGCACTCCACGACGACGATGCCCTTGCCGAGGCTGGCTGATTCCAAGGCGTCGGCTGGCCGCCGGGAGAGGACGCTGAGCGCCTTTCGCGCGAAGACCGCACGCGGTCTCAGCAGCACTCCGAAGGCGTCATACCAGCGCAACTCGGCGGGCTGGTAGGCGGCGAGGCCGAGGCGCCAGCCCTGATCGGGGCCGCGGCGCAGGCCGCACTCGACGGTCCCGCCGCCGCGCTCCAGCAGGATCCTGCGGATCGCGATGCCCATCGCCGCGAGCACGGCCAGGGCAAGCAGGGCGGCAAGGATCCAGACTGCGCCGACTTCCAGCGCCGCTACCACCCAGCCCTCCGAGCCGGTCCTGCTCAGGCCCGGTCGCCAGCGGCCCTGAGCAGCGCTCGGAAGTATCGGACGTCCGCGGTCTCCTCGCCCGGCCCGGCAGCCTCCAGCGCGGAGTCGAGGGAAGCCTGCGCTCCGGCCCGGTCCACATCGGCACCGAGCTGTGCCTGGCGGGCCAGGACCGATACCTGGTCATCCGCGACAGACAGGAATCCCCCGCCGATCGCGACGAGCACCTCGCCGCCGGCTCCCTGGCCGCCGGCTGCCTCGCCGGCGTCGGGCAGGATCCGCACCACACTGCCCTCGGCCAGGATGCCGAGCACGGGCGTGTGACCGGTCAGCACGCCGATGTCCCCGTCGAGGGTCTTGGCGATGACCCGCTGGGCATCGCCGGCCCAGATCTCGCCTTCGGGGACGACCAGCGCCACGTGCAGCGTCACAGTGCTACCCCGCGCGACTTCGTCACGACGCTAATCTCACACGACTCCGTCACGACCGCTCCAGTTCCTTGGCTTTCTTCTCCACGTCCTCGATACCGCCGCACATGAAGAAGGCCTGCTCGGGGAGCTGGTCGTACTTGCCCTCGGTGATGGCCTTGAACGAGGAGATCGTCTCGTCCAGCGGGACCGACACGCCCGGCTGCCCGGTGAACTGCTCGGCCACGAACATGGGGTGGGACAGGAAGCGCTCGATCCGCCGCGCGCGCTGGACGGTGATCCTGTCTTCCTCAGAGAGTTCGTCGATACCGAGGATGGCGATGATGTCCTGCAGTTCCTTGTAGCGCTGCAGGATCCGCTGCACCTCGCGGGCGACGTCGTAATGCTCCTGGCCGACGTACTTCACATCCAGGATCCGCGACGTCGAGTCGAGCGGGTCCACCGCCGGGAAGATGCCCTTCTGGGTGATCTCACGGGACAGCACCGTGGTGGCATCGAGGTGCGCGAACACGGTGTGCGGCGCCGGGTCGGTGATGTCGTCGGCCGGCACGTAAATCGCCTGCATCGAGGTGATCGAGTGACCACGGGTGGAAGTGATCCGCTCCTGCAGCTGGCCCATCTCGTCGGCCAGCGTCGGCTGGTAGCCCACCGCCGACGGCATACGGCCGAGCAAGGTGGACACCTCGGATCCTGCCTGGGTGAACCGGAAGATGTTGTCGATGAACAGCAGCACGTCCTGGCCCTGCACGTCGCGGAAGTACTCAGCCATCGTCAGCGCGGCCAGGCCCACCCGGAGCCTGGTACCCGGCGGCTCGTCCATCTGGCCGAAGACCAGCGCGGTGTCATTGATGACGCCGGAATCCGTCATCTCGATGAACATGTCATTGCCCTCGCGGGTGCGCTCTCCCACTCCGGCGAACACCGACACGCCAGATCCCTTGGCGATCCGGGTGATCATCTCCAGGATGAGCACGGTCTTGCCCACGCCAGCGCCGCCGAACATCCCGATCTTCCCGCCCCGGACATACGGGGTGAGCAGGTCGAGAACCTTGATGCCGGTCTCCAGGATCTCGGTCCTGGCCTCCAGCTGGTCGAAAGGCGGCGGGTCACGGTGGATCCCCCACCGCTCGGTGATCTTCAACGACGCGGTGGGCACGTCGAGCGTCTCGCCGAGGACATTGAAGACATGGCCCTTGGTGACGTCACCGACCGGCACCGAGATCGCGCCGCCCGTGTCGGTCACCTCCGCGCCGCGCACCAGGCCGTCGGTCTGCTGCATGGAGATGGTGCGGACCACGTTGTCGCCGATGTCCTGCGCGACCTCCAGGGTCAGCGTCTTGACGTCGTCGCCCAGCGTCACGTCCACGTGCAGGGCGTTGTAGATATCAGGAATCTCCGCAGCCGGGAACTCCACGTCAACGACGGGGCCGATGACCTGCACAACACGACCGGTGCCAGCGCTGGCGGCTTCCCCGTCCTTGTCGGCGGCCTTCACGCCCTTGTCATCCTTGACGGCGGCCTTCACGTCCTTGACGGCGGCCTCCATGTCCTTGACGGCAGCCTTCACGCCCTTGTCATCCTTGACGGCGCCCTTTACGTCCTTGACGGCGGCCTCCATGTCCTTGACGGCAGCCTCGACGTCCTTGACGTCGGGCTTGTCATCCTTGGCGGCGGGCTTCTCAGCGCTCATATTGATGCTCACTTACTCCCTGCGATCGTCTCAGCCAGCGCGTTGGCGCCCCCGACGATCTCGCTGATTTCCTGAGTGATCTCTGCCTGCCGCGCCTTGTTTGCCTCACGGGTGAGCGCATCCAGCAGGTCGTTCGCATTATCAGTGGCGGATTTCATGGCCTTGCGCCGGGCCGCGATCTCCGCCGCGGCCGAGTCGAGCAGCGCGTGGAAGATCCTGCTCTCCACATACCAGGGCAGCAGCGCATCGAGAACGGCTTCGGGCGATGGCTCGAATTCGTACACGGGCACCGGGCCGGAGGGCGGCTCCTCCGTCGTCTCCTCGATCTGCAGCGGCAGCAGCCTGCGGATGACCGGGCGCTGCGTGAGCATCGACACGAGCTCCGTGTACACGATGTAGATTTCGTCGACCCCGCCCTCGGCCGCGGGCTTGCCGAACGCGTCGATCAGCACCGAGGTGATCTCGCTGGCATTCGCGTGCACGGGCGTGTCGGAGAATCCGCTCCACTCCCCGGCCATCTCGCGGCCGCGGAACCGGTGCCAGCCGATACCCTTGCGGCCGGACACGAACGGCACCGCCTCCAGGCCGCGTTCCTCCAGCAGCGCGCGCAGTCCCTGCGCCTCGCGCAGCACGCTGGCGTTGTAACCGCCGCAGAAGCCGCGGTCGCTGGTCAGGATCAGCACGGCCGCGCGGGCCGGGTTCTCATGCTCGCTGGTGAGCGGATGATGGACCTGCGAGGACCGGCTGAAGACGGCCTCAACCGCCCGGGTGATCTCCCGTGCGTACGGCGCGGCAGCCTGCACCCGCTGCTGCGCCTTGACGATCCGCGACGACGCGATCAGCTCCTGGGCACGCGTGATCTTGGCGGTGGACTGGACCGCCCGGATACGTTGCCTTACCGCGCGAAGCTGGGCTCCCATGCGTGCCTTCCCGCCCTACTTCTTCTCGTCAGCCGGGGGGACGTACTTCCTGACCTTCTCCGCGTCGACTTCCGTCTCATCCACCGGCTCCGCAGGCTCGTCCTTGACGAGCATCTCACCGCCCTTGATCTCGAAGCCGCGCCGGAAGTGCTCCATGGCGTCCTTGAGCGCGGTGACGGTATCGTCGGACAGCTCGCCGGTCTCCCTGATCGTGTCAAGGGGCCCGGCCTTCTCCCGCCGAAGGTGGTCCAGGAACTCTTCCTCGAACCGGCGGATGTCCTCCAGCGGCACGTCGTCAAGGAGCCCGGATGTGCCTGCCCAGACGGAGACGACCTGCTGCTCCACCGGCATCGGGCTGTACTGCGGCTGCTTCAGCAGCTCGACCAGGCGCGCGCCCCTGTCCAGCTGCGCGCGTGACGCCGCATCCAGGTCAGAGGCGAACGAGGCGAATGCCTCCAGGTCGCGGAACTGCGAAAGGGCCAGCTTCAGTCCGCCGGCGACCTTCTTCATCGCCTTGATCTGCGCGTCGCCGCCGACCCGGGATACCGACTGGCCGACGTTGATGGCCGGCCGGACGCCGGAGTTGAACAGGTCGGTCTCCAGGAAGATCTGCCCGTCGGTGATCGAGATGACGTTGGTCGGGATGTAGGCGGAGATGTCGTTGGCCTTCGTCTCGACGATGGGCAGCCCGGTCAGGGAGCCGCCGCCTAGCTCGTCGGAGAGCTTGGCGCAGCGCTCCAGCAGCCGTGAGTGCAGGTAGAAGACGTCACCCGGGTAGGCCTCGCGGCCCGGCGGGCGGCGCAGCAGCAGGGAGATAGCGCGGTACGCCTCGGCCTGCTTGGTCAGGTCGTCAAAGATGATCAGCACGTGCTGGCCCGCGTACATCCAGTGCTGCCCGATGGCCGATCCGGTGAACGGCGCGACGTACTTGTAGCCCGCCGGGTCGGAGGCAGGCGCCGCCACGATCGTGGTGTACTCCAGGGCGCCCGCGTCCTCGAGTGACTGGCGGACCTCCGCGATCGTCGAGCCTTTCTGGCCGACGGCGACGTAGACGCACTTGACCTGGCGGGCCGGGTCGCCGGAGTCCCAGTTGCCCTTCTGGTTGATGATCGTGTCGACGGCGATGGCAGTCTTGCCCGTCTGCCGGTCACCGATGATCAGCTCACGCTGGCCGCGCCCGATCGGGGTGATCGAGTCGATCGCCTTGATCCCGGTCTGCAGCGGCTCGTTGACCTTCTGCCGTTCCACCACGGACGGGGCTTGCAGCTCCAGCACGCGCAGCTCGGTGTTCTCGATCGGGCCCTTGCCGTCCAGCGGCTCGCCGAGCGGGTCTACCACCCGGCCGAGGAAGCCATCGCCGACCGGGACGGACAGTACCTCGCCGGTGCGGCGGACCTGCTGGCCTTCATCGATCTTGCTGAAATCACCGAGTATGACGACGCCGATCTCGCGCACGTTGAGGTTGAGCGCGAGGCCGCGGGTGCCGTCCTCGAATTCGAGTAGCTCGTTGGCCATGGTCGAGGGCAGTCCCTCGACCCGGGCGATGCCATCGCCGCACTCCGCGACGGTGCCGACCTCCTCCGCGGAGGCAGCCTCGGGCTCGTACGCCCGGACGAACTCCGCCAGCGCGTCCCGGATCTCGTCGGGCCGGATTGTCAGCTCCGCCATTGTCCTCGTTCTCTTTCGTCTGGATCGTTCTTCGTCTGTGGGCTTCCCGTGCCGCGCGGCGGCCCGCGCTCAGGCGGCCAGCTTGCGCCGGAGCGCTGCCAGCCGGCTTGCCATGCTTCCGTCGATCAGCTCATCCGAGATCCGGACGGACATCCCGCCGATGACCTCGGGATCGAGCACTACATCGAGGTGGACGTCGTGGCCGTAGGCGGCGGAGAGCGCCGTCGCCAGCCGCTCGCGCTGCTGCGCGCTGAGCTCGGCGGCCACGTGCACCTCGGCTATCAGGCGCGCGCGCCGCTGCGCCGCCAGCCGCGCGTACTCCTCCAGGCTCCTGGCCAGGCTGCGTCCCCTGGGGTGGATCGCCGCCTGGGTGATCAGCCGCAGCGCCGGCTGCGTGACCTTGCCCGCCAGCAGCGCGTCGAGCAGCTGCCGCTTGCGCTGCGCGGCGATGAACGGGCTCGACAGCGCGACGCGCAGATCCGGCTCGGCATCGACGACGCGGGAGAACCTGAACAGCTCGTCCTCCAGCTCGTCCAGCGTGCCCTCGTCATCGGCGCCGGCCACGATCGCGAGCACGGCGAGCTGCTCGGCCGCATCCGCCAGGTCACCAGGGGCGGACCAGTGCGCACTGACCAGGCCGGTCGTCGCCTCAAGCGTCGCGGCGGCAACCTTCCCGGACAGGAGAGTCTCGGCCAGCCCGGCCTTTGCCGCCGCCTGCCGGGACGGGTCGGACAGGACCCGGCGCAGCCCGGACTGGCTGTCGAGCAGATCGGCTACGGAAAACAGGTCATCGCCGAGCTGGCCCGCATTCGTCCGGCCGGCCAGCACGGCCGAGAGCCGGTCAGTAGCCTCGGCAAGGGATGCCCTGCTCGCGCCTCTCATGACGTTGCCCTGGCTCCGGTCGTGCTGCCGGACTGCTCTTCCAGTTCCGCAAGGAACCTGTCGACGGTCCGGCGCTGCCGTGCCTCGTCCTCCAGCGACTCGCCGACTATCCGGCCGGCCAGCTCGACCGCGAGGGCGCCGACCTCGGCGCGCAGCGAGGTAAGCGCCTGCTGGCGGTCGGCCTCCAGCTGCGCGTGCGCTGCGTCCACGATGCGCTGCCGCTCGGCCTCTCCTTCCGCCCGCAACTCCGCCTTGATCGCAATGCCCTGCTCCTTGGCCTCTTCCCGGAGCCTCGAAGCCTCATGCCTGGCCTCTGCGAGCTGCTCGCGGTACTCCTCCAGCGTCCGGTTCGCCTCTGCCTGGGCCTCCTCCGCGCGGTGCAGCCCGCCCTCGATCGCGTCGGTGCGCTCCGCAAGTGTCTTGGTGATCCGCGGCATCAGGATCTTGCCGAGCAGGCCGAAGACGATCAGGAACGCGATGGCGCCGATGATCAGCTCAACGGCGTCAGGGATCAGCGGATCCGGCGCCGACGATGCGGCAAGGAAAATCACGGTCCGGCTTCCTCTCTGCGAGAGATCACGTTCGGCTCCGTCCGTAGCGGCAGTCAGCCGGCGGCGTGGAAGATGAACGGGATGACGATGCCGATCAGGGCAAGTGCCTCGGTCAGCGCGAACCCGATGTACATGTTCGAGCGGATCAGCCCGGCCGCCTCAGGCTGACGGGCCATGGCCTCGACGCCATGACCGAAGATCAGGCCGATGCCGATGCCGGGCCCGATGGCCGCCAGGCCGTAGGCGACCGCCCCGAAGTTGATGATCATCGTGGTCGTGGTGCCGGAGGCCGCAAGATGTGCCAGTTCAAGCATGTGTGCATTCCTTTGCGTTCAGGCCGGCGGAGTTCCCCCGGCGGATTCGTGGGCGGGACGTCTGTGGGCGGCGCGTCAGCGCGGCTGCCCCTGCAGTCGCTGGCGTGCGCCGGTCGCGAGCCATCTCAGTGGCCTGCTTCCGGCGAGAGCGAGCCGCCGATGTACTGCGCCGTCAGGATGGTGAAGATGTAGGCCTGCAGCGCCTGGATCAGCATCTCGAAGGCAGTGAGAATGATCACGAGCAGGAACGAGGTCGCGCTGTACAGCAGGCCGATCCCGATGGTGAACATGTACCAGGAAGCGAGGGTGAACACCAGGATGAGGATGTGCCCGGCGAACATGTTCGCGAAGAGCCGGACCGCCAGCGTGAACGGGCGGACCAGGGTGTACTGGAGGATCTCGACCGGCGCGAGGATGAGCAGGATCCCGATCGGCACCCCCTTCGGGACCATGTTGCTGAAATAACCGCGCAGGCCCATGCGCCTTATGCCGAGCACCGTGTAGGTGATGTAGACCATGAGCATCAGCGCGACCGGGAAGGCGATCCGCGACATCGCGGGGAACTGCGCTACCGGGATGATCTCCATCAGGTTCATCACCCAGATGAAGAAGAACAGCGAGACCAGGAAGGGGAGGTACCCGTCGCCCTCCTTGCCCATCATCGGCCGCAGGATCTGGTCGCGGACGAAGAAGACGCCCAACTCGCCCAGGTTCTGCGCGCCCCTGGGGACCAGCTTGGGCTTGGCGAACGCGGCCCAGAAGAACCAGACGACCAGCCCGGCGCAGATCAGCGCCAGCAGCATCGGCTTGGTGAAGTGGAAGCTGCCGATCGAGAAGAGGGGCGGAAAGAGGAAGCTGTTCAGGCTCGGTGCCGGGAAACCGCAGCCGGAGAAAAGATGGCACCCGCCCCCGGCAAGCGCCTGAACATCACCGGCCACCTTGACCTCCGAATCCGATCCTTCGCGCGGCACCTTCGCGGGCCGCGCGGACGTCTCTTACCCCGCGCGCGGTGGCTGATGCGACCGCAGCTCGGACCGCCGGTGACCTGACCGCAGCTGGCATGACTGCAGCTGCCGCCACTGCCGTCGCAGCGGGCCGGCCGGCGGGCAGCGGGCGGCTGCCGCCGATCAGGGCCTGCCGTACCGGTAGATGATCAGCACTATGGCGAGGACTAGTCCGGTCAGCATTCCCACCGGGAAAAGGATTGTCGCATGCAGCCAGTGGCCGATGAGCCAGCCGATCCCGCCGTAGGCGGCCATCCCGGCGATGAGGTAGCTGAAGACTGACCAGCCGGCGTTCTCCTCGCCGGGGCCAGCGCCGGGGCCAGCGGCACGGCCCGGGGAGTTCCGGCCCGGCCCCGCAGGACGGCCGCTGAAGCTCACGCCGCGTCACCGCCAGGCGCGTGCCCTCGCCGGCAGCCTGACGCCCGGGCCGCGATCTGCCGTCCGGTCCTCGAGTAGCCGCCACGCGTCACCGTTCTCCATCCGGCTCGACATACGGGATCTTAAGCCGGAGTGACCAGGTGACCTGCGACCCGCTCCACGCCAGGATGCAGACGATCGCGGTCAGGCCGAAGAGCCTGGGGTTGAAGGCCGTTGAGTCGCTGAAGCGGACAACGAAGAAGAGCAAGACCAGGATCTTCAGGATGTACGTGGTCATCGCCGTGATCATCATGGCCTGCGGGCTCACCTTCGCCGCGCGCCCGACGGCCGCCACGCTGATAGCGAAGAAGACCGCGACGAGCGCGATCCCGAGTACAGATCCGAGCAGCCCCTTGCCGCCGCCCACGGCTAGGCTGATGACCGCCATCAGGGCGCCCACGGCGGCCGTGGTGGCGGCCGACCTGCGGACGATCCCGGCATGGTTCGCCAGCATCTAAAGGACTCCGGGGGACTCGACGAGGAATTCGCTGACCTGCTGAATTGACCAGACGGTTACCTTAGCACCCAGGTGCAACCAAACGGCTCCGCCGCAGCAGCGGCGCGGTTCCGCTGCCAGGTCAGCGAAAGGTATCACGGTTCTACTCACTCATCTTCCAGCGTTGGGCTCGTGAAAGGTATCACAAGCTTTGCCGCGATGGGCTCAACGGGTCACCTACTGTGACGAACGCGACTCATCAGCCACTAACGGCCAGTAACGACCGGCCGTCGTCCGCGCCCTGGGCGCTCGGTAGGGCCTGCGGGGGCGGCACTGCCGGCACGTCACGAGGAGTTCCTACCCGCCCTATCGCGCGGCAAAAGCAGCGCGCGCGCTCAGCCTGGCCGGGCGGGGACGCCCGGCCTTGGCAGGGTCTCCCCGGCCGCAGGCCGCGGGCTGGCGTGCGGCGCGCGCTGCGCGGGCCTGCCGCGCTCCCACCACCGGAGCCTGGGCATCGACATCAGCAGCAGCACGAGCACAGCGGCCACGGTGGCCACCGCAAGCACGAACAGCGGTGTCTTAGTGATCGACAGCCCGACCACCGTGCCGGAGAACAACGTCGCCCACAGGTACATGATCAGCACGCTGGAGCGATGGGAGTGGCCGATGTCGAGCAGCCGGTGATGCAGGTGCTTGCGGTCCGGCGCGAACAGCGACTGGCCCGCCCTGGTCCGGCGGACGACGGCGAGCAGCAGGTCCGCGTAGGGGATGACGAGAATAGCCGCGGGCAGGATCAGCGGCAAGATCTCGGGGAACCGGTTGAGCGTCCCCCCCTGGTAGGCCGCCCGGCTTGCCAGGCTCGCGGGGTCGAGCGAGGCGATGCTCGAGATCGGCGCGTACGCGAGCAGCAGGCCAAGCAGCATCGAGCCGGTGTCGCCCATGAAGATCCTGGCCGGGTAGAAATTGTGCGGCACGAACCCGATGCAGGCGCCGGCCAGCACAGCGGACGCCAGCGCCGGACCGGTTTGCTCGTCCAGCCCCAGCTTCTTGGTGAGCGTGTAGTAGTAGAGGAAGAACGCGGCAGCACCGATCCCGACGATCCCGACCGCGAGGCCGTCCAGCCCGTCGATGAAGTTGACCGCGTTGATGGTGGCCACCACGACAAGGATGGTCAGCGTGGTGGCCTGGTCCTGGGTAAGGACGAGCGTCGCGCCGCCCGGCTCGGGCAGCCAGCTCACCTGAGCGCCGCTCCAGACCAGGACGGCGCCCGCGGCCACCTGGCCCGCCAGCTTGCTGAGCGGATTTAGCCCCCACCGGTCGTCGGCGAAGCCGACGAGGACGATGAGGCCGCCGGCCAGCAGCAGGCCAGATTCCATCCGGCTGCCGCTGAACACACTGCGCAGGGGCTCAATCTGGGCGGCCACCAGCAAGCCGACCGCCAGGCCGCCGTACATGGCCAGCCCGCCGAGCAACGGGATCGGCACCACATGCACGTCCCGGTCGCGGGCAGCGTGCATGGCGCCGACAGCAACCGCCAGCCGGCGCACTAGCGGGGTCAGCAGATAGGTGACAGCAGCCGTGACCAGCACCGTGAGTAGGTATTCGCGCACGGTGGCTCACCAGGTCCGGACGGGTGTTGCGAGCATTACGGCAACTCTAGAGCACCCCGGCAAGAAGCCGGGCCTGCCGCGGAAGCGGGGCACCCAGCAGAAGCCGGAACCGCAGCAGAAGCCGGAACCGCAGCAGAAGCCGGGCCCGCCAGCCCGTCACGACTATGGCGCGGCTTCTTCACCGGCAGTAACGGCCGCCACCTCGCGGAGCCGCCCGATCGAGATCACGCCCTGGCGCAGCAGCCGGGGTGACGACCCGGTCAGGTCGACAATCGTCGAGGCCAGCGCGCTCGCGCACTGGCCGCCATCCAGGTAGACGGCCACCGACTCGCCGAGCTGCTCCTCCGCTTCCGCCGCCGTGGTGGCGGACAGCGAGCCGGAGAGGTTCGCGCTGCTGACCGCCATCGGCCCGGTCTCCTTCAGCAGCTCCAGCGCGATCGGATGCAGCGGCATCCGGACGGCGACGGTGCCGCGGGAGTCGCCGAGATCCCAGTGCAAGGTCGGGGTGGCGCGGCATACCAGGGTCAGGCCGCCCGGCCAGAACTCGTCGACGAGGTCCTTGCCATACGGCCCGAGATCGTCCACGAGGGCAATGGCCGCACGGACCGAGCCTACGAGCACCGGCGGGGGCATGCTCCTCCCCCGTCCCTTGGCCTCCAGGAGGCTTGTCACCGCCCCCGGGTTGAAGGCATCAGCGCCTATTCCGTAGACCGTGTCCGTCGGCAGCACTACCAGGGCGCCGCGGCCGACGGCTGCGGCGGCGGCGGCGAGGCCCGTCACACGCTCCGACGCGTCAGCGCAGTCATACCGTCCGCTCATGGCCGCTCATCCTGCCATGTTTCGCGCCGGAACCGGCACCCGGGCCGCCCCGCGGCCGGGGACGCGCGGACGGCTGCCGGCCAGGACCGCACGGCCACGCGGTGCCCGGCCTGGACCGCGGCGGCAGCGAATCTGATCAGGACCGCACGGCAGTGACGAATCTGTCCCGGCCGGCCAGGTCCTTATGGTTGCGGGTCTCCCGCCAGCGGAGTTCCTCCGGGAAAATCCAGTAGACCGCGCTGCCTTGCTGCGCGCCGTGCTCTACGGCCACCAGGCCCCTGGGACGCAGCAGCCTGCTCGCGACTGCCTCGATCGCCCTGATCGGGTTGAGCCCGTCTGGCCCGCCCCAGAGCGCGGTGGCCGGATCGTACTCGCCCACCTCGGGCGGCACCCACGCGCCGACCGGGATGTACGGCGGATTGCTGATCACCAGGTCCGCCGTCCCGTCCAGGTCGCCGAGCGCGGCGGCGAAGTCGCCGTCATGCAGGGTTACCCGGCCTGCCGTGTGCGGTGCCGATGCCGCGCACCTGGCGATGTTCCGCTCCGCCCACTGCCGGGCGAGCGGGTCGGCCTCCACTGCGTGCACCCGGGCTCGCGGCACCTCCTGCGAGATTGCCAGGGCGATCGCGCCGGAGCCGGTGCCAAGGTCGGCGACGACCGGTTCAGCGACGTCCATCTCCCTGAGGCAGTCAATGGCCCAGCCCGTCATGACCTCGGTTTCCTGGCGCGGCACGAAGACGCCGGGACCTACCTCAAGGTCCAGGTAGCGGAAATACGCGCGCCCGGTGATGTGCTGCAGCGGCTCGCGGGCGGCCCGGCGCGCGATATCGGACCAGAACCGCGCGTCGAAGGCGGTGTCCGGCACGGTGTGCAGCTCGCCGCGCCGGACCCGGTGCACGCTGGCCGCGATCAGCTCGGCGTCGGCGCGCGGCGATTCCACCCCGGCCTCGGCCAGCCGCGCCGCGGCCAGCGCCACCTCGTCAAGCAGCAGGCTCATCATCGCCGGAGATCCCGGAATCCAGCTTCGCGGCCAGGTCCGCGGCGGCCAGCGCGTCGATCACCCCGTCGAGATCACCGTCGATGACCCGGTCCAGGTTGTAGGCCCGGTAGCCCACGCGGTGATCGGAGATGCGGTTCTCCGGGAAGTTGTAGGTGCGGACCCGTTCGGACCGGTCCACGGTGCGGACCTGGCTGCGCCGCTCGGCGCTGGCCTTCGCGTCCGCGTCGGCTTCGGCTTGGGCCAGCAGCCGCGCCCGCAGCACGCGCAGCGCCTGCTCCTTGTTCTGCAGCTGGCTCTTCTCGTTCTGGCAGGACACGACGATGCCGGTCGGCAGGTGGGTGATCCGCACCGCGGAGTCGGTGGTGTTCACGCTCTGGCCACCGGGTCCGGAGGACCGGAACACGTCCACCCGCAGGTCATTGGGCTCGATCGTCACCTCGACCGGATCGGCCTCCGGCATCACGAGGACCCCGGCCGCGGACGTGTGGACGCGGCCCTGTGACTCGGTGACCGGCACCCGCTGAACCCGGTGCACGCCGCCCTCGTACTTCAGCCTGGCCCACGCGCCCTGGCCGGCCGGATCACGGCGGTTGGCCTTCACCGCGACGGTGACGTCCTTGTACCCGCCCAGACCGGTCACCGTGGCGTCCAGGACCTCGGTCTTCCAGCCTTGCCGCTCGGCGTAGCGCAGGTACATCCGGAGCAGGTCACCGGCAAACAGGGCGGATTCATCGCCGCCCTCGCCGGCCTTCACCTCCAGGATGACGTCCTTCGCGTCATTGGCGTCGCGCGGGACGAGCAGCTGCTGAAGCTGCTCCTCCAGAGCGGCCCGGCGGCGGCCGAACTGCTCGGCCTCGGCCGCGAACGATGAGTCCTCGCCGGCGAACTCGAGCGCCGTCGCCTCGTCCGCGCAGGTCTGCTGCCACTCCTGGTAGGCGTGCACCACCGAGCTGAGCTCGCCGTAACGCCGGCCAAGTGCCCTGGCGCGCTCAGGGTCAGCGTGCACGTCCGCGCCGGAAAGCTCGCGCTCCAGCGCAGCATGCTCGCTCGCAACATCCGCAAGCCGCTCAAACACCGCAGTCCTCCCCAGCTGCCCCGTCAAGCACCAGGCCAGCATCGTGGCGAGGCGGACCGGAGCGGGGTAAGCGCCATAGCAGTCCGGCCTTTCCGCGCTTTCGCGCAGAAAACCGAACTGCCCTGAGATCTGGCAGCCGGCGCGGCCCTACTTGACGGCCTTATCGGCCTTTCCGGCCGGATCGGGACTGTCGGCCGCCGGCTTCTTGCCGAAGCGCCGCTCGAACCTGGCGACACGGCCGCCGGTGTCCATGATCTTCTGCTTGCCCGTGTAGAACGGGTGGCAGCTCGAGCAGATGTCAGCGTGGATCACGCCATTCTTGGCGGTGCTCCGCGTCACAAAGGTGCTCCCGCAGGTGCAGGTCACCGTCGTCACCACGTAATCGGGGTGAATATTAGCCTTCACGTCAGACTCCTGGTTCTGGCGGTCGCCGGGTCGCCGCAGGCACGTGCCTGGGCGTGAACCGGTACCGCGCTTTTTTCGGCTTACCAGTGTGCCAGACCGTGCAACATCCGCACCGGCCTGGCGATTCCCGATGCCCGGCGCTAGACCATGCTGGTCGTGGTCTTCTGCACCTGCAGCAGGAACTCGGCGTTGCTCTTGGTCTTCCCCATCCGCTCCATCAGCACCTCAAGGGCCTGCTGCGGCTCCAGGGCGTGCAGCACCCGGCGCAGCTGCCAGACGATCCTGAGCTCTTCCGGCGTCATCAGCAGTTCTTCCTTGCGGGTGCTTGACGCGTCCACGTCCACCGCCGGGAAGATCCGCTTGTCGGCCAGCTCCCTGCGCAGCCGCAGCTCCATGTTGCCGGTGCCCTTGAACTCCTCGAAGATGACCTCGTCCGCGCGGGAGCCGGTCTCGATCAGCGCGGTGGCAAGGATGGTGATCGAACCGCCGTTCTCGATGTTGCGCGCCGCTCCGAAGAACCGCTTCGGCGGGTAGAGCGCCGTGGAATCGACGCCGCCGGACATGATCCGGCCGCTGGCCGGGGCGGACAGGTTGTAGGCGCGCCCAAGCCGCGTGATCGAGTCGAGCAGGACGACCACGTCGTGGCCCATCTCGGCCAGCCGCTTGGCCCGCTCGATGGCGAGTTCGGCGACCGTGGTGTGGTCCTCGGCGGGCCGGTCGAAGGTGGAGTAGATCACTTCGCCCTTGACCGAGCGCTGCATGTCGGTAACTTCCTCGGGCCGCTCGTCCACCAGGACGACCATGAGATGGCACTCGGGATTGTTCTTGGTGATCGCGTTCGCGATCGCCTGCATGATCATCGTCTTGCCCGCCTTCGAGGGCGACACGATGAGACCGCGCTGGCCCTTGCCGATCGGCGCGATCAGGTCGATGATCCGCGTGGTCATGATCGTAGGCTCGGTCTCCAGGCGCAGCCGGTCCTGCGGGTACAGCGGGACGAGCTTGGAGAATTCCGGACGCAGCTTGGACTGCTCGGGCTCCAGGCCGTTGATCTTGTCGAGCCGGACCAGGGCGTTGAACTTCTCCCTGCGCTCGCCGTCCTTGGGCTGCCGCACGGCGCCCTCGACGACGTCCCCCTTGCGCAGGCCGTACTTGCGCACCTGGGACAACGAGACGTAGACGTCATTGGATCCTGGCAGGTATCCGGTCGTGCGCACGAACGCGTAGTTGTCCAGCACGTCGAGAATGCCGGCGATCGGGATGAGCACATCGTCGTCGGCGATCACGGGCTCTGCCTCGGTGCCCCGCTCACGGCGCCTGTTGTTGTTGTTATTGCTGCTGCTGCTGTTGTTATTACGATTGCGGAACCGGTCCCGGTTCCGCCGGCCACCCGGGCCGTCGCGGTCGTCGTCGCGGCCGCCCTGCTGGTCCCCGCCCTGATTGTTCCTGCCGCCAGGGCTCTGATCCCTGCCCTGGTTGTCCCTGCTCTGGCTGTCCCTGCCCTGGTCACGGTGCTGATCCGGGCTGTCGCTGGCCGTGCGGGCCTGCTCATCGCGCCTGCCGTTGCCGCGCCGCCTGCGCTCGCCGCGCTGGCCATCGCCGCCGCGGTCATCCCCGCCACGCTGGTCCGCAGCGCGCTGGCCGCCCTCACCCTGACTGGCCTGGCCTGCTTCGGACGGCGCACGATCGGTGACCTGCTGGCCGCTGGCCTGACTGACGGCGCCCATGCCGTTACCGGTCGCCGGATCGCTATTGCGCACTGCCGTGCCGCTGTCCGCCGGGGCACTGGTCACCGCAGAGCCGCTGGTCACCGCAGCGCCGCTGGTCACCGCCGGGGCACTGGTCACCGCCGCGCCGCTGTCCGTCACCGGACCGCCAGTCACCGCCGGGCCACGGGCCGCCGCACGGCCGCGGGCCGCCACCGGGCCGCCGGTCACGGCCGAGCCGACGCCGCCCGAGGAGGGTCCTGCGCCGATTCCGCCTGCCTGTGCCGCGTCTGCCTGGCCGCCAGCAGATGTCCCGCTGCCCAGGCCCGGCTGCATCGATGTCTGTCGTTCCATGGCGTCCTGCTCAAGCTGGCGGGGTGCGCCGGCTCCCGCAGGCGCGCTCCGCTGGACTGGTTGGTCACCTGCTGCGCGCGGGCGGCTTCCTGCCGCGCGGCCGGCGGTCCCGCCGCCCTGCTGCTCGATCGCCGCCACGAGTTCGCCCTTGCGCATCCGGCCCGTGCCCGTCATGCCCAGGGACTGGGCGAGCCGCTGCAGCTCAGGCAGCAGCATGCCGCCGAGCCCGGCACCAGCGCGGCGGCGCGTCCCGGCCGCCGCAGCCCCACCGGCCTGGCCGTTCTTGCCCGGCCCGGAGCCCGCAGAGCCTGCCCCGTCGGGGGCAGCCCCTGAGCCCGTCGTTCCCGGCGTCGTGACCGGCGCGGGGAAGAGGGCTGATTCCTCGGGCATGCCCGAGGTGCCGGTGAAAACTTCAGTGGTGTCGCTCACGAGGGTCCTTCCCCAAGGCGCGGGCGCCGACTGCCTGGCGGCCGGTAGATCCGCTGTCGCAGCCCGGCTGATCGGCCGGGCCAGTTCCTGCACTTACTGCCGTCCCCGTGTTTCCTCGCACACGGTTCCCGCCCGGAGGCGCCATCCATCATCTGCGGTTAGCACAAGGTCAGGGGGGCACGGCGAGCCGAGACAGCCGGGCCGGCTCGCCCGCGTCCCCGCCCGTAGCGGCCCGGGGTAGCTGAACCCCGGAGCCCGGTGGCTCCGCACAGATCCGCGTTCGTTCCACTCCTGGCAGGCGCGGAAGTCAAGCGATGTGTGAATTCCTCTGGGAGTACTGACCGCGACCGGCTACAGCGCCGGACCGACGATGAGAGGGCGAACACCTGTCCCCATGGCGGGGCATCTAGTGCAGCACCTAGCTTAACACCAAGAGCACCCAAGGCATTCCTCAGAGCTGTCCGTCATTGGCGGAAGGGGCCGACGGGGCCGGTGCGAACGACCCAGGTCTACCCGGGGAACGTTCTCGCGGTGCGGTCCAGGTACGCCTCGCCGGCTGTCTTCCTGCGGAGGAGTTCCGGCGCGCCGAACTGGACACTTGCGCCTTGGCTGTCGGCGTCCAGGGGGCTTACATGCCATACGATACCCATTTCGCTGGCTACTGAATCACCGCAGCAGGCCACGAGTTCCTGTCCCCGGCACGCCCGGGAACGAGACGGCGGGCCGCGGGACGGCCGGTCCGCCCGGTCGTGACTGCGCGGCGATGTTAGCGGTGATACTGCGGATGAACCGAAAAAATACTTCAGCCTGCCGATTCTCACAAGCCGGCTCGATCCGCCCCCGCGCGGCCGCCGCGAGGTCACCCCCCGGCGGGCACTCCCGCGCCGAGCAGCTCCAGACCGGCCCCGATGGATGTCCGGGCGGCATCCACCAGCCACAGCCGCGCGCTCGCGGTGGCGGCATCGCGCGCTGCGGACCGCCCGCCGGCGGGCAGCGCCGGGCAGCCTTCTGCCGCGTCGAGATACGCCGCGGCCAGCTCCTCGAGATACCGGGTGAGCTCATGCGGCCGACGACGGCGAGCGGCACCGGCGACGCGTTCCGGGAGCCAGGAGATGACGCCTAGCAGGGCGCGCTCAGCCGGTTCCGCCAGCAGCCGCGGCGCGAAACCCGCCGGGTCGCCTCGGCTAAGGCCTAGGTCAGCGGCCCGCCGCAGGGTCGCGGACGCATCGGCATGAGCAAAACTGACTGCAAAGAACGGATTTCCCAGCACTTGCCGAACGGATTTTTCCGCGTCGATCACCACCGCACGGCCAGCCGGAATCCGGGCCAGCGCATAGCAGATGGCGTCGGCGCCGGCGAAGGCGATAGCCGGTCCCGCCGGGCCGGGCGGAACCTCGGCAGCGGGACCGGGCGATGTGATCCGTTCAGAATCCTGGCTGTCAGTCACCTGGGCACCGGCTGCCAGCGCCAGCCGGCCGCTCACCGTGGCTGTGAGCCGCTGCTGTGCCTGTGCCCAGGTCGGTGCCGTGACCAGGTTCGCGCCGCCGGGGGCGCGCAGGCACTGGCCGCGGAGGATATCGCTGCGGGCGCAGGCCGGCCCGGCCAGCGTGACCCGGACCGCCAGGCCAGCCAGCGCGTCGGCGGTGACCGTGACAGTCAGGTAGCCACCGCCGGTAACGGACGCCGCGCTGACCCAGTCCCGCCCGGCCAGCCCGGCTGCCAGCAGCGCGGCGATACCGCGGGCGCCGCGGCCTGCCCGGGCGGCAAGCTGGAACGGCATTGAGGATGAATAGGTGCCCGGCGCGCCGCCGGGCTGCCCGCGGTGCGGCCGCCAGCTGCCCGCGGTGCCCGGCGCGCCAGCGGCGGCGGGCGGCAGCTCTCCCGTAGCGACGGCGGCCGCAACCAGGCGCGCAAGCTCGGCGCTGATGTCGCAGGGAAGCACCCGCCCAGGCTATGGCGGCCGGCCAGCCGGAGGCCCGGCAGCCCAAGGCCTGGTCAGCCCAAGGCCCGGTCAGTCGAAAGCCGGTCAGTCGAAAGCGCTATGCGGCGCGCCCGCCAGGTCCCGGACAACGCGGATCATCTCCGCCGGGTCGAACGGCTTGGTCAGGTACGCGTCCACGCCGATCTCCCGGCCCCTGGACTTGTCGTCCTCCTGTGCCCGCGCCGTGATCAGCACGACCTTGATCCTGCTCGTCAGCGGGTTCTTGCGCAGCAGCGTCGCCGTCACCCAGCCATCCAGGCGCGGCATCATCACGTCCAGCGTGATCACGTCCGGGCTGGTCTCGGTAACTCTGTCGAGGCAATCCTGGCCGTCCACGGCCGTCGCCACCTCGAACCCCTCGAGCGTGAGGTTGACAGCGATCAGCTGCCGGATGACCTCGTCATCATCGACAACCAGCACGCGGCCGAGTCCCTGCGTCACCCGCGCGAGGCTACCCGCTCAGCAAAGGAGATGCGCGGAGATCCGTGTCGTGTCCAGCATACTTCCGGGCTGATAGCCTTGCACCGGCCTTGCAGGCCCGCCGCCCGGCCGGCGAACCATGCAAGCCCCCATAGCTCAGGGGATAGAGCAACGGCCTCCGGAGCCGTGTGCGCAGGTTCGAATCCTGCTGGGGGCGCTGGTAGAAGCTCAAACTCGAACATCTGTACAATCTTGACCCAATAAGCAAGAAGCCTGTGACCTGCGGAAGCGCGCAGACAGCCCGGATCTTCCGCCTCGCACGCGCCCCGGAAGCACCCCCGAACGGAAACTCCGCTGGTCAGCAGCATCTGATGAAACGGCCTCCAGGCCGTTATCACCACCCCAGGCCACGTCACTTACACAGCCGGTACGACACGCCCTGAGATCCTCGGCGCTGACCAGCTACGACGCATGGAATGATGCCGGGACGGCTCGCGGCACCCTGGAGGTAGATCATGGTTCTCGCCGCAGCCGCGGATACCGGCCAGCTCGGGTGGCCTGGCCGGTATCCGCGTCCTTACGCGGTGGGTCAGCGGGTGTGTACCGTGCCTGCTTTGTGCAGGGTCTCGTAGACCGCTCCGGCCAGGTCGGCCAGGTCGTCGTTGCTGGCTGAGCTGTTGGCGGCGACCGCGATGAGCAAGCCGGTGCGGGGGAAGTAGTAGTGGATGACCCGGGCGCCGAAGGCCTGGCCTTCGTAGGCCCAGAAGATGCCGGTCTGGGGGTTGAATACCTGCTGGACGCCGAGCCCGTAGCCGGCCGGGTCGGCGGCGGTGGTGCGGCGGATGGGCTTGCCGGTGGCCTCGGACACCAGGGACTCGAGCTGGTGCTGCTGGCGGGGCGGCAGGAGCTGGCCGGTGTAGAGGGCGCGGTCCCAGGTGGTCAGGTCGGCCAGTGAGCTGACGATGCCCCCTGCGGCCTGGGCCCAGGTCAGGGCGAGCGGCGGCATGGCGTTGCCGATCAGCGACGGTGGCGCGCCGGTGATGTCGAAGTACCCGGACGGCATCCGGGCGGCGTCGGATGAGGGGCAGGTGTAGGGCGCCAGGCAGGTGGTGCGCAGCCCCAGCGGGGTGATGATGCGCCTGGTGAGCTGGCCGGCGTAGGTGTCGTGGGTGACTTTCTCGATGATCATCTGCGCGAGGATGTAATCGGTGTTGGTGTAGTGCCATCCGGCTGGCCCGAGTGGGAGGCCGGCGGCGTAGGAGACCAGCCGGGCGGCGGTGAAGCGGGTGCGCTGATTCGCCGCGAACGCGGCGATGAAGGCGGGCTGGTAGATGTAGTCGGGGATGCGGCTGGTCATGTCGAGCAGCTGGCGGATCGTGATGTGGCGCCAGGCCGGGTACTGCGGCAGCCATTTCCCGATCGGGTCGCTGATGGACAGCTTGCCTTCGGCTTCGAGCTGGAGCATGATCACCGCGGTGAAGGCCTTGGTGTTGCTGCCGATCTGCCACAGCGCACTGGCCGATACCGGCGGGCCGCCGTCGTAGCGGGCGGTCCCCGTGGCCAGGCTGATGGCCGGCCGGCTGCCGGGGAAGGTGACCCGCAGCGAGACGGCGGAGATGTGCTCGGCGGTGTGCCGGGCGGTCAGGTAGCGGCGGAGGTCACGGTGCAGTGCCGCCCGCAGCGCGGCGCTGCTTGTGCGCGGCAGGGCAGCCGACGCGCTGGCGGCGCCGGCTGATGCCAGCGCGGCCGTGGTGAGCAGGGCGCAGGCGGCCGCGGCGGCGGCCAGCTTGGTCCGGATTGGCTTCATGCGCGGGCCGGTGGTCATGTCAGCTCCCTGAAGTGGCGGGCAGCGCGGCGGCTGCGGTGTCGGGCGACGTTGTGGCCGCCGGTGCGGGCGTGGTACCGGTCATCGGGGTGCGGCGGGCGGCGGCCCGCCAGATCCGGGCCGCGAGCAGGATCATCGCGACGGCGAACGGCAGCATGAACAGCACGACCTTAGGGCCGATGGCGCCCATGGACTCGGCAACCTCCAGGCCGGCCGTGAACAGCACGGCCAGCCAGCGCGGCACGGCGCGGCTGCGCCACAGCGCAACCCCCATGACGACCGGGGCGGCGTATTCGCTGGCGAAGTAGACGTACTCGACCACCTGGCTGGGCACCGACCCGAAGCTGGTCACCAGGAACCGGGCGGCCGCGCCCGGGGCCATGTGCGCGGACGCCGCTGCCGCGAGGCTGATCCCGCCTATGACGTTGAGCATGGCCCCGGCGAAAGCGCCCACGCCGCCCAGCAGCGCGGCAATCGTGGCGATTACCCAGCCGCGTCCGGTGACCAGTGCGGCGATCGCCGCATACGACACCGCCAGGCCGCCGAGCGCCAGCACCGACAGCGAACCCGACAGGTACAGCTGGGAGGAGTGGGCCGCCGCGATGGGCAGCAGCTTGAGCGCGACGGCCGTACTGGTGACCACCTGGTCGGTGCCCCGGGAGTCCAGCGCCTCAGCACTGATATAAAGCACCGCGGTGATCGGCAGAAAAACAGCCAGTATCCGCTGGCGCTGCCGGGCAGCCTTACCTGCGACGTTCTCCTTCCGGTTGCGACGGCCGAGATGCCCAGCCGCCCGTTTCGTTGTCAGGGTTTGTGCGGTGGTCGCCATGTCGGGTCTCCTTATCGTGAACTGCTGGGTTGCCTGGAGCCGGGTCGACGTGATTGACCGAGACCAGGGGCAGGCCCCGGGGCAGGGTCCGTCAGCTGACCTGTGCGGCCGGAGCCGGGACCGGAGCGGCCGACGCGGGTGCGAGGTCATCGGGTGCAGGGCCGGCGGACGCGCTCGTCCCGCCCTGGTCGAGACGGAACGGCGGGTAGGCGTCGGTCATCAGGGCGGCGTACGCGATGACCCGCACCACCCAGCGGTTCATGCCGATGACGAGGTCATACAGCCCTCGCGGGTAGCGGCCAGTGAACAGCAGCGTGATCGCCGCGAAGCACACCAGCAGCCCGATCAGGCCGCCGTAGAGGGCATCGGCCTGCCAGGCGTGCCCCGAGCCTCCCGCGTGGGTGTAGGCGGCACCGCCGGCAAACACGGCGACGATGGCGTACTGCGGGATCGCCAGCAGCCACCACTTGACCAGGACCAGGCCGCGCGAAAGCCGCTGCGGGTAGGCGACGTCCAGCGTGGCGGGGTAGTCCGGCTCCTCAGCCAGGCTGAAGGGCGGGTAGCGGTCGGTGCCCAGGGCAC
>PMSW01000162.1:67582-67856 GCA_003168215.1 Actinomycetota bacterium
CCGGCCCACGATGGGCGCGGGCCGGGCCCGGCCAGGCCGGCCGTCGGGAACGTCACCGGGCCGGAGTCTGCGCCAGCTGCCGCTCGGGCACCTGGTGCCGGCCGCCTGCCTCGGCGGCGATTTCAGCCGTGATCGGGCAGGGCCTGAAGCCCTTGACGGCCAGCCACACGCCAAGCGAGAACTCCCAGGCAGCCACCGGGAGGAAGCCCAGCGCGAGCACGGTGATCTGGTGGTCGGTGCGGAACATGGTCGTGATGACAGAGGCGAGGAGTAT
>PMSW01000010.1 GCA_003168215.1 Actinomycetota bacterium
CTGGCTCTGGATCGCTGCCAGTGGGAGGATGCGACTGTGGGCGATGACAGGGACACCGGCCTCGCTGACACTCTGGCAGAGGCCGGCCGGATAGTCGGCCAGGCCTTGACTGATGCGCTTGAGCGCATGCGGCCGGCCTTCGATGCGCTCGCGGAGGTGGCGAACCGGCCCGAGGTCCGGGCGGTGATCGAGCGCGCGGAGAAGGCGCTGCGGCGCAGGCCCTGCCTCTGCTTCTGCCAGCGGGCACATCCGGCTGACCGCGGCGTCTGCGAGGTGTTCGACGCGGTGATTACGGGCCAGTACAGCTCGGACTTGCTGGGCGATGTTGACGTGCCGTTGTGCGCTCCGTGCGCGGCGGCCCGGGCCGCGCACCAGTTCGCCAGGTGACGGGTTCGTGAACGATGAGGGTGCCGACGTCGGTGGGCGCTGAGGCGGCCAGGTCGAGCGCGATGAGCGCGTCCGCGATCGGCTCCTCGGCAGGGCGATCGGCCAGGCTGGTCGCCAGCCCGCCCGCCCGCCGGGCGGCGGGCCAGGCGATCGCCGCCTCGTTGCTGGAGAAGTAGTTGTTGAAGGTTCGGGGCGAAACGCCGACCGCTGCCGCGCTATGTCGCCTTCGACAAGCGGCAGGTCACGGTACCCCTGTGCGGGTGCGGATCCGGTGGCTCCGTTAGCAGGACAAGGTCAGCATCACGGCTGCGGCGGCTGACAGCGGGTGCGGCGGCGCCGTCAGGCCCGCGGGCTCCTGTCGTGCTCGCGGCTTCATAGATCCGTCAGCTGACCGATGTCTCTGCCTGAAACTTGCACAAGTATTTGTAGTGCAACTACCGGCACGATCCAGTGCCGGAGTTTGTTCGGTCCCCCCCTGGGACTGGCCGTTCAGGGATGACCTGCGCGGCCAGTCCCGGCCCGAACCGGCCCGGCAAGGAAACAGATGGGAACGATGGCGCCGATCCGCCCGGCCGTTCAACGCCTGCGCCGCAGCTCGCTGACCGCAGGGCGGCCGCTGGGAGGTTTGCTCGAGGTGCTCGAGCTGGCGTGCCGGCCGGGCGGGGTCCGGTTAGCTGCGGGGGTGCCCGGTGCCAGGCCCGGCCGGCCCTTCTTCCACCACCGGGGCCGGCATGCCTTACCGCCGTGTTTGTGCTTACCGCGAGCCTGGGTCCCCGCTTCCGGCCGGATCCAGCTCTTTCACCGAACCTGGCACGGTCCAAGGCACTCGCTGACCGGCCAGCCGGCTTGCTGGCGTCGCCGTCGCCGCCAGCCTGACGTCAGCGTCAAGGGCGGTGCAACTGCCCCCACTCGGCGTGCAGGGTCACAACGAATCGTCCCGCATCCGCGCTGGCACCCGCCAAGACCGCACCCTGCGCGCAGGGAAGGAAGCAAGATGCACGGCTTTATCAAGAGGGCAGCGGTGGCGCCAGGCTATGGACCAGTTGCCTCTGATGTGCGGTGATCCGCCGGAAGGCGGTGAGCGTGATGCCGCGTGAATCGTTCACCTGCCCGCGCTGCGGAGCGGCCGAGGCAGATCCGGTGCTGGCCCCGCAGCGCTTCTGCGGTATCTGCCAGGACTTTACCGGCCGGTGCGGGGCCAGTTTCATCGCTGCAGCCTTGCTTGCCACCGGCGTCGTGGAAATCCCCGGCTGGCCTTACCCCTGCACCTCGACGGGCACCGAGCGCTGGTTGCTGGCACGCGTGGCCGGCGCGGAGACCGGCATCGGGCTCTGCGCGCCGCACGGGGACCGCCTGCGCGCTGGTGCCGCGTCGTGGATGAAGGCCCTGGGACTGACGCTGAACCCGGCGGGCCGGTCATGAGCGGGCCAGCGCAGGCCTGCGGGGATTTTGCCTTCGCTCATGGGATCAAGTTGACGGTGCAAGATCACCTCTTGCACGATCGGCCTCACGAGTGTGACACCGCGGGTCACCAAGGCGTGTCGTGTGCTTAATTTTGTGCCAGGAGGAGCGCGACCGCCTGCCGCTGGGTAAGCGCGCGGCCGGCACCGAAGTCGGTGTCCCACTCGTGGCGTGCGGTGGCCGCGCGGGCCGGAGCCAGGAACCGCTCCACCATGGCCGCATCGAATTCTATTATGGGCATGCCCGCCAGCAGCCTGACCGCTTCGCCGGCTCCGGCGAGGTGAGCCGCCGGGTCGGCTCTCCGGAGTGCAGGCCCATCCGGACCCGGACCGCCACGTCTTCCGGCCAGGCATGGGCGGAAAGTGCACGCTGCGCCGCTACGCAGCACGAAACCGCGGCGCCCGCGGACTGGAACACCACGTAGAAGCTGTCGCCCTCGGTTCCCATTTCCTGGCCGCCGTACTCGGCGAAGCAGGTGCGCAGCAAGGCGCGCTGGATCGACAGCGCCTCGCCATACCGGTCGCCAAGGCGGCGCAGCAGTGCCGTCGATCCCTCGATGTCGCTGAACAACAGCGTGACCGTCCCAGTCGGGAGTTCCGCCATGCTTCCGATTATCACCGCACGGCCCCACAGCGGGCTGGTCCATCATTGCGACTTCGGCGGCGTCGCCGCCCAGTTCAGGTCGATGCGCAGACCGGCGTCGTCAGACCGCGGCCCTGGGTCAGCCGCGCAGCCGCATATGGATGTGCCCGTCGGTGAACCAGTGCGGCGGATTCGCCGGGCTGAGCTCCCGGAACGGGTACCCGGCCTTCTCCGCTACGCGGCAGGACGCCGGGTTGCCGACATCATGCACGAGCATGATCTGCCGCAGGCTTGCCCCGGCGAACGAATCGAAGACCCAGTCGGTCACCGCCCTGACCGCCGCCGGAGCTATGCCGCGGCCGCGCGCTGCCACCGCGGTCCAGTAGCCGATCTCGGCGGTCTCGCGCTCGCCGATCCGGCCGGTCTCCTCGCGATTCTTCAGTCCGGCATTCCCCGCCAGGACACAGCCGCCGACATCGTCCGCCTCCAGTACGGCGAAGCTCAGCCGGTCACCGTCGCGCCAGCCGCGGTCCTGGCTCGCGAGCCACCGGGCCGCGTCGCGCTCGTCGGCCGGCCCGGCCCGGCGCTCCGCCCCGCCGGGCAGCGCGGTCCTGACCGGGCGTTCGCCCGGTCTTGACCACATGCCAGCGGTGGGGTACTCGCGGCTCATCTCGGCGGCCAGTGCGGGGATGTCCGCCGCTCGCCAGGGCCGCAGGATCAGCGCTGGCTGGCGACCCACGGCCGGCACGCACAGCTCAGGGAACCTCAGCCCGTCTGTCATGCTGGGAATAATGCTGGACCACCGGCATCGCGCTCAACCGGGTTTCGCCTGGGTGATCGGCTAAGGTCGCACAAGGCTCTACGGCGAGGGAGAAACCGAGCATCCCCGACTGCCTGGCGGGCGCCAGGCAATGCCGATCGCTTCCCGCTGCCGACGGCGGAACTGCAGCTGTTCCCGACGACGGGCGCATCTTGGAGTGCTCTGGCCCGTCGAGCAAGTCCGCGGATACGGCTCCGGAGCAGGGCAGGTTGCGCTAGTCGGCCTCCTCGCTGCGTCTGGTGCCCGCAGCCGCTTCGAGGATTAGTCCGCTGACCGGCCACCTGACGCCGAAGACGGAGACGCAGTAGCCAGCGAAGTCGGCGCGGGCCGCCCAGGCATCTGCGGCCACCAAGCTATCGAAGGTGACCATCTGCCCGTCGATATTCACCGGCACGGCAGTCGGCCGGCCGCCGGTCACCAGCTGGAGCCGAAGGTCCGGACCGGGCAGCGCGGACGTGATCACATACAGCGACGCCTCGGCGTCGCTGTACTCGATGCCGCGCAGGTCTCCGGTGGCTCGCCGTTCGGTCCACACGCTCCCGGCCTGGCCTGGCAGCCTATACAGCGGCAGGGAGATCTCAATCTCCCTGATCCACACGGGCGAGTAGCGCGGCCGCCGTAGCCCGATTCTCATGGTGTCAACCTACCGTCGCGCCGTGGCCTGGCCGGATATCACCGTGGCCTGACGGCC
>PMSW01000096.1 GCA_003168215.1 Actinomycetota bacterium
GCAACCTCGGCGGCCTGTGCCGCCTCCACCACCTGCTCAAGCACCACCCCCACTGGAACCTCCGCCAGACCGCCCCCGGCATCTTCACCTGGACCACCCCCTCCGGCCGCACCCACACCACCACCCCCGACACCCACGCGGTCTAGCCGACCCGGGAAAAATCGGCCGCGGGGGAAGCGGGCAGGCTGCCCGGTCAGCAAGGGAAAGCGGGCAGGGAGCAGCTGAAATCGAGCTGGCCCGCCCAGCGGCAGCCTGCGGAGTATCGACGCCGCCTGAGCGGCTGACAAACAAGTCGGTCAGTTTGGGTGCCACAGGCACTCGGCGCAGGATGCAGTAGCAAGCGCGATGCCGGCCAATGACCCTCCGGCGGTCAGGGCAGGTGACCCGTGCCGCACGAGCGCCGGACGATCAGCTTGAGCGGGAAGACGTCATGGACAGGCGGGGACTGATCGCCGCCCAGTCGCCGGACGATGAACTCCACAGCGCGGGTCGCCATCGCGTGGATCGGCTGAGCGAGCACGGTAAGCGGGGGGTCGAGAAGCTCTGCCCATGGCGGGTCGTCGACGGCGATCACCGCGACATCGCCGGGAATCCGCAGACCAGCACGGCGGACCGCGCGGATAGCGCCGAGTGCCATCAGATTGTTTGCCACGACCAGCGCACTGGCCGGCCGCTTCGCGCGCAGCAGCGCGGTGACAGCCACCTCTGCGGGGTCGCACAGGAACTGGCCGCCGATCAGTACCGGGGCGAGACCAGCCTCCTCAATCGCAGTGAGGTAGCCCCGCTGCCGCATACTGATCGCGTTAACCCTGGAGTATCCGCCGACAAAGGCGATGTTCGTGTGTCCCGCGTCGATCAGGCGCCGCGTCGCGGCCCTGACGGCGGCGACGTTGTCGGCCACGACGGCGTCGGCAGGCCCGTTCCTGAGCGCACGCTCAATGGTCACGACTGGGATGGCAAGGTCCCGAAGATGATCGATTCCGCCGTCCGGGCCGGACGGGGAGAGCACGATCCCGCTGACGCGCTCGTCTGCCAGCATCTGCAGGCACGCGGCCTGCCGATCGCCGTCCTCGTCGGTATTGCAGACGAGGACCCGGTGGCCGAGGCCGAGCGCAATGGCCTCGACAACGCGGACCATCGCCGCGAAATGCGGGTTCTCGATATCGGGAACCACGATGCCGATCACGTCCATCTGTCGGCGACGCAGATTGCGCGCGAGCCGATTGGGCCGGTATCCCAGCTGCGAAGCGGACGCGAGCACTCGCTCACGTAACTCGTGATTCACCCGGGAATCGCCGTTCAGCACCCGGGACACTGTCGCCACCGACACCGAGGCAAGCTCGGCAACGTCAAGGATCCGGGCCGGGCCCGGGCGCGTCTCCGGGGAAGTCCCATCCAGTAGTTGCGCCATCAGGCTCCTGAGATCGAACTTGAATCCTAGAAATCTCATGTTGCCGTGTCAACCGAGGCACTCGCGGTTGGCAAAGGCATGTTCCTGGCACGCTGAAACCCAGGCGCAGACCCAGGAGAGCGCCGCGGCATCGTGAACTCACCGCGCCGCCTACGCCAGGATGAACGCGCAGCCTACGCCAGGGAAGTGAAGAGGTCCCCGTGACGCTCGACGCGGTCAAGAACCTTGCCAGCGCCGAACCGCAGGCGGTCCGGGTCACCGCTTCGCTCGCAGTCACGGACCTCATCCCAGGTGACTGGCGTTGAGACAGCAGGGTCGGTGCCGCCACGCAGCGAGTAGACGGCGACCGTCGTCTTCGCTGGGTGATTCTGGCTCCAGTCGATCAGTACCCGGTGCCGGCGCAGCTCCTTCTTCATGTTCGTCACGACCAGCTCGGGATGATCTTTCTCGATCGACTGGGCGACCCGCAGCGCGCGTTCCCTCGCGTTGTCCCATTCGGTCCGCTCCGGCAGCCTGACATAAACCTGGAGCCCTTTCGACCCGCTCGTCTTCGCGGCCGGCTCACGGCCGCGGCCCGTGAGCCGCTCCGCGATCCAGGTTGCGATGCGGCAGCAGTCCACGATGGAAGTGCCCGGCCCAGGGTCGAGGTCGAAAACCAGATGGTCCGGCCGGCCGGGGAGCGTACCACGGCGCCCGGCGTGCCAGAGCGGCACGTGGAACTCGATGGCGGCCAGGTTCGCCGCCCAGATGAGGGATGGCCGGTCATCGATGACCGCGTACTCGACGTCTCCGCCGGGGGATGTTTCTCTCCCCCAGCCGCCACCGCCGCTGGAGGGGACCTTGATGGTGCGGACCCAGTCCGGCGCGTGCGAGGGCACGTGCTTCTCGACGAAAGACTTGCCGCTGACACCGTCGGGGAAGCGGCGGAAGGTGACCGGGCGATCCTTCAGATGTGGCAGCATCACCGGGGCAATACGGGAGTAATAGTCGAGCACTGCGCCCTTGGTGAATCCGCTCGCGGGATAGAGCACCTTGCCGAGATTGGACAGCGAGAGGTGCCGCCCATCGACATCTGCCACGATGCGCTCAGGGCTCAAGGCTGGCCTCCCCCGGGACTCAAGGATGACCTCCGTCAGGGCTCAAGAGTTACCTCCGCCGGCTCTTTGTCGGNNGGGCTGAGCGGAGCCGAGAAAGGACTCGCCTTCCTGGCAAGCGGCCGCAGGCTGCGCAGAATCTCGCCGCGTTCCCGCTGGCCGAAGCCGGTGCCCACCTTGCCGACATAGCGCAGTCCGGCTGCGTCCGGTATCCCGAGCAGGAGCGCGCCGAGGCTGCCCGACCGCTCCCCCTTGCCCTCGGTCCATCCCCCGATGATCACCTCCTGCATCCTGACTTCCTTTACCTTCACCCACGCGTCGCTGCGCTGGCCCGGACGGTACGGAGCATCCCTGCGCTTGGCGACGATGCCTTCGAGCCCGAGCTGGCTCGCGGCGGCCAGCACGTCGGCGCCGGCTGCGTCACGGAACGAGTCGCCGGTCAGGAGCGACCCGCCGGACAGGCCCAGTGACTCAAGCTGCTCACGGCGCTCGTCGTAGGAAAGGCCGAGCAGCGAGCGCCCGTCGAGATGCAGAACGTCGAACGCGACGTAGGTGGCCGGGACCTCCCGGGCACGGCGGGTTACCTGGGACCTGCCCGACAGGTGCAGGCGCTGCTGCAGGCGGCCGAAACTGGGCCGCCCGTCGGGGCCGAGCGCGACAAGCTCACCGTCGAGGATCGCGGGCCGCGCCCCGAGTCTCTCCCCCGCCTCCCGCAGCTCGGGAAATGAGCCGGTGATGTCCTTGTCGTTCCTGCTGAGCGCGCGCGCCCGGCCGCCGCTGATGTAGACGACGGCCCGTACGCCATCCCACTTGACCTCGTAAGCCCAGCCGTCGTCGCTGGCCGGCAGGGATCCGGCGACGGCGAGCATGGGCCGCACCAGTTCGGGCAGCGGCTGGAAGCCTGCCGGGGCGGGATCCATCCGGTGGATCATCCAGTTCTTTCCGCCTGTCGCGAACAGCACGTAGCGGCCGCGCGCCCTGGACCCGTGCAGCACGACCTTTACCTCGGTATCGGTCCACTTCTCGAGCTCGTACTCGCCGTGATCCCAGATGCTGACGTGACCCCCGCCGTACTGGCCTTTGCCGATATCGCCTTCGAAGCTGCCGTACTCCAGCGGGTGATCCTCGGTGTGGACGGCCAGGTGATTTTCTGCCGGGTCTTCCGGGACGCCCTTCGGCAGCGCCCATGAGACCAGGACGCCGTCATGCTCAAGGCGGAAATCCCAGTGCAGCGCCCGCGCATGGTGCTCCTGCACGACGAACGACGGCCTGCCCTCTCCTTGCCGTCTGCGCGGGCGCGGTTCCCCCAACGGCGCGGCACCCATCGGTTCCGGGGTCCTGGCCGGATCCCGCTTTGCCCGGTAGGCACCCAGCGGGGTGCCATCATTGCCAGCAGGCTTACCGGTCCCGGCACGTCCCGGCGTCGGACCGGGACGGGTACGTCGCGGCGTCGCCATCTTCCGCCCATACCCGAGACCGCGGTCCCCTACGCCCGCGTGGACGCAGCTTGCGGATGAAGCGGCCGAAGTGCGCAGTCCCGGCGGCCAGCTCGCGGACCCGCTCAGAGCTCTCTCACGTGGCCCGGCCAGCGGCACGCGGCCGGCCGGGCATCACACCCGCGCGGTGTCCTTGTGCATCCGCCACGCCGCGCCGCCAGCGAAGATGGCCAGCCAGATAGCGGCATTGGCGACCCACGCCACGTGCACGCCGCCGCCGAGGAACGGAGCGTGCACAAGCTGGTTCAGGCCATAGAGCGGCGTGTACTGGGCAATCTGCTGGAAGAGCTTGGGGAACTGGCTCAGCGGGACGAACAGGCCGGAGGCGAAGGCGAACAGGACCAGGGTGAAGGACAGGATCTGCATGACGTTCTCGGTGGGCAGCAGATAGCCCATGAACAGCCCGTAGGCAGCGAAAATCAGTGACCCTATCCAGACGCACAGCGCGGTGATGATCCACAGGTAGACCGGCATCGTGGGCTTGCCGGTGATGCCTCCGACGATGTAGACCGCGGTCATCGAGCTCAGCCCGAGCACCAGCGCGGTGAGCATCTTGATGGCGATGTAGGCCGCTGGCGACAGCGGAGTCAGCCGGAGCTGCCTGCTCCAGCCCGCGGACCGCTCGATGGAGACCATCGCGCCGCCGCTGGTCGTCGCGAGGACCGCGCCGTACAGCGCCAGGCTGATCATGATAAATGCCGAAACGTTGCCATGGCCGTCCGCCTCATTGGCGTATGCGCTGTTCAGCCCGAAGGCCAGGAAGAAAACGACCGGCAGCACCATCGTGAAAAGCACTGTGCGCCGGTTACGCAGCAGCCGGCGAACCTCCAGCCGCAGCACGGTGAGGTTGAAGCCGCCCAGCCCCGGAGCGCGGCGGGTGGTCAGGTCGGGCGCGGCAAGCGACCCTGTGCTCATCGTGATGCTCCTGTGCTCGTCATGTCGCCGTCAGTGTCGTCGCTGGTCAGGGCGATGAAGGCGTCCTCAAGGCCGCGGGGGGCAATCTCGAGATCCCTGGCCTGGGTGCTCATGAGCAGATACCTGGCCACCGCATCACTGTCATTGGAATGAATCAGTACGGTCTCGCCGCGCACCTCGACGCCGTCAGCGCCCGGTATCGCCCGCAGCATCGCCTCGTCAGCGCCCGCCAGGGTGGCACGCACCGTCCGGCCCGCCGCCATCGCCTTTACCTCCGACGACGTGCCGTCGGCGACGATCAGGCCATGGCGTAGCAGGATGATCCGGTCGGCGTACGCGTCGGCCTCTTCCAGGTAATGCGTGGCGAACAGGACGGTGCGCCCTTCGGCGGTGTCGTGCCTGATCGCGCCCCAGAAGCTGCGCCGGCCCTCGACGTCCATGCCGGTCGTCGGCTCGTCCAGGATGAGCAGTTCGGGATCGGACAGCAGGGCCATGGCGAAGCGCAGCCGCTGCTGCTCGCCGCCCGAGCACTTGCCGACCCGGCGGTCCGCGATGTCGCTGATGCCCGCCCGCTGCAAGACCTCCGATACTGGCCGGGTATGCGCGAACAGGCTCGCGGTGTACCGGGCGGTTTCCTCGACGGTGAGGTCTTTCAGCAGCCCGCCGGTCTGCATCACCGCGGAGACCAGCCCGCGCGAGATGGCCTGCCGCGGCTGCATCCCGAACACCGACACCTGGCCCGCCGTCGGCTGGGACAGGCCGAGGATCACGTCAATGGTCGTTGTCTTGCCCGCGCCATTGGGGCCGAGGAACGCGACGACCTCCCCGGGGGCGACGTTCAGGTTGATGCCCTTGACCGCCTCGACGGAGCCGAAGCTCTTGTGCAGGCCCTGAATCTCGATAGCCAGCGACTGCGCCGCGCCGCCCGGCCGTGAGCCGGGCCCGAGATTCACGTTCGTCATTGCCATGAGTCCATGCTGTCATCGAAAGATAACAGCAGAAAAACGGCCCGTGCTCAGTCCGCCGGGTGCCCGACGACCAGGCGCAATGCCCCGTCAAACTGCGGCTGCGTGCGCAGATCCCGGTATTTCTCGTCCCATCTGCCGGACTCCAGGTCGGCGCGCAGGCTGGCGACTGCCCGCTGCCCCGCCGCGAAGTCGATGAATCCCCACGCCGACTGCGCCCGGCGGACGGCCGGGTCGAGGAATCGCTCGGGCCGGGCGTAATACGCCTCGGCGAACCCGTCGGAGCAGTCGATGGGCACCGGGACCGGCAGCACGTCGCAATGGCCGCCCAGCGCAGCGCAGATGGCGCCGATGGCGGGCATCCTGCGGCGCTCGGCCGCCATGAACTCGGGCGCGTACTCGGCCAGCCAGAGCCGGCTCAGCGCCTCCGGGTCGAAGGTGAGCACGACGACCGGCCCGCTGGTGACCCGGCGCAGCTCCGCCAGGCCCGTCGCGTGGTCCGGCCACTGATGCACGGTCACCATCGCCATGGCCGCATCGAAGGCCCGGGCATCGAACGGGAGCCGCTCCGCCGTCGCGTCCACGGCAGGCAGCAGATGCGGCGGCCGCTGCGCGCGCATGACCGGCGATGGCTCCACCGCGATGACGCGGCGATCCGCCGGCTCATACGAGCCGGCGCCCGCGCCGACATTGAGCACCGTGCGGGCATCCCCGAGCGCGCGATGGACGTACTCCGCTATCCGCGGATCGGCCTGCCGGTGTGCGGCGTAGCCGTGACCGTGCCGGTCATAGTCGAAATCACCGGCCGGGACGCTGCCCACATTTACTCCCTTCCTGGCTGCCATTGGGCCGGCTCTCCGTGCTCGCACCGGTCGCCCGGCTCGCCCCCGGCAGGCCCCGGACGGCACCGGCGGCGAGAGGAGACTGGCGCGGAACTATCCGTTCATGCCAATGGTCTCCGGCGCGGCGATCTGGAACCGGTCTCCGCCCGCCGGGTCCGCGGCGCGGGTGATAAGTCCGCCGGCCTCCTCCAGATACGCGATGTGGGCGGCGGTCTCGGCTAGCGCCGCCCGGCGCATGAAGCCGGTAACCTGCGCCCAGCCGCGTGACCAGGTCAGCTGCTGGGCGACCTGCCACATTGTCGGGCGGCCGGACGAGGCGATAACGCTGATGATCTCTTCCGCCCGGGCCTTGTGGTGATCGGCGATGGCGTCCGCGCGTGCCGCAATGTCCCGGAACCGGTACTCGTGCGCGGGCAGCGCCTCGGCGCTGTCATAGTCGCGCACCCGGCGCAGGGAGGCGAGGTAGCCGCCGAGCGGCGAGCCCTGCCCGCCAGGCGCGAGCCCGACGTTGGGCGTGATGCGGGGCAGCAGGTGGTCGCCGGTCAGCAGCAGGTCATGGTCGGCGTCATGCAGGCAGATGTGGCCAGGCGTGTGCCCCGGCGTCCACACGACGCGCAGCCGCCGGCCGGGCAGATCGATGTCATCGCCATCGCTGAGCAGCACGTCGGGGTCCGGCATCCGCCAGATGGGACCTTCCTGGGCGTCGCTGAAGGTCAGCTCGCCGACGACGTCGGCTGGCACGCCGCACCGGGTCAGCCAGCCGCGGTCGCCGGCCTCGCCGCCGCCGGCCTGCCAGAGCCGCGCGGGCAGCGTCGCCGCCTCCGCCGCATGCATCGCGATCCACGCCCCGGACGCCTCCTTGAGCCGCCCGCTCAGGCCATGGTGATCAGGATGCGCATGGGTAACGACGATGCCGGTCACCCGGTCCGCCGCGATGCCCGCGGCCGCCATGCCGCGGAGCAGATTCTGCCAGCCGGTGTCAGAGTCCCAGCCAGGATCAACAGCGATAACGCAGCCATCGGAGTGAATCAGATAGGCAAGCGTGTACCGCAGCGGGCTATCCGGGATCGTCACCGGAACCGACCAGAGACCGGTAGCGACCTGCTCGACCGGAGGGAACTGGCGCGCCTGCCACGCTTCCCGCTGGGCTACCCCGGTGACGATCAATGCGTACCGCGCTCTAGGGCGGCGGCGTGGTCGGGCACGTAGGTCTGCATGTCCCGCGGTGCCCGCTGGTATCCCTGAGACGGCGGCCTGGGCGGCAGGGACAGCTTCGCCCGCTGCACGGCATGGTAGGGAATCGTGGACAGCAGGTGAGCGATCATGTTGATCCTGGCCCGCCGCTTGTCGTCGCTTTCCACCACATTCCACGGGGCCTCCGGGATGTCGGTGTGCACGAACATCTCGTCCTTGGCCCGCGAGTAGTCCTCCCACCTGGTGACGGACTCCAGGTCCATCGGGGAGAGCTTCCACTGCCGCATCGGGTCCTGCAGCCGGGACCGGAAGCGGAGCTGCTGCTCCTCGTCGCTTACCGAGAACCAGTATTTCCTGAGCAGGATGCCGTCCTCGACCAGCAGCCGCTCGAAGATCGGGCACTGATGCAGGAACCGCGTGTACTCCTCCTTCGTGCAGAACCCCATCACCCGCTCGACCCCCGCGCGGTTATACCAGCTGCGGTCGAACAGCACGATCTGGCCAGCGGACGGCAGGTGCTCGATGTAACGCTGGAAATACCACTCGGTCTGCTCCCGCTCCGTCGGGGCCGGCAGCGCGGCGATCTGGGCGACGCGGGGGTTGAGGTACTGGGACACCCGCTTGATCGTGCTCCCCTTCCCGGCCGCGTCCCGGCCCTCGAAGATCACCACGATCCGGGCCCGCTCGGCACGTGCCCATTCCTGCACCTTGACCAGTTCCGCCTGCAGCCGGAACAGCTCGGCCTCATACAGCTTCTTGGGCATCCGCGCCGCGGCATCCGCGGCTGCGGACTTCCCTGCCTTCTTCGTCTTCACCTTTACGTTGCTACCGGCCATCGCCAAGCCTCCCAGCCCTGGGCAGGTGGCTATTCTCCCACTAAAGGAAGGCGGGCAGATGATCACATCGGCCGATGTCCTCGTGGTCGGCGCGGGCCTGGCCGGGCTGACCGCCGCGCGTGCCGTATCACAGGCCGGCCGGTCGGTGATCGTGCTGGAGGCACGCGACCGGGTGGGCGGGCGGGTCGTTGGCCACCCGATCGGCGACGGCAAGATCATCGAGATGGGCGGCCAGTGGGCCGGGCCGACCCAGGACCGGATCCTCGCCCTCGCCAGTGAGCTGGGCGTGCAGACGTTCCCGACCTATGACGATGGCGCCAAGGTGCTGCACTTCCGCGGGAAACGCGGCACTTATCACGGCGCCATCCCCCGGATCAGCCCACTGACCCTGGTGGACGTCGCGCGGGCACAGGCCCGGCTGGAGTCGCTGGCCAGGCGGGTACCGGTGGATGCGCCCTGGACGGCGCCGAGAGCCGAAGCGCAGGACGGGCAGACGGCGCAGACGTGGATCCGGCGTAACACGGCCAGCCACGCCGCGCGGACGCTGCTCACGCTGGGAATCGAGGCCGTGTTCGCCTGCGAGCCCGGCGACATCTCGCTGCTGCACATGCTGTTCTACGTCCGGTCCGCCGGGTCGTTCCAGCGGACAATCGACACGACGGGCGGGGCACAGCAGGACCGGTTCGTCGGCGGATCGCAGCTCATCGCCGAGCGGCTGGCCGACCGGCTTAGCGGGCGGACGGCCGGAGCAACCGCAGCCGGAGCAACCGCAGCCGGAGCGACTCCGGCCGACGGGACGGTGGTCCTCGGCTCGCCGGTGCGCCGGATCAGGTTCAGCGACGCCGCGGTGACCGCCGAAACCGGTGCAGGCGAAACCGGCGCAGGCGAAACCGGCTCGGGCCAGTACACCGGCCGGCGCATCATCGTGTCGGCCCCGCCGATGCTGGCAGGGCGGATCAGCTACGATCCGCCGCTGCCGCACTGGCGCGACCAGCTCACCCAGCGAACGCCGATGGGCTCGGTGATCAAATGCCAGGCACTCTACGACGAGCCGTTCTGGCGGGCCGAGGGCCTGAGCGGCCAGGCCACCGGTGACGGCGAAGGCGCCAGGATCGTGTTCGACAACTCGCCGGCCGACGGCTCTCCTGGCGTGCTGCTCGGCTTCCTCGAAGGCGACGAGGCCCGCCGCCTGGGCCGGCGCACTGCGGCTGAACGCCGTCAGGCCGTACTGGACTCGTTCGTGCGGTACTTCGGGCCGCGGGCAGCGGCGCCGGCCGGTTACGCGGAACTTGACTGGCAGCAGGAGCAGTGGAGCGGGGGCTGCTACGGAACGCTGTTCGGGCCCAACGTCTGGACCCGTTACGGCCACGCCCTGCGCGAGCCGGTCGGGCCGATCTACTGGGCGGGCACCGAGACGGCGACTACCTGGTCGGGCTACATGGATGGCGCCGTGCAGTCAGGCGAGCGGGCCGCCGCCGAGGTGCTGGCCAGCCTGGACTGATCAGCTCGCGGCCCGGTCCCGGCCCGGTCCCGATCCAGTCCGGCCGGTCCCGATCCAGTCCCGGTGCGCGCCGCCGGGACTCAGGCGCTGCTCACTGCTGCCCGGTCCCCGGTGACCGCGTCGAGTATGGCTGCGTCGAAGCAGGTCCGGTCCCCGGTGTGACAGGCCGCGCCGACCTGGTCGACCCTGACCAGGATCGCGTCACCGTCGCAGTCGAGCGCCACCGACTTGACCCACTGCTGGTGACCGGAGGTCTCGCCCTTCACCCAGTACTCCTGGCGGCTGCGTGACCAGTACGTGCACCGGCCGGTGGTCAGGGTCCGGTGCAGCGCCTCGTCGTCCATCCAGCCCAGCATGAGCACTTCGCCGGTGTCGTACTGCTGCGCGATGGCCGCGACCAGCCCGGCCGGATCCCGCTTGAGCCGCGCAGCGACCGCCGGATCCAGCGCGGACTTGACTGGCTCACCGGCGCTGCTGCTCATCAGGCCCTCATTTCCCACTAGCAACTCTGACGCACTCACCGAACCTTCCGGCATGGCAGGTACGACCGCCCTCCCATCAACATGGAGGATATGCACCCTATAGCCGGCCGGATCCTCCGTGTTGTTGAGGAGCCGAGGGCGGTGTCGACGCCTGGACCCTGGCCGAGCTGGCGATAACCGATGGTCGTGCCGTCTTGCGATGTCACCGAGCCGGTCGTGTATGCGGGCACGCGTCATCGGCTCCAGGAGGCCCGGTCATTCAGGTGCGGGAACGGCTCGTCCGGGACTTCGACGCCGAGTGCCGCGCACAACGGCTCCCAGCCGTCGCCGGTTTGCCATTCAACGAGCCGTGCTGGGGGACATGCCGAACGTACCGACTGGTTGTGCGCAGCGAAGGCGGCGATGGCCAGCTCCGGGTCGAGCGCCCGGTGCCAGCCGCCGAAGCAGTCGTCCCACACCGTTTCCGTCATCAGCGTCCGCACGGCCGGAGGCCCGATCTCCAGATGCGGCTCGGTGGCAGGGTGGATCGTGGCGCGGACGCTGTCATACCAGCTCTGCGGATCTCGTACGGTGAGCAGCACCGGGGCCGAGGGCCACAGCCTGGCCAGCTCCGGCCATACGGCCGCGCCCGGCCAGTCGACAGTCGCTTCCCATCCGGCCAGCTCAACCCGCCAGTCCAGCGCAGCACCATCGCGGTGCCGGTTCCACACTGCGGCTAGTTCCGGGTGTGCCCACATCTCCGTCATGTGCAGGCACGGGCGTGCGCCAAGGCGTTCGAGCGCCGCCTTTACCGACGTCGTGCCGGTCCGGCCCCATCCAGCACCGATGATGCGCATGAGCCATTCAACCAGCAGCCTGCCCGCTGCAGCCGCTGCACGGCAGGCTGGAGACCGAGTGAAACGGCAGGCCGGGACCGAGTGAAACGGCAGGCCGGAGACCGACTGAATGAGCTGCGTGCTTATCCCGCGCGATCGGTTTCCTTGCGCGCCGTTATGCGCACGGGGTAGCCCGCCAGCCGCAGTGATTCCTTCACGCCGGCGATCGACAGCCCGCCGAAATGGAACATGCTGGCGGCCAGCACGGCGTCGGCGCCGGCCTCGACCGCGGGGGCGAAGTGCGCCAGCTCGCCTGCTCCCCCGCTGGCGATCACCGGCACCGTCACCACGGCCCGGACGGCACGGATCAGCGGCAGGTCAAAGCCGTCCCGCATGCCGTCCGCGTCCATCGAGTTCAGCAGGATCTCGCCGGCCCCGAGTCCGGCGGCGCGTGCCGCCCATTCGACCGCATCCAGGCCGGCCGCACGGCGGCCGCCGTGCGTGGTCACCTCGAAGCCGCTCGGGAAGGGCCCGCGGCGGGCGTCCACGGACACCACGACGCACTGCGAGCCGAACCTGGCCGCCGCCTCGGTGAGCAGCTCGGGACGGGCAATCGCCGCGGTGTTCAGCGAGACCTTGTCGGCCCCGGCCCGCAGCAGCCGGTCCACGTCGGCGGCGCTGCGCACCCCGCCGCCCACGGTCAGCGGGATGAAGACCTGCTCGGCGGTCCGCCGCACCACGTCGTACATGGTGTCCCGGCGATCGCTGGACGCGGTGATATCGAGGAAAACGAGTTCGTCCGCGCCGCCGGCGTCGTAGGCCGCGGCCAGCTCGACCGGGTCGCCGGCGTCGCGCAGGTCGCGGAAGTTCACGCCCTTGACCACGCGGCCGTCGTCCACGTCGAGGCAGGGAATGACCCGCACGGCGACGGTCATCCCGGCTCCGCCGCGAAGATCGCGGATGTGACCGCAACAGCGGATGCTGTCGCCAAGATCAAGGATGCGACTGCCGCAACCGCGGATGCTGTCGCCAAGATCACGGGTGCGACTGCCGCAACAGCCGATGCTGTCGCCAAGATCGCTGGGGGCGCCGAGAAGATCACCGGCGTACCGCCGCGAGCGCCTGCTCCAGGGTGAACGCCCCCGCGTACAGGGCCTTGCCGATGATGGCGCCGTCCACGCCGAGCGGTCGCAGGGATGCGATCGCCCGCAGGTCAGCCAGGCTGGACACGCCGCCGCTGGCGATCACTGGCCGCTCGGTGCGGGCGCAGACCTGGCGGAGCAGGTCCAGGTTGGGCCCGCTGAGCATGCCGTCCTTGGTCACGTCGGTGACCACGTACCGAGGGCAGCCGTCAGCCTCCAGCCTGGCCAGCACGTCCAGCAGTTCGCCGCCGTCGGAGGTCCAGCCGCGAGCCGCCAGCCTCGTGCCGCGGACGTCCAGGCCGACCGCGATCCGCTCGCCGTGCTGCGCGATCACCTCGCGGACCCAGTCCGGATGCTCCAGCGCGGCGGTGCCGATGATTACCCGCTGGCATCCGGTCGCGAGCGCCGCCACCAGCGAAGCATCGTCACGGATGCCGCCGGACAGCTCCACCCCGATACCCCGCGTGCCCGGCGCCTCACCTGGCCTGCCTGCCGCATCGCCCGGCGCGCCAGGCGGCTGGGCGGTAGCAGCCAGCTTCCCGATCATGTCGGCGAGCAGCGGCGCATTCGAGCCGCGGCCGAAGGCTGCGTCGAGGTCGACCAGGTGAATCCACCGGGCACCGGCGCGCTGCCAGGCGAGGGCGGCGTCCAGCGGGTCGCCGTAATCGGTCTCGGTGCCCGCGGCGCCCTGGACCAGGCGGACAGCCTGGCCGCCGGACACATCCACGGCGGGCAGCAGGATCAGCGCGTCCGCGGCGTCCGCGTCCGCCGCCGCGATGACGTCGGCGGCGCCGCTGCCCGGGCCAGCCGGGGGCACGGCGCCGATCCCGGGGCCAGCGGGCTGCGCTGCGCCGATCCCGGGGCGAGCCGGGGGCACGGCGCCGGATTCCGTGCCTGTCATCGGATCAGCTCCAGCCAGTTCGCCAGCACGGCCGCGCCGGCGTCCGCCGATTTCTCCGGGTGGAACTGGGTCGCGCACAGCGGACCGTCCTCCACCGCCGCGATGAAGTCCTGCCCGTGGGTGGCGAGGGTGAGCAGCGGCTGCGAAGTCCGGCCGCGCTGGGTCCCGGCACCCTGGTCACCGGCACCCTGGTCACGGGCGCCCTCGGCACCGGCACCCTCGGNNGGCGCGGGGCGGCAGCGACCGGGCCGCGTAGGAGTGCACGAAATAGAACCGGGTATCCGGGCCGGTCCCGGCCAGCAGGCGGGTGCCGGCCGGCGGGCGGACCGTGTTCCAGCCCATGTGCGGCAGCACCGGGGCGTCCAGTCGCTCCACCACGCCGGGCAGCTCGCCGCATCCCGCGGTCCGCTCGCCGTGCTCGGCCCCTTCGGCGAAGAGCACCTGCATGCCCACGCAGATTCCGAGGACCGGGCGGGATCCGGCCAGCCGCTTGCCGATGATCATCTCGCCGCGAATCGCTCGCAGCCCGGCCATGCAGGCGGCGAACGCGCCGACGCCGGGGACCACCAGCCCGTCGCAATTCAGCGCCGCATCGGCGTCGGCGGTCACTGTCACGTCCGCGCCGGCCCGCTGCAATGCCCGCTGGGCAGAGCGGAGATTCCCGGAGCCGTAGTCCAGCACCACTACCTGCGGCCGCCCGGAGGGACTCACAGCACGCCCTTGGTGCCGGGGATGCCGCCGACTCTGGCGCCCGCAATGCCGTCGGGATTCACAGCAGGCCCTTGGTGCTGGGGATGCCGCCGGCCCGCGGATCGGGCGCGGCAGCATCGCGCAGCGCCCGCGCGAACGCCTTGAACTGCGCCTCGACAATGTGATGCGGATTGCGGCCGTAGAGCACAGTCAGGTGCACGCAGATACCTGCCGTGGCCGCGAGCGACTCGAAGAAGTGCCCGGTCAGCGTGGTGTCGTAGGTCCCGATCAGCGGCGCCATCCCGGCGGGCTCCGCGTGCACGCAGTACGGCCGGCCGGACAGGTCCACCGCGGCCCTGGCGAGAGTCTCGTCCAGCGGGATCAGCGCATCGCCGAACCGGCGGATGCCCGCCTTGTCCCCCAGCGCCTCGCGCAGCGCCTGGCCGAGCGTGATCGCGGTGTCCTCGACGGTGTGGTGCGCGTCGATCTCGGTGTCGCCGCGTGCCTGCACGGTCAGGTCGAGGCACCCGTGCTTGCCGAGCTGGGCGAGCATGTGATCGAAGAACGGCACGCCGGTCTTAGCCTCGGTGATGCCGGCGCCGTCCAGGTCAAGCTCGACCAGGACCCTGGTCTCCTTGGTGACCCGCTCGACCCGCGCTATCCTGCTCATCCCGCCGCCCATCGCTCCGCCGCTGCTGCCGCCTGCCGTAGTGCTTCCGGTCATGCCGGCACCCGGCGGCCGAGTACCGCGTCGAGGGCTCCGCGGAACCCCGCCATCTCGGCCGGGGTCCCGATGGTGACCCGCAGCCAGCCGGCCGGCCCGGTCTCGCGGATCAGCACCCCGCGGTCCAGCAGGCCCTGCCAGATCGCGTGCCGGTCGGTGAACTCGCCGAACAGGACGAAGTTCGCGTCCGAGTCGGCGGCCCGCAGCCCGATCCCGCGCAGCCAGCTGACGGTCGCGTCCCGCTCCCCGCGCAGCGCGGCCACGGCGGCCAGCAGCTCGCCGGAACGGGCCAGCGCGGCGCGGGCCGCCGCCTGGGTCAGGGACGAGAGATGGTAGGGCAGCCGCACGACCAGCAGCGCGTCGATCACCTCGGGCGCCGCGGCCAGGTAGCCGACCCGGGCCCCGGCCAGGGCGAAGGCCTTGGACATGGTGCGGGTCACGGCCAGCCGCGGGTAGCGCGGCAGCAGCTCCAGCGCGCTGGGCGTCCCGGGCCGGGCGAACTCCGCGTAGGCCTCGTCGACCACCACCATGCCGGGCGCCGCGTCGCAGACCGCATCGATGACGGCCAGCGGCAGCGCCGTGCCGGTCGGGTTGTTGGGCGAGGTGAGGAAGGTCACGTCCGGCTGCAGGTCGCGCACCAGGGCCGCGGCCCGGCCCGGGTCGACGCCAAAGTCCGCGTCCCGGTCCGCGCGTACCCAGCCGGTGCTGGTCGTCCGGGCGATCAGCGGGTGCATCGAGTACGAGGGCTCGAAGCCGATCGCCGTGCGGCCCGGCCCGCCGAAGGCCTGCAGCAGCTGCTGGATGATCTCGTTGGACCCGTTCGCCGCCCAGAGCTGCCGGCCGGTCAGGCCGTGGCCCAGGTACCGGGCCAGGTCGTCCCGCAGCGCCAGCGCGTCCCGGTCCGGGTAGCGGTTGAGCCCGGCAGCGGCCGAGGCGGCGGCCGCGGCGATCGCCTGCACCAGCCCGGGTGACGGCGGGTAGGGGTTCTCGTTGGTGTTCAGCCGGATCGCCACGTCCAGCTGCGGCGCCCCGTAGGGCTGCAGGCCGGCCAGGTCATCGCGCAGTGGCGGCGCGGTCACCGGGGCACGCCGGTGTCTGCCGGGATCCGGGCGCGGACGGCGGCCACGTGCGCGGACAGGTCCTCGGCCCCGCCCAGCGCATCGATGTAGGGCGCGGCCGCGGCCAGCCCGCCGGCGTCGCATTCGACCAGGTGGATGCCGCGCAGGAAGGACAGCACCGACAGGCCGCCGGTGTGCCGGGCGGTCCCCCCGGTCGGCAGCACGTGATTGGATCCGGCCAGGTAGTCGCCGAGGGACACCGGCGCGTAGGGACCGACGAAGATGGCGCCGGCGTTGCGCACCTGGCGGGCCAGCTTGGCGGCATCCTCGGTCTGGATTTCCAGGTGCTCCGGCGCCCAGGCGTCGGACACGGCCAGGGCGGCGTCGAGATCATCGACCAGCACGCAGGCCGACTGCCCGGCGAGCGCCGCCTCGACGCGCTCCCGGTGCCGGGCGGCGGCGACGCGGCGGGCCAGCTCGGGCGCCACGCACTCGGCGAGACCGGGATCGGTGGTGATGAGCAGGCAGCCGGCCAGCGGGTCGTGCTCGGCCTGCGCGACCAGGTCCGCCGCGATCAGGTCGGGATCAGCAGTGTGGTCGGCGATGACGGCGATCTCGGTCGGGCCCGCCTCGGCATCCGTGCCGATGGTGCCGAGCAGCAGCCGCTTGGCCGCCGCGACGTAGATGTTGCCGGGGCCGGTGACCGTGCCAGCGGGCGCGCAGTCCGCCGTGCCGTAGGCGAACATGGCGATCGCCTGGGCTCCGCCGGCCGCGTGCACCTCGGTGACGCCGAGCAGCGCGCACGCGGCCAGCACGGCCGGAGCCGGCAGACCGTCGGGCCCGGCGGGCGGGGAGGCCACCGCGATCTGGCCGACGCCAGCCACCTGGGCGGGGATGACGTTCATCACCACCGACGACGGATAGGCCACCAGGCCGCCCGGGACGTAGACGCCGGCCCGTTCGACCGGCACGTACCGCTCGGTCACCGACGAGCCGGGCGCGACGGTGGTGACCGATTCGCGCGGCAGCTGGGCCTGGTGCACGAGCCTGGCCCGGCGCGCGGCCTCGGTCAGCGCGGAGCGGACCGCTGCGGGCAGCGCGTCGAGCGCGGCGGCGAGCGCGGCGGGCGGGACCCGGGTGGAGGGCAGGTCGACACCGTCGAAGCGAGCGGTGTACTCGCGCACCGCCGCGGCGCCGCGGCGCCGCACGTCCTCGCAGATGGGCCGGACCGCGTCCAGCGCGGCCTCGACGTCCAGCACGGCCCGCGGCAGCACGCCGGCGAGCTGGCCGCTGCTGAGCCCGGCAGCCGTGGCGCCGCGCAAATCTATTGTTCTGAGCACCAGCCAAGCCTAATGGCCACGACCTCCGCCTTTGCGGGGCGGCGGGGATGACCGGCGCGGATGACCGGCGCGGGCGCGGAACGCAGCGGCGGGCAGGAGCGGTACGCGGCAGGGCGCCCCCGGCCTTGCCGCTATTCGATGATCTTGGAGATCGGGAGCTCCAGGATGTCCCTGGCCCCGGCCGCGCGCAGCGCCGGGATGAGGGTGTTGACGCCGCGCTTGGGGACGACCGCCTCGACCGCGTTCATGTCACCGCGGACCAGCGAGGTGATCGTCGGCGAGGTCATGGCCGGCAGTATCTCCGTCACCGCGGCGAGCTCGCTGGCAGCCACGTTCAGCTTGAGCAGGACGCTGCCGCGCGCCTTGATCGCCCCGCCCAGCAGCAGCGCCACGTCCTCCATGGCCGCTCGCTTGGCCTCGTCGGCGTGCGCGGCCGGATTCGCGACAAGCTCGGTATAGCTGGTCAGCAGCGTGTGCAGGATCTTCAGCCCGTTCCTGCGCAGGGACGAGCCGGTCTCGGTCAGGTCCACGATCGCGTCCACGATGTCGGGGACCTTCGCCTCGGTAGCGCCATAGGACGGGATCACCAGCGCCTTGATCCCGTTGGCGTCCAGGAAGCGCCGGGTGAGCGCGGGGAACTCCGTCGAGATCCGCACCCCCTCGGGGAGGTCGGCGATCGATTCCCAGCCCGCCGCCGCTGGCACCGCCAGCACGACCCGGACCGGGTTGGCGGTCGCCTTGGAGTACTGCAGCTCGCCGAGCGAGACGACATCAGCCCCGGTCTCGGCGATCCAGTCCCGGCCGGTGATGCCGAAGTCGAAGAGCCCCTGCTCGATGTAGGACGGGATCTCCTGCGGGCGCAGGAACCGGACCCGGCCGATCCGCGGATCGTCGATCGACGCGTGGTAGTCACGGTCGGACGAGCGCCGGACCGTCAGGTCGGCCGCATCAAAGAGGTCAAGGGTGGCTCGTTCCAGCGAGCCCTTAGGCAGCACGAGGGAAAGCAAGACGGCAGAACCTTTCAGGCCGGCGGGCAGGGCCAGGCTGACACTAGTCGCCAGCCCAGGTCAATGTCGCCCCCGGCCGCCCCACGTCGCGGGCTTGCCGCCCCGCGTCGCCGCCCCGGCCGCCTCGCCTCGCTAGCCTGCGTCCAGGCGGAGCAGGTCGTCGGTCGTCTCACGGCGCAGCATGACCCTGGCCGCGCCGTCGCGGACCGCGACGACCGGGGGCCGGGTCACGTGGTTGTAGTTGCTGGCCATCGACCGGCAGTAGGCGCCGGTGGCGGCGACAGCGATCAGGTCCCCGGCGGCAACGTCAGCGGGCAGGTAGGTGTCGCGCACCACGATGTCGCCGCTTTCGCAGTGCCTGCCGACAATCCGGCTGAGCATGGGCGGCGCCCCGGATTCGCGGGACGCCAGCACGCAGGTGTAGTCGGCGTCGTACAGCGCCGTCCGGATGTTGTCGCTCATGCCGCCGTCCACGCTCACGTAGGTGCGCAGGCCGTCAACGTCCTTGACGGTGCCAACTTCGTAGAGGGTGACGGTGCCGGGCCCGGCGATAGCCCGGCCTGGCTCAACGGACATCCTCGGGCGGGCCAGCCCGGCGCCGCGGCATGCCGACTCCACGATGTTACGGAGGCTGGCGGCGATGACCCGGACGTCCGCTGGATCATCGCCCGCCGTGTAGGCGATGCCGAACCCGCCGCCAAGGTTCAGCTCCTCGATACCGATCCCGTGCTCGTCGCGGATCCGCACCGCCAGCTCGATGACCCGGTGCGCGGCAACCTCGAAGCCGGCCGTGTCGTAGATCTGCGAACCGATATGCGAGTGCAGTCCCGCGAAGTCAAGGCCGGGGCTGGCCAGCACGCGGCGGACCGCCTCATCCGCCGCCCCGGAGGTGAGCGAGAATCCGAATTTCTGGTCATCATGCGCGGTGGCTACGTACTCATGCGTGGCGGCCTCCACGCCCGTGGTGACGCGAACCAGGATTCTCGGCCGGCGGCCGGTCCCGGCCGGTCCGGCAAGGCTGGCCAGGCGCCCGATCTCCTCGAACGAATCGGCCACGATATGCCCGACCCCGGCCGCCAGCGCGCGCTCAAGCTCAGCCGGCAGCTTGTTGCTGCCGTGCAGCGTGATCATCTCAGCCGCCACCCCGGCCCTGAGCGCGACCTCAAGCTCTCCGCCGGTGCAGACGTCGACGCCGAGCCCCTCTTCGGTCACCCAGCGAAGGACCGCCTGGCAGCAGAACGCCTTGGCCGCGTACGACACCCCGGCACCGGCGCCGAATGCCTCGTGGAACTCGCGGCAGCGACTCCGGAAGTCCGCCTCGTCGCAGGCGAAAAGCGGGGTCCCGAACTGCGCGGCAAGAGCGTGCACGCTGACGCCGCCCAGGACCAGGGCGCCGCCGGAGCGCCGCGCCGTCCGCGGCCAGATCGCCGGGTCGAGCGCGTTCAGGTCCGCTGGCACCGGCGGCGGGTAGCCGGCCGGCAGTACGTCGGCATGGCGGGGTCCCGCCGGATGGGCGACGCGGCTCATCGCACTCCCCTGGTAAAGGTCAGGCCGGTAAACATCAGGCTGGTGAAGGTCAGGCGGTGGTGAAGGTAAGGCGGTGGTCAAGGTCAGGCGATGGCGACGGATCAGGCGAAGCCCGCGATGCGGTGCGGCACGTACGGCTTCTCCAGCTGATCGATCTCCTCAGGCGTGAGCTGAACGTCGAGGGCGGCGATGGCGTCCGCCAGATGCAGCGGCCTGGTCGCGCCGACGATCGGCGCCGTCACAGCGGGACGGCTGGCCAGCCAGGCCAGGGCGATCTGGGCACGCGGGACCCCGCGGCTCTCCGCGACCCTGGACACCTGCTCGGCGATCAGCCGGTCCTCTGCGGCGTAGAGGCTCTGGCCGAAGGCGTCGTTCTCGCTGCGGGCGGTCTCAGCGTCCCATTTCCTGGCCAGCCGGCCCCGCGCCAGCGGACTCCACGGGATGACGCCAATGCCCTGGTCAGCGCAGAGCGGCAGCATCTCCCGTTCTTCCTCGCGGTACAGCAGGTTGTAATGATTCTGCATGGTGGCGAACCGCGTCCAGCCGCGGGCGGCGGCGAGGTAGAGCGACTTGGAGAACTGCCAGGCGTACATCGACGAGGCCCCGATGTAGCGTGCCTTACCCGCCTTGACGACGTCGTGCAGGGCCTCCAGGGTCTCCTCGATAGGCACCTGCGGATCCCAGCGGTGGATCTGGTACAGGTCGACGTAGTCGGTTCCGAGCCGGGCCAGGCTGGCGTCGATCCCGGTCATGATCGCCTTGCGGGACAGCCCCTGTCCGTTCGGGCCTGGCCGCATTCGCCCGTTTACCTTGGTGGCGAGCACGATCTCATCACGCCGGCCGAAGTCTTTCAGCGCGCGGCCGGTGATCTCCTCGCTGGACCCGGCCGAATACACGTCCGCGGTGTCGA
>PMSW01000060.1 GCA_003168215.1 Actinomycetota bacterium
TTGCTCGCGGAAAAGCAAGCCGTGCCTGCGGCGACCGCTGCATCCTGGCCGAGGCGGCCGCCGTCGGCACGGCCTGGACCGACGGGACGGGCTGCCTGATCGCCGTGGCCGCCGCCGCGCCGGCACCGGGTGAGCCGGCACCGGGTGAGCCGCCGCCGGATGACGAGCACGCCGCCAGCACGACGGCGAGTACGCCTGGGATGAGTGCTCCGGCAGCCAGTTGCCGCGATCGTTGCCTCGTTCTGCTGAAAACCATCCGTCCCATCCCATGCTGCCCGTGTCGCGGGCGAGTCGGCGGCGTTACGGCCGGCCATCCCTCAGCTTGGGAGACGCCCGCTGCGTTGCCGGATAACGGAAACTGACGCCGGCGCTCGATCCGCCCCGGTAAAGGCGGCTTCCTTCCGGTTATGCCAACTTCCCGGCGGCATCCGGGTTCCGCGCGCGATCATGGCGATGCGGACTTTCCGTTATCCGGCCCGGCGCTGGACATCTCCATCTATGAGCGAGGGATATCGGAGAGCGAGAGCGGCAGTGCCGTCGGCACGCGTAAGCGGTGCTGCGGCCGTGCTGGCCGACATCGACGAACGTGAGGTGCCATGCGGATGCCCCGAGGCAGCGGGCCCAGCGTGCAGACGGTCATCGCCGCGCAGGCAGGCGACGAGACGGCCATGGACAACCTCGTTTCCGAGTATCTGCCACTGATCTACAACATCGCCGGGCGGGCGCTGCGCGGCCATGCCGACGTGGACGACGTCGTGCAGGAAACCATGCTGCGAGTAGTGCGCGGCCTGCGGGATCTGCGCGATCCTGCCGCCTTTCGCTCCTGGCTCGTCGCCGTCGCCATCCGGCAGGTGCGCGATCACCAGAACGCACGGCAGGCGGTGGTGATCCACGATCTCTGGCCGGACGTCGCGGATCCCGCCGCCGACTTCGTGGACCTGGCCATCCTGCGGCTTGGCTTGTCCGGCCAGCGGCGGGAAACCGCGGAGGCAACCCGCTGGCTCGACGTCAGCTATCAGGAGCTGCTGGCGCTGTGGTGGCTGGAGGCCGGCGGCAAGCTCAGCCGGAGCGAGATCGCCGCCGCATTGGGACTGCCACCACGGCACCTCGCGGTGCGCATCGCCAGGATGAAGGGACAGCTCACCACGGCCCGGGTCCTGGTCCGGGCGCTGCGAGCGGCCCCGGTGTGCGATGGCCTGGTGAGCGCCGCCGCCGAATGGGATCACGCTCCGAGCCCGCTGTGGCGCAAGCGCCTCGCCCGGCATACCCGTGACTGCCGGCAATGCCGTGCGCACTACGACGGGCTGGTTCCCGCCGATCGGCTGCTTGCCGACCTGCCTCTCGTACCGGTCATCGCAGGCGCCGGCCGTGGCCTGCTGCCCGGTACCAGCACGCCGCTACCTGCGGGCCACCGCACAGCATCCGGCAGCGACGGTGCGCGGCCCGGAAGCCAACTTGCGCGTTCCGGCAGCGATCACGCGCGCTCTGGAAGCCACCATGCGCGTTCCGGCAGCCATCCCGCGCTGCGCCGGGCGGGCCGCAAGTTCGGCCACGCGCGGTTTCTTTCCAAGAGCACTGGCTCTGTGCCCGCCAAGATCGCCGCCGTATCCGTGGTGGCTGCCTGTGCCGCCGGTGGCACCTTCGCCGTCATTCATCATTCCAGCGCCGTACCGCCCGCAGCCCTGGTCGGCGTCGCTGCGACCTCCAGGCCGGTCGCCGCGTCCTCCGCGAGTTCCGCGCCCAGCCCGGCACGACCGCAGCTGCGGCCGGAGGCCCCCGCGGCCGGCAACACGAAGAAGGGCGTCAGCGCCTGGGCGTTCGGCGGTGCCAGGAAGGCCCTCGCGGAATCCGGGGCGTCCTGGTATTACACCTGGTCATCCAATCATGACGGGATCACCAGCCCGCGAGGGGTGAAGTTCGTCCCGATGATCTGGGGGCCCGGCAGCGTCAACGCGGCGACGCTCAGCCAGGCCGAGAGCCATGGCCACATCCTGCTCGGCTTCAACGAGCCGGATATGAGCAGCCAGTCGAACATGACGGTGCCCCAGGCGCTCCGTCTGTGGCCTCAGCTGATAGCCACCGGGATGCGCCTGGGCAGCCCCGCGGTCGCTGCTGACGCCGCGACCCCGGGCGGCTGGCTGGACCGGTTCATGCAAGGTGCCGCCGCCCGCGGCTACCGGGTCAACTTCATCACGGTGCACTGGTACGGAGGCGACTTCGCGACCGGAGCGGCCGTCAGCCAGCTGAAGAGCTACCTGCAGGCGATTTACGCTCGTTACCACTTTCCGATCTGGCTCACTGAGTACGCCCTGGCCAATTTCGGCACCAGCCCGGCCAGCTTCCCGACTTGGCAGCAGCAGGCGGCGTTCGTCACCGCGTCGGCTGCGATGCTGGATCGCCTTCGCTACGTGCACAGGTACGCCTGGTTCGCGCTGCCGTCCACAAGCACGGACGGCACGGTTGGCCTGTTCCGCAGCGGCGCGATACCGACCTTGGCAGGCCGGGCGTTCGAGGTGGTCGACGCGCCGCATTGAGCTATCACCATGGCCGGTGTTCTTGCACGCGTCGGGCTGACTGAGCTGGATCGCACCTCAGGAGCGTCCGCTTGACCTTGCCCCTGCGGCAAGCCGCACGATGGCGGCGACTGGTGACCAGCCTGGCAGCGGGCCGGTTTTTAACGGGACCAGCTGACTAGAGGAGGTCCGGCATGACGGTTCGAGCCGTTGTCTTCGACATCGGAGGTGTGCTGGAGATAACGCCGCGGTTGGGCATGGGCGCGAAGTGGGAGGAAACGCTAGGCCTCCAGCCAGGAGAGCTGAGCAGCCGGGCGCCCAGCGTGTGGAAGGGCGGCAGCCTGGGGACCGTCTCGGAAGCTGAGGTCAGGCAGAGCATCGGCGAGATCTTCGGCTTGGCCGGGCCCGTCGTCGACGCCTTCATGGGCGATCTCTGGAAGGAATACCTCGGCACCCTCAATGCCGAACTGGCCGATTACTTTCGTTGCCTCCGGCCGCGCTACCAGACCGCCATGCTCAGCAACAGCTTCGTCGGTGCCCGGAGCAGAGAACAGGAGCTGTACCACTTCAACGAGATGGCTGACTTCATCATCTACTCACACGAGGTCGGAATGGCCAAGCCAGAACGGCGCATCTATGAGCTGACGTGCGATCGCCTGGACGTCCAGCCAGAGGAAATGGTCTTCCTCGATGACAGCGAGCTGTGCGTCGATGGCGCGCGGGATCTCGGCATTCAGGCCATCCTGTTCTCGGATAACGGGCAGGCTATCGCTGACATCGAGGCGTGCTTGCAGGCGTGAAACGCGCTCTGTTCGACCTGCCCGCTTCTCCGGCCACCCTCCCCTGGCGGTTTACATGGGGCGAGTACCCGGGGTGGCGGTTTACATGGGGTGGGTGTCGGGGGTGGCGGTGTAGGTGCGGCCGGCGGGGGTGGTCCAGGTGAAGATGCCGGGGGCGGTCTGGCGGAGGTTCCAGTCGGGGTGGTGCTTCAAAATGTGGTGAGTACGGCACAACCCGCCGAGGTTGCAGCGGCATGTTTTTCCGCCGTCGTCGAACGGGATGGTGTGGTCGAGGTCCCCGCGCCAGGCGGGTTGCCGGCATCGGGGGGACCGGCAGGTCAGGTCCCGGGCGGCGATGTATTCCTTCAGCCGTGGCGGAGGCCGGTAGGCGGGGCTGGCGGCGGCGTGCGCGCAGCCGCCAGCCGCGGCATCAGCCGCCATCGCGGCGCGGGCGCGGCCGGCTGCCCGCCGGGCGGCGTGCAGGGCCAGGGCGAGGAGGCCGTCTGGCGGTTCGGGGCCTGTCCCTGATCCCGGCGATGGCGATGGTGGCGGCGGGTGGGTCAGGAGGTCCTCGCTGATGGTCAGAGTGATCCGGCCGACCAGCCCGATCCCGGCACCAGGACCGATCCCGATCCCGGCGCCGGCGCCGGGTCTCATTCTGTCATCGGGTTTCGGCGGCCTGTCGCGGCCGCGGGGGCGGGGAATGCGAGTGACGGCGATTGCATGCCCGCCGGTGTCGGTGATGATGATCCGCCATTCGGTGCCCGGATCGCCAGAGGCGACGTGGGCGAGGCTGCGGGCCTGGAAGGCAGTGATGGGGCCGATGCGGCCGAGGTGACCAGGTGCGGGGCTGATCCCGGCTAGTACCTGCCACGACAGGGACACATCGAGGAGGCCCGCGGGGGGCCGGCCGTCTCGCGGCCGGATACTGCCCGGGCCGGTGAAAGCAGGCGGGATCAGTGCGGGCAGGGCGGGCCAGTCCCGGACTGGCCCGCGTCCTGGCCAGTCATCATCCTCGTCGTCGGGGTAGCTGCCAGCCGGGCCGTCGTCGGGGCAGGGGTAGTCCTCCTCGTCGCGGGGGGCGTCCTGGTCCCCGGGCGGCGGCACGTCCTCCGCCGGCACGTCCTCCGCCGGCCAGGGATCGGGGTTCCCGCTGTCCGGGTTCCCGCCGCGACCGCCGGGACGGTCATCAGGGCCGCCGGGGTCGTCGCGGGGACCACCGGGACGGTCATCAGGGCCGCTGGGGTCGTCGCGGGGGCCACCGGCGAGGTTGTCGGGAGGCGCGCCTTCGGCGGGGGGGATCAGCGGCAGGGTGCCGAGCACCAGCCCGAGCATGGCCTGGGAGCACAGCAGGTCGATGCCGCCGCCGGCGCCGGATGCCTTCATGGCGCGGGCGATGGCCTTGATCCGTGCCATCGCCGCCGCAGCGAGCACCGCGGGCAACCGCTGCCCGGCCAGCGTCGCGGTGTTGTGCTCGTCGGGATACAGCACCACTTTCGCCCGGCGCTCGGTTTCCTTGCGGCGTTCCTCCGCGCCCTGGGGGTCGGCGGCGATGACCTCGCGTTGCAGCGCGGCGCGGAGCATCCCGGTGGTCTGCTCCCCGGCCCTGGGCAGCACCCGGGCCTCAACCCGCCGCGCGGTCTCCTCGGGCAGCATGCCGGTCGCCTCGGCGATCAGCCGCGCCCGCTGCACGTCGATCAGCCCTCCGGCTAACGCCGCGCCGGTGGCGGCCAGCCGCCAGCTCAGCTCTACTGCCAGGTGCGTCCAAGCGGAAGCGCTGAACTGCGACATTGTCAGCTCCAGCGCCACCTCCGCCGCCGCGGACACAGGTACCCGCACCGGGCGGCCATCAGGGCCGGTGCCGATCTTGTCATCACGGGCCGCGGTGCGGGCGGCGATCTGCGCGACCGCGGCCAGTTCCCGGGCCTGCGCCCACGCCGCGACCCGCCGCCACGACCCCGCCACCACGGCCAGCCCGCCATCATCCAGCCCGGCCACCGGGGCGCTGGCCAGCCAGGCGGTCAGGTCCGGGCCCGGCGCCAGCCGCTCAGCGACTCGCCCTGCCAGCGCCGCGACACCGATCCGCCCGCCGCCGCCGTCCTGATCGTCAAGAGCATCAAGGTCGTCCTGGATGGCCTGCTGCGCGGCCTCCGCATCCCCCACACCGGGGGCACCGGAAGGACAGCCGATATCGGAAGAGCCGATATCGGAAGAGCCGGCATAGGAAGGGCCGCCGGAGGGAGAAGGGCTGCCGGAGGGGAAATCCGCGTCAGGCGGGCCGGTGCCGGTCAGGGCGGTGATCAGGGCACCGAAGTCCAGCTCCCAGGACCACGATAGGCCCTGCGGGGCACCCGCACCGCCATCTCCTGCGCCTGCTGGCATCGGGTCACCTCCTCCGCTGAGCCCCTGTCCGGACCTCTGTCCCTGCTCATCTGTCTTCGATCAGACTAGCGAATAATACCGACAGAACAGGCCAGAAAGCGAAATTAAATTCGATATTTTTCCCGGCTATACGGCCGACTAACAGAAGGCTGCTCGACGTCAGGCTGCTCTACGTCAGGCGGGTCGAGCAGGTCAGGGTGACGTCAGCGCGTACGGCCTGGGCTGGCGCCGCAGCCATTGCCAGAATGTGCGGCGCGGCGGGCGCGCGCTGATATTGCCGCTGCCTACCTTGCCTGACACGTCGATGCGCAGCGTGACTGGCACGTTGTGGCCCCACGGCGTCCGGACCTTCACGTTGCCGCTCCGGATCGCCACGTCGTCGGTGTCAACCACGATGCCCGGCTTCGTCACCAGGGTCAGGTTCCCGCTGCGCACCTCTGCGTCGAGCTGCAGCGACGACTGAGACACCACTGCCTGCGTGAAGTCGAGCGTGACGTTGCCGCTGGTTACCCGCACCTCGAGCCGCTGCGGTACCACCCAGTGGCCATCGCGCTTCACGTTGCCGCTATGGCAGTCGATATGCACGACGTCCTTTGGCTTCGGCGCCGGCCCGTCCATCGCGAAACCCGGGGCGACCGGGAGGTCCGTGGTCAGCGCCGCTAGCTCGCCGTAGGTGCGCGCCGTGAGAGCTACCTCCAGCCGCTCGTCGAGTTCCTCAGCGGTCAGCCGGCCATCTCCGGCGGCCACCCGCAGCACCTCGACGAACCTGTCCCGATCCTGGTGCGACGCGCGTACCTGACTGACTGCCGCTACCTCATCGCCGGATCCCTGCGGGGAAACCTCTCCAGTCATGGACAAACAGTAAGGCCGCGGCAGCTACTCCGGCACCCCCGCTGCCGGAGCGGCGCTGGCCGGCGGCTCGGGCAGCGTGTTGCACCCGGACGGCTGACCTGGGCTCAGCACTGGCTGCCGGGGGCCCGTTCAGGTGTCCTGAGCTTTTGCTGAGCCGCCCTCATCCCTGCTCCGTCCTCAGCTCCTGCTGCCAGCTCCTGCCAGGTTCTGCCACTGCGCACACTCGCGGGGCACTCGGCGACGATGTCCGAGCCTGCCCGGGCGTAGTCGTCGCGGACCTTGATCAGCAGCCAGCGACGCTGGCCGGTCCGGATCAGCGAGAACCGGCCCGCGAGCTTATGGCCGCTCACGCTGAATGACAGCCGGTCCGGCTCATCGCGCACGATTTCGGCCGTGCCCTCATCCCAGATGATCACCGCGCCGGTGCCGCGCGACTGTCCCTCGTGAACGCCCTCGAACTCACCGGCCGACAGGGGAATGATCTTCGACGGGCACAGCCAGCCGCCGGACGCCAGGATCGAGTGACGGCCCCTTGGGAACCGCCCAGGAGCGCAGCACCTCGCCCATCTGCAGGCGCAGGTCAAAATGCAGCCTGGTCGCGTCATGAAGCTGTACGACGAAGCGCGAAGCCATCACCACGCCTTAGTATGCCGAGCGCGAGGTCCGGTCAGTATGCAGCGCCAGGTCCGGCTCCGGGCGGCCCTAAGGAGAGACTATGACTTTGTTCGATCTGTCAGGGAAGACCGCGGTCGTCACCGGGGGGACCCGCGGGATCGGGCTCATGATGGCGCGCGGGCTGCTGGATGCAGGCGCCCGTGTATACATCAGCTCGCGTAAGCCTGCCGCGTGCGCCGCCGCGGCAGCGGAACTCGCGCAGTACGGGACAGTCGCGGCAATCCCGGCCGACCTGTCCACCGAGGACGAGTGCCTGCGCCTTGCCCGCGAGGTCGGCGAGCGCGAGCAGGCCCTGAACATCCTGGTCAACAACGCCGGGGCCACCTGGGCCGCGCCGCTTGAGGAGTTCCCCGCAGCGGCCTGGGACAAGGTCGTTGATCTCAACCTGAAGGCACCGTTCTTCCTCACCAGGGCATTCCTGCCGCTGCTGGAGGCCGGCGGCACGCACGACGACCCGGCCCGGGTCATCAACGTCGGGAGCATCGACGGGCTGCACGTACCGTCGCTGCCCACCTACTCCTACTCGGCCAGCAAGGCCGGACTGCACCACCTGACCCGGGTGCTCGCCAGGGACCTCGGCCCCCGGCAGATCACCGTCAACGCAGTCGCGCCCGGGCCGTTCGAGTCCAAGATGATGGCCGCCACCCTGCAGGAGTTCGGGGACGAGATCACCCGCAGCACGCCGCTTCGCCGCATCGGCCGGCCTGACGACATGGCCGGGGTCGCGGTCTACCTGTCCTCGCGTGCGGGCGCGTACGTCAACGGTGCCGTGATCCCCGTCGACGGCGGACTCGCCACTACCCTCTGACCTGGCGCAAGATCGGTACGGCCGTGGATCACCCGTGTGCCGCCTGCCCATTTGATGATCTCTGGGACGATCGATCCCGCCTTTATCGTTTTGTCGACCTTTCAGCCCCTGCAGCATGCCAGCGAAACGCCGGAGTGAGCCGCATTAAGCCGGCTGTCCGCAGGTGCGGTGCCAGCGGATAAGCTCCGTTCGTGCGCGTTCTGATGCCACTTCCCGATCATGATTTCGATGTCACCGAGGTCGCTGTCCCGTGGCACATCCTCACCGCCGCCGGGCACGAGGTGACGTTCGCCACCGAGCAGTCCGGAGCTGTGCCGGCCGCCGATCCGCGGCTGCTGGCCGGCGTCCTCTTCGGCAGGCTGGGCGCAGCGGAGGAACCCAAGGATTACTACCGCCGGCTCGCCGGCAGCGCCGAGTTCCTGCACACCACGGTATGGAGCGATCTCGTCCCGGCCGATTTTGACGGCCTGATCCTGCCCGGCGGGCATGCGCCGGGCATGCGCCAGTACCTGTCGGCTCGCTTGCTGCGGGATAAGGTCGCGGAGTTCTGGGCGCTTGGCCGGCCGGTGGGGGCGATCTGCCACGGCGTTCTTGTGCTGGCGCGGACGCCGGATCCCGCCACCGGCCGCAGCGTGATCGCGGACCGCCGCACCACCTGCCTGCCCAAGTACATGGAGCGCGGCGCGTACCTGCTCACGGCCTGGCGGCTCGGCCGCTACTACCGGACCTACCCGGCTTACGTGCAGGACGAGGTGAGCGCGGCCCTGGCGTCGCCCGCCCAGTTCGAGCGCGGGCCGCGGGTGCTGGCGGACCGCGGAACCGCCAGCGACGACTCGGCAGCCTTCGTCGTCGAGGACCGCAACTACATCTCGGCCCGCTGGCCCGGCGACGCCTACCTGTTCGGCAGGCGCTTCCTTGCCAAGCTCGCCGGCTGACTAGCCAAGCTCGGTGGCTGGCAAATCCAAGCTCGGTGGCTAGCACATCACATCCAGTCGTCAGATCTTTAGCCGGTCACCGGGACCGTCGTGGGGACAGGTGAAGGACTCGGGGCTGGCCGGGTCGGCGTCGGGCTGGGTGACGGGCTGGGCCTGGTCGGAGTCGGTGACGGGCTGGTGCTGGTCGGAGTCGGTGACGGGCTGGTGGGCGTCGGCGTCGGTGACGGGCTGGTGCTGGTCGGAGTCGGAGTCGGCGTCGGCGTGGGTGCCGTGCAGGTCGGCACCGTGATGGTGTCGTCGTCAAGGGTTACCGCGCCGTTGCGGGCCAGCGCACGGCCTTCGATGGTGTCGCCGGTCGTTACCGAGATCGACGCCAGGGCAAGGATGCTGCCCCGGAACGTGGAGCCTGTTCCAAGTGTCGCCGAACTCCCCACTTGCCAGAACACGTTGCAGGCCTGCGCACCGTTGGTAAGAGTGATACGGCTGGCCGAGTCGGTGGTGAGAGTGGAGCCAACCTGGAATATGAACACCGCGCTCGGGTCACCTTCTGCGTTCAGGATGAGCGAGCCGCCTACATCCAGGGAGGAAGTGGCGTTATACACGCCGGGCGCGAGAGACCGGCCGGCACCGATGAAGCCGCCGATGCTGGCCGCCGGGGTCCGGCCGGCTGCGTCGTTGTACGCGGTAGTCAAGTCGGACTGGGCGCCCGCCGCGACGCCGTCGGTCTGGTGGACCGTGCCGTTCACAACGCCAGGAGGAAATCCGGTGATCGCAGTGCCCGGGCTGACGCCGAGATCGCCGTTGAGGACGCTCAGGCCGGTGTTGGTGACGGTGGTCCCGGCCAGGACGGCGAAGCTGCCGGCGGTTCCGAGACCCACTGGCGCCACGGCGGCACCTGCCGTTGATTGCATAACAATCAGGACAGCTATGGCCCCGAGAAGCACCAGGGGTGCGCTGAGCCAGGCGTAACCAACATGCCTGCGCCGGACGCGACTGCCGATCTCTGTCATTTACCGGGCCTTTCTGAAATGGCGCCGTGCGCGATCTTGAGTTTTTCATAAAAATGGTGCTGTGCATGGTCTTGGATCGGTACAGAATTGGGTTTAAATGATCTACTTAGGATGACTGCACGCCAGCTGATGCTCTCCACAGGCTGTAGCTATTCACCAGGTCATGGGATCCGTCAGGCTACGTAGCACGGTACACGAGATCGCCGATGATGTGCGGCGTAGCGCCTTGTATGGCAAATAATTTAGTCCAGGCAATGCACTAGAACGTATGCGAAGGTGACGCTAACGCCGGAAATATGCAGATGTTCGTAGTCGTGCCCTCCCCCCGGCAATAAGCCTGACCCGACTAAGTTATTTCCAGGCTCCTGCGATGCTACGATAATAATAACAATACTGCAATCACAGATCCGGTTTCACGGCATATTACCTGCATTCGTGTACCATGTACGGTTTTGTGAGGATGCGCTTATTGCGCATGTCCTGCCGAATGCGGTTTGTGATTCGGCATTTTTAGTTGCTGGAGGTCTTGCATTGCGTGATGGTCTTCGATGTGACTGGCCCGGCTACCGCGCCGCGAGCAGAACAAGGCTGGTTACGTGGGCCGTCCCGCTGATCGCCGCTGCCCTGCTATCCGCCTGCGGAACGGCAAGTTCGCCGGGGCAGGCAGCGGCACCGACGGCACAAGCAGTGCCGCCGGCGGCCCCGGCCGGGCCCGTGCTGCCGACACATGTGTCAGCGGCACGCATGGCGCGATTGCCGGCTGCGACGACGTTCGGAAGATTGCCCTCGGCGCCAAGGGATCCAGATCCTTTCGGGTCCGAGACAGGAACAGTGCTGCACCCCACGGTGACCCGGGTCGTCTACGCGCGCCCGGGCGGGCCGCCGGTTGCGGCGCTGCCCGCTACTGAACTTGAAAGCCCGACCTGGGTCCCGGTAGTGCAGTCGCAGCCAGAGTGGGATCGGGTCCTGCTGCCGACCCGGCCGAACAGGTCTACGGGCTGGCTCTACCTCGGGGGCAAAGGACTGCAAACTGCCTACAGCGCCTACCGAATAAGGGTCAACCTCGCCGCTTTCCGGCTGACCGTGCTTGACGGCGGCCGCAGGCTGGGAACGTGGACAGTGGCCGTGGGCGCCAGGGCCACGCCTACACCGACAGGGCGGACCTTCCTGCTTGCCTCGCTAGCGCCCGAGCACCCGACTTACAGCCCGCTGATTCTTCCGCTTGGCCTGCATTCGAACACCCTGAACACCTTTGGCGGTGGCCCGGGCACCGTCGGCCTGCACGGCTGGCCGGATCCGGCTGTGTTCGGCCACGCGGTCAGTCATGGCTGCGTGCGAGTTCCCGCCGCCGCACTGCGGGTGCTGGGCCGGGTCCCCCTGGGAAGCCCTGTCGTGATCACCAGCCATCTGACGGGCTCCGCAGCCGGCGGAGAATTCAAGGCTGTGCGGGTGCGGGCCGAACCTCATGGGCTCCAGCCGGCGGGCCGCGGCCCGCGGATCGCGCGATCCGCGGCTGGCCTGGCTGGTAGAACGTGAACTCAATGGCCGCCGAGGTAGAACCATCTGCGGCCGTGCCTGCCCATGCGGTAGGAGGCACGTGACTTCGGTGCGTACAGGTTCGCCGAGGGCGTCCGAGCGCCGAGCAGGTGGAAGTTCGTGATCGCCCGGTTGGTCCGGCCGTCGATCATCTGAGTGCCGGCCGGCCCGCTGGTGGCCACCTCGCCGAAGGCCTGGCTGACGTTTCCGTGGGTGAAGCTGCCGTGCCAGAGGCTGTCAGGGTAGTAGCCGATCCGCTTGCCTTGGTAGCTGATCCACCATTTGCCGCCTGCCTGCCTGATGCCGTATAGCCCGGAGATTCCCGGCTTGACGTGATCGTCCGGCGCCCAGGTATGGCCGGTCTGAACGTACCCGCAGCAGTCGTAGCCCAGGCCCTGGCCGTTCACCCAGGCGAAGACGAACAGGTGCGGCCGGAGGTCTCCCTGAGCACTGTCGACGGTCCAGCCGACCTCGATCACCTGCTGCTGGTCGGCGGACTGCACCGCGACCTCAGCGAGCGAATGGCCTGGGCCCGGAGAAGCTAGCTTCGGCTGGGCCTGAGGCAGCAGGGCGGACGCTCCTGGCGTCTTGGCCACGTAGTAAGAACCCACCCAGGAGAACTTGATGGCGGCGGTCGCATGGGAGGCACTCTGGGCCGTGGGGGCCGTGGGGGNNCGTGGGGGCGCCTGGGTGTACTCTGGCACCGAGGACGCCGGCCAGGGCGAGGGCGGCGAGAATCATCGTCCGTCACGCCCGCCGGGCTTGCAGATAAGCGTCGGGCGACAGCCGTCCAGGAAGTGTCCGCCGGGAAGTGCTGCCTGTGCTGCTGCCGTCTCGTTTGTCCTCATGTCGCTACATTCGGACGTGGGAGTGGCGGCCCCGTTCGCTTCCCGTTGCGGGCCGGTAGCAGCTGGGTCAGTCGGGACGTCAGCACTCATTGTCTCGCTCAAGCAGGCCGCCTGGCTGACCTCCTGCCGGCCGAGGAACGTGCTGACGTCGACCGGTCAGCCCGGCCGGCCCGAAGTCGGGCTTAATCTTCGGCAAACAACCCGCCCGCCGAGAGATGCGGCGGGTATCTGGGGTAGACAGAACAGGCAGCGCCTTGATGTCCGGACCAACCTGACGTCTGCCGTCAAACCCCAGGGCCGCCGCCGGGCAGGCATCAACGTTCGGCTGGGATCGTTATGTCAGTGACGGCGGCGCCCGCATCGGGATATACGACGCTCGGCGCCTCCGCGCCGCTAAGGAACTGAAGGAACTGAAGGAAAGGACAGCACGTGAAGGCCACAGAGGTACTGCACGAGCGCGGCCAGAGCATCTGGCTCGACAACATCACCCGCGCGATGCTCGACTCCGGCAAGATCCAGCGCTACATCGATTCCTACTCCGTGACCGGCCTCACCTCGAATCCGTCGATCTTCGACAAGGCCATCGGCTCGGGAGACTACGACGAGTCGATTGCCGCCAAGGCAGCTGCCGGGCTGTCCGGCGAGAGTCTCTTCTTCGAGCTGGCCATCGAGGACCTGCGGCGCGCTGCGGATGAGTTCCTCGGCATCCACGAGCGAACCGACGGAGTCGATGGCTGGGTCTCCCTGGAGGTTTCGCCGCTGCTCGCGCACGACACGGCCAAGACGGTCGAGGTCGCGAAGATGCTGCACGCCAAGGCCGGCCGGACGAACCTGTTCATCAAGATCCCCGGCACCCCCGAGGGCCTGCCGGCGATCACCGAGTGCATCGCCGCGGGCGTGCCGATCAACGTCACGCTGCTTTTTTCCGCCGAGCAGTACCTCGCGGCCGCCGACGCTTACCTCCGCGGTGTGGAGCGGCGGCTCGCCGCGGGCCTCGACCCCGCGGTCTCCTCGGTAGCATCCATCTTCATGTCGCGCTGGGATGTCGCCGTGGCGGGTAAGGTCCCGGCTGAGCTGACGGACCGGCTCGGCCTGGCCGTCGGTCTCGCCACTTACCGCGCCTACCGGCAGCTGCTGAACTCCGACCGCGCGCTGCGGCTGGAGAACTCGGGCGCGCGCATGCAGCGGCTGCTGTGGGCGAGCACGGGAACGAAGAATCCGGACGCATCCGACACGCTGTACGTGCACGGCCTGGCGGCCCCGTTTACGATCAACACGATGCCGGACAAGACGCTGGAGGCATTCGCCGATCACGGCGAGGTTGACGAGCCGATGGCCGCCGACGGCGGTGACTGCGACGAGATGCTGGCGAAATTCGCCGATGCCGGCATTGACATCCAGGCACTCGCCGCCCAGCTTCAGAGCGAAGGCGCGACGTCGTTCGTCGATGCGTGGACTGACCTGCTGGACAGAATATCGTCGCACAGCAAGGCACTGCGCTGAGCGGCCCGAGCACCGGACCGGATGACCAACGGGAGGAACGACCGATGCCGACCATCCCGCTACGCGAGCGCCCGTCCTGGAAGGCGCTGGAGCAGCACCATGCCGAGATCGGCGGCCGTCACCTGCGCGAGCTGTTCGCCGAGGATCCGGGCCGCGGCGAGCGGCTGAGCGCCGAGGCGGCCGGGCTGTACCTGGACTACTCCAAGAACCGGGTCACCGACGAGACGATGGGCTTGCTGATCGACCTGGCCCGCGAGTCGGGCCTGGAGGAGCGCCGGGACATGATGTTCGCCGGCGAGCCGATCAACACCTCGGAGCACCGCTCGGTGCTGCACGTGGCACTGCGGATGCCCAGGGACAGCTCGCTCGTGGTCGACGGCACCGACGTGGTCGCGCAGGTGCACGAGGTGATCGACCGGATGGCGGACTTCGCGGGAAGGGTCAGGTCCGGCCAGTGGCAGGGCTTCACCGGCAAGCCGATCAGGAACATCGTGAACGTCGGCATCGGCGGTTCCGACCTCGGGCCGGTGATGGCCTATGAGGCGCTGCGCCACTACAGCCGCCGCGACATGACATTCCGCTTTGTCTCCAACGTTGACTCGACCGACTTCACCGAGGCGACCCGCGACCTGTACGCAGACGAGACGCTTTTCATCATCTCGTCCAAGACGTTCGGCACCCTGGAAACCCTCACGAACGCCCACTCGGCGCGGGACTGGGTGGTCAGCCAGCTCGGCGACGAGGCCGCGGTCGCCAGGCACTTCGTCGCGGTCTCCACGAACGCCGAGCGGGTCGCTGAGTTCGGCATCGACACGGCGAACATGTTCGGCTTCTGGGACTGGGTCGGCGGCCGGTACTCGATGGATTCCGCCATCGGCCTGTCCACCATGCTCGCGATCGGGTCCGGGCATTACGGCGACCTGCTGGCGGGGTTCCACGAGATGGACGAGCACTTCCGCACGGCACCGCTCGCCGGGAATCTCCCCGTGCTGATGGGGCTGCTGGCCGTCTGGTACGGGGACTTCTTCGACGCCCATACCGCTGGCGTCATGCCGTACGAGCAGTACCTGAAGCGGTTCCCCGCCTACCTCCAGCAGCTCACGATGGAATCCAACGGCAAGCACGTGACCCTCGACGGGACCGCGGTGGACTACCAGACCGGCGCGGTCTACTGGGGCGAGCCGGGCACGAACGGCCAGCACAGTTTCTACCAGCTCATCCACCAGGGCACGAAGCTGATCCCGGTCGACCTGATCGGTTTCGCCGTGAGCCTCAACCCGCTGCGCGACCATCACGACATCCTGTCGTCCAACGTCTTCGCGCAGGCCCTGGCCCTCGCGTTCGGCAAGACCGAGGAGGAGGTGCTGGCCGATGGCACCTCGCCGGAGGTGGCGCCGCACCGGGTGATGCAGGGCAACCGGCCGACCAATGTCCTGCTGGCAGAGAAGCTGACCCCGCGCCTGCTCGGCGTCCTGGTGGCGCTGTATGAGCACAGCGTGTTTACCCAGGGCACTATCTGGGGGATCGACTCCTTCGACCAGTGGGGGGTCGAGCTCGGCAAGGTGCTGGCGGCCGCGATCATCCCCGAGCTGGAGAGTGACGCCGAGCCGGAGCTCGCGCACGATTCGTCCACCAACGCCCTGATCCGGCGCTACCGCAGCCTGAAGGGCTGACGCTGAGAACGACAGCCGGGGCGCAGCCCCGGTAGAACGAGGAGAGCAGCAATGACAACCGACAAGCCCATGCAGCTCGGCATGGTCGGGCTCGGCCGGATGGGCGCGAACCTCGTCCGCCGGCTCATGCGGGACGGCCACCGCTGCGTCGTCTATGACGTCAACGCCGGCGCGGTGAAGGAGCTGGAAGGCGAGGGCGCGACCGGCGCCACGTCCCTGGCGGACTTCGTCGCGAAGCTGGAGAAGCCCAGGGCGGCGTGGCTGATGTTGCCCGCCGCCATCACCGGGAAGACGCTCGATGAGCTGGCCGCGCTGATGGAGCCGGGCGACGCCGTGATCGACGGCGGCAACTCCTACTACCGGGATGACATCACCCGGGCGAAGCAGCTTAAGTCGAAGCAGATCCACTACCTCGACTGCGGCACCTCGGGCGGCGTGTTCGGCCTGGAGCGCGGCTACTGCCTGATGATCGGCGGCGAGGACGAGCCGGTCGAGCGGCTGGACCCGATCTTCGCCACGATCGCCCCCGGCTTCGGCAGCGCCGAGCCCACGCCGGGCCGGACGCGGACGACGGGGACCGCCCCGGACGGGTACCTGCACTGCGGGCCGAACGGTGCCGGGCACTTCGTCAAGATGGTCCACAACGGCATCGAGTACGGCATGATGGCCGCGATCGCCGAGGGGCTGTCCATCATCAAGCACGCCAACATCGGCAAGGCGGAAGTGTCATCGGACGACGCGGAGACCACTCCGCTGCGCGACCCCGAGGTCTACCAGTACGACATCGACGTCGCCGAGGTCGCCGAGGTATGGCGCCGCGGCTCGGTCGTCGGCTCCTGGCTGGTCGACCTGACCGCCGACGCGCTGGCCCGCTCCCCGCAGCTGGACGACTTCGAGGGGCGCGTCTCGGACTCCGGCGAAGGCCGCTGGACGGTGCTCGCCGCGGTCGACGAGGGCGTTCCCGCCCCCGTCATCACCGCGGCCCTGATCCAGCGATTCGAGTCACGCGGGCTTGGCGAGTTCACCGACAAGATCCTTTCCGCGATGCGCAGCGAGTTCGGCGGCCACGCCGAGAAGAAGGATTAACGGGCCATTCAGCGCGATCCCGGGCGCGCGAGGGCAAGCTCAGGCCGGGCGCCGGCCGAGCAGGTCCAGGTCGGCCGCATCGAGCCCGAGCCGGGCCGCCGCCATGTTCTGCTCCAGGTGGGCGACCGAGCCGGTACCGGGGATCTGCACGATCGAGGGTGAGCGCGCCAGCCCCCAGGCGATCGCGACCTGGTGCACAGTCGCGCCATGCCGCGCCGCGACCTTGTCCAGGTTCTGGCCGGTCAGCGTGGTGCGGCCGCCGCCCAGCGCGAAGAACGGCATGAAGGCGATGCCGGCGTCCGCGCACTCGTCCACCAGGGCGGCGCCGGACTGGTCGAGCACGCCGAAGCTGTTCTGCACGGCGGCGACCGGCGCGATGCAGCGGGCCTCGGCGAGCTGGCCGCTGGTCACGTTGCTGATCCCGAGGTGGCGGATCAGTCCGTCGTCCCGCAGCCCGGCCAGGGCGGCGAACCGCTCGCCGAGTGAGTCGGCGCGTCCCCCGGAAAGGCGGCCCACCCGCAGGTAGACCAGGTCCAGGACCTCGACGCCGAGTTCGCGGAGGTTCAGTTCGACTGCGGGGCGCAGCTGGCCGGGGGTGGCCTCGCCGGTCATCATGCCGCTCGGGTCGCGTATCGGGCCGATCTTGGTGGCGATCGTCAGGTCCGCCGGGTACGGGTGCAGGGCCTCGCGCAGGATGTCGTTGGCGCGGTGGTCGCGGAAGAAGTAGAAGGCCGCGGTGTCGATGTGCCGGGCGCCGAGTTCGACGGCGCGGCGGGCGACCGCCACTGCCGTCTCGCGGTCCAGGGCGGGCCCGCCCCGCCGGCCTGGCAGCTGCATCGCGCCGAATCCCAGCCGCGGGATGGTGGTCGTGCCGCCCAGCTCGAACGTGGTCGCGGCGGAGCTGGCGGGTGGTGAGGGCATGGGATGCAGCATGACCACTGCGGTGGCCGGCCGCCAAATCGAGACCGCCCCGAATCCGGGCGCCCGCGCTGACCCTGTACAGCGACTTCGAGCAGGCGCTGTACGCGTCGCGCTGACCGGCGGCACCCCCGGCATTACCCTCACCCGCCCGCTCGCGGGAGTATGAGGCATGCATCTTGGCCAAGGAACACCGGCGCGGCCCGGCCGCGCACTGTCACAGCCCGCGCGATGGACGGCGGCCCGCCGGTGAGCCCGGCAGCGCCCAAGGCAGCGCGCCCGGCGGCGAAGCCCACTGCGGCGGCAAGGCGCCGGCGAATGAAGAGCCCTCGCCCCGATGACCACGTAATAATCCTGTTCGGAGCCACCGGGGATCTTGCCAGGCGCAAGCTGCTCCCTGGCCTTTTCCACCTGGCGAAGGCCGGCCTGATGCCGCAGAACTACCAGATCGTCGGCTCGGCCCCGGCCCAGTTCGCGCTCAGCGACGACGACTTCCGCAAGCACGCCAAGGACGCCGTCCGCGAGTTCGGCAGCTCGAAGCCGGCCGGTGCCGCCTGGGATGCGTTCGCGTCCGCGCTGCATTTCGGCGCCGCGGATCCGAAGGACCCGGGGCCGCTGGTGGCGGCGGTCCAGGCGGCCGAGAAGGAGATCGGCGGGAAGGCGCGGCGCATTTTCCACCTGGCGGTGCCGCCCGGCGCGTTCGGGTCAGTCGTCGGGATGCTCGGGGACTCCGGCCTCGCGGAGAATGCCCGCGTGATCATCGAGAAGCCGTTCGGCACTGACCTGGCGTCAGCCCAGGCGCTGAACAAGCAGGTCCACGCCGTCTTCGATGAATCCCAGGTGTTCCGCATCGACCATTTCCTCGGCAAGGAGTCGGTCGACAATATCCTCGCGCTCCGCTTCGCCAACGGCTTCCTTGAGCCCATCTGGCATCGCGATCACATCAGCCACGTGCAGATCGACGTGCCGGAGACGATCGGCATCGAGGGCCGCGCAGCATTCTTCGAGGGGACCGGCACGTTCCGGGACATGATCGTGACGCACCTGTTCCAGGTGCTGGGCTTTGTCGCCATGGAGCCGCCGACGTCGCTGAACGCGAAGTCACTGCGCGACGAGAAGCAGAAAGTCTTCGAGGCGATGCAGCCGCTTGACGTCGCGCACGTGGTGCGCGGCCAGTACCGGGGCTTTCGCGCCGAGCCTGGCGTGTCCCCGAAATCGCAGACCGAGACTTTCGCCGCCCTGCGGGTCCAGGTGGACAACTGGCGCTGGGCGGGCGTGCCGTTTTACCTGCGCACCGGCAAGTCGCTCGGGGAGCGCCGCCAGACGATCACGGTGACGCTCAAGGGGCCGACCCTGCGGATGTTCCCCGTCGACACGCGGGCCAGCAGGGACGGCTGGGGAAATCAGCTCGTGATCGACTTCGACGATCCGGGCTGGATCGCCACCCGGTTCCTCGCCAAGGAGCCCGGCCCGGCCATGCGGCTCGGCGAGGCGGAGATGACCTTCCGGTACGCGGACTCCTTCCTCCGGGCGCATGGGCTTGAGGGCTACGAGCGGCTGATCCTGGATGCAATGCTCGGCGATCAGTCGCTGTTCACCCGGTCGGACGGGATCGAGCGACTGTGGGAGATCTCCGCTCCGCTGCTCGAGAACCCGCCGCCGGTCGAGCTCTACTCCCCCGGTTCCTGGGGGCCCGACTCGATCCGCCGCCTGATCGCGCCGCACCGCTGGTACCTGCCGGACGGCCACTAGCCGCGCCGTGATTGGCAAGACCAGCATCGGGCGGCGAAACTTACCGGATGAGCCAAGCGCATGACGCAGCTGATGAGGACCCCTACCGGTGGCTGGAGGAAGTGACCGGGCCAGCGGCGCTGGACTGGGTCCGGGATCGCAACGCGGAGACCGCCGGCGAGCTGACCGATGGCATCCGGTTCCGGGACCTGCGCACCGAGATCCGCGAGGTGCTCGACGCCGACGACCGCATCCCCTTCGTCCGGCGGCGCGGTTCTTACCTTTACAACTTCTGGCAGGACGCGGACCATCCCAGGGGCCTGTGGCGGCGCACGACGCTGGCTGAGTACCGCCGGGCCCGGCCGGACTGGGAGATCCTGCTGGACGTCGACGCGCTGGCCGGGCAGGAAGGCGAGAGCTGGGTCTGGCAGGGCGCGGCCGTGCTGCGGTCCGGCGGCTACCGGCTGGCGCTGGTGGAACTGTCCCGCGGCGGTGCGGACGCGAGCGTGGTCCGCGAGTTCGACATCCAGCAGCGGCGCTTCGTCGAGGAGGGGTTCCAGCTACCGGAGGCCAAGACCGACGTCGGGTGGATCGATGCCGACCGGATATATGCGGGGACCGACTTCGGTCCCGGATCGCTCACCTCGTCGGGCTACCCGCGGGTGGTGAAGCAGTGGCGCCGCGGCACTCCGCTGTCCGAGGCGACGGTGGTCTACGAGGGCAAGCCGGAGGACGTGGCGGTACACGCGTTCCACGATCCGACCGAGGGGTTCGAACGTGACTTCGTCGTGCGCAGCACCGATTTTTACCATAGCGAGTGGTGGCTGCGCACCGGCAGCGGCGATCTGGTCCGGATCGCGGCGCCCGAGGATGCCAGCGTCGATGTTCACCGTGAGTGGCTGCTGCTGCGGACGCGGTCGCCCTGGACCGTCGGCGGCGCCAGCTACCCGGCCGGAGCGCTGCTGGCCGCCAGGTTCGACGCCTTCCTGGCCGGCCACCGGGAGCTGACTGTGCTGTTCGAGCCGGATGCGCACACGTCGCTGAGCTACCACGCCTGGACCCGCCAGCACCTGATCCTGAACATGCTGCGCGATGTGCGCAGCCAGCTGGCGGTGCTCACGCCAGCTGGCGGCGAGTGGCCGCGCGCCGCGCTGGCAGGCGCGGGAGAATTCGCCCAGACCGACATCGTGGACACCGATCCCGACGATAGCGACGAGTACATGCTGGTATCCGGGGGGTTCATCCAGCCCGCCACGCTGCGCCACGGGTATATCGGCGGCGAGGCGGAGACGCTCAAGCAGGCGCCGGCTTTCTTCGACGCCACGGGGCTGGCTGTGCAGCAGTTCTTCGCCACTTCCGCGGACGGTACCCGGGTGCCCTATTTCGTCGTCGGGTCAGGCCATCCGGGTTCCGGGCCCACCCTGCTCACCGGGTACGGCGGCTTCGAGGTCTCGCTCACCCCGTCCTACAGCGGCATCATCGGCCGCGGCTGGCTTGCCCGCGGCGGAACCTACGTGGTGGCCAATCTCCGGGGTGGCGGCGAGTACGGGCCGGAGTGGCACCAGTCGGCGACCAAGGAGCACCGGCACCGGGTGTATGAGGATTTCGCCGCCGTGGCAACGGATCTGGTGAGCAGGGGCATCACCACCCGCGACCGGCTGGGCATCGAGGGCGGCAGCAACGGCGGCCTGCTGATGGGCGTGATGCTGACCCGCTATCCGCAGCTGTTCGGCGCGATCGTCAGCCAGGTGCCGCTGCTGGACATGCGGCGCTACCACGAGCTGCTGGCCGGGGCGTCCTGGATGGCCGAGTACGGAGACCCGCGCGAGGAGGCTGAGTGGGACTATCTGCGGCCGTTTTCCCCGTATCACAACGTGTCCGCCGGTCAGCACTACCCGCCCGTGCTGTTCATCACCTCCACCAGGGACGACCGTGTGCACCCTGGGCACGCCCGCAAGATGGTGGCGCGGCTGCGGGAGCGCGGCCACGACGTCAGCTACTACGAGAACGTCGAGGGCGGGCACGGCGCGGCCGCCGACAATGCGCAGCTGGCATTCAAGTGGGCGCTCGCACTGGAGTTCCTGTGGCAGAAGCTGGCCGGCTGAACGGGGCGAGATCAGGACCCGCTGCCGCTGCCGGCCTGCTGCCCGTCGGCCTCCCCGGCTCCCTGCTGCCTAGCCCGGAATTCCGGAATAGCCGGCCGCGGCGCGCTGCTGCGCTAGCGGAGAGAGTTCTCACTTCAGCGGCGAGGCGGAGATAATCCATGGCAAAGGCAGTGCGATTCGATAAGTACGGAAGCGTAGACGTGCTCTACATCGCGGACGTGGAAGTCCCGTCCGCGGCGGCGGGCGAAGTCGTCGTCCAGGTGAAGGCAGCTGGTATCAATCCTGGTGAGGCATCGATCCGCGAGGGCTACCTCGACTCGATGTTCCCGGCCACGTTCCCGTCGGGCGAGGGCAGTGACCTGGCCGGCGTCGTCAGCGAGACCGGTGACGGCGTCACCGAGTTCGCGGCCGGCGACGAGGTGCTGGGCTGGTCCTGGGAGCGCTCCAGCCACGCCGAGTACGTCAAGGTTCCGGTCGGTCAGCTCATCCGCAAGCCCGCCGGTGTCTCGTGGCCGGTGGCCGGCGCGATGTCTGTCATCGCCGTGACCGCATACGCCGCGGTGCGGGCCGTGTCGGCCGGAGCTGGTGACACGGTGGTCGTCTCCGCCGCCGCGGGCGGCGTCGGCACCGTGGTGGTGCAGTTGCTGCAGGTCAGGGGCGCCAGCGTGATCGGGATCGCCTCTGCGGCCAATCATGCATGGCTGAGCGCCCATGGCGTGACGCCGGTGACCTATGGCGACGGACTGGCCGGCCGGCTCAAGGCGGCGGCACCCGATGGCATTGACGCCTTCATCGACCTGTTCGGCCCCGACTACGTCCGGCTCGCGGTCGACCTCGGCGTGCCGCGGGACCGGATCGAGACCATCATCGCCTTCGACGCGGCGCACGAGTACGGCACCAAGGCCGAGGGAAGCTCGGACGCGTCGACCACCGACGTGCTGGCCGAGGTGACCGATCTGGTGGCCTCCGGCCAGATCGAGATACCGATCGCGGCAAGCTACCCCCTTGATGAGGTCCGGCAGGCCTATACCGAACTGGAGCAGCGGCATACCAGGGGCAAGATCGTCCTGATTCCCTGACCAGAATTACCCGGCGGCCCAGTCCGGCTGGGTTCGGTCAGAGCGTGATGAAGACGCCGAGGGAGTCGCGGCTCTCGGCGGTTTCGTCGTCGAACCAGACGCCGCCCTCGGCGAGGTACCGGAAGCGGAGCGTGCTGCTGGCCGGGACGCTGACCGCGGTGCTGCGGGTGCCGTTGGCGCGCCGGCGCAGCGGGTGGGCGAACGGGTTCCAGTCGTTGAAGTCGCCCACGACCGATACGGCGCCCGGCGGCTCGTCTTCCGGCAGCACGAAGGTGACGCGAACGACATCGTTGCGGTCGGGCCTGGTCGTCTTGATCAATGGCTTTCTCCGCTCTAGTCCGGCTTGTACCACCGCAGCACTCCCAGCCTGCATCACGGTTGTATCGGCGCTGTGTCCGGCGCGCAAAGTCACTGTGAACGAATGGTCTCCCGCTGTATACCCCCGCCCGGGATCACGCGCGGGCTCAGCCGGGAACCCGGGCCGGTTCGGCCGCAGTGCTCTCCGGGGCCGGCCCCGACAGCGCCCGCATGTTGCCCATGGGGAGCACAAGTCCGGCGACGACCGCCCCCACGACGAAGATCAGTGACGACCACAGGAACGCTGTGGTGTAGCTGTGCAGGGCTGCCGTCTGCAGGTTCGCCGGCGTCATCGCCCGGCCCACCAGGTAGGCGGTGGCGGCCCCTGCGGCCAGCGTATTGAGCAGGGCCGTGCCGACCGAGCCGCCGACCTGCTGGGTGGTGTTGAGGGTGGCCGACCCCACCCCCGCATCGTGCGGCGCGAGCCCCAGGGTGCCGGTGCTGAATGAGGGGGCGAGGCTCAGGCCGAACCCGAGGCCTAGCAGCAGCAGGGAGGGCAGCACGTGGCTCACGTACGAGCTGTGCAGCCCGACTCCATGGAGCAGGAACAACGCAGCGGCGGCCAGCAGCAGCCCGATCGGCACGATCACCTTGGGACCGAGCCGGGGCAGCAGCACCCGGTTGGACACCTGCGCCATGCCCGCAAGCGCGACGACCATGGGGAGGAAGGCAAGGCCGGTTCTGACTGGGCTGAACCTGAGCGTCTCCTGCAGGTAGTAGGTGAGGAACAGGAAGACCCCGAAGAGCCCCATGCTGGCGAACAGCATCGCCAGCATCGACCCGCCCCTGGTCCTGTTCCGCACGATCCGGAGCGGCAGCAGCGGGTGCGACACCCGGAGCTCGAGCATGGCGAAGCTGGCCAGCAGGATCACGCCGAAGACCAGGAAACCAATGGTGAAGGGGTTGTTCCAGGCGGTGGTCTCGGCATGAGAGAAGCCGTAGACCAGGCAGAACAGGCCGCCGGTGACGAGGCAGAGACCGGGAATGTCCAGCGGATCGCGGTCGGCGTCTTTCTCGTTCTTCAGCCAGAGCAGGGCGCCGGTAATGGCAATGGCGGCAAAGGCCAGGTTGACGTAGAGGGTCCAGCGCCAGGAGGCGTAGGAGGTAAGAAGCCCGCCAAGCAGCAGCCCGAGCGCCCCGCCTGCTCCGGCGATCCCGCCGTAAATGGCGAAGGCCTTGCCGCGTTCACCGGGGTCGTTGAAGGTGGTGGTCAGCAGGGCGAGGACCGACGGGGCCAGCAGCGCGCCGAAGGCACCCTGCACGGTCCGGGCGCTGACCAGCATCGGGAAGTTGACCGAGGCTCCGCCGATGGCCGAGGCGCCCGCGAACCCGACCAGCCCGATGATCAGCGTCCGCTTACGCCCGAAGATGTCGCCGATCCGGCCGCCGAGCAGGAGAAGGCTGCCGAAGGCGAGCGAGTACGCGGTGACGATCCACTGGCGGTCGGCGTTGGAGAAGCCGAGCGCATGCTGGGCGGTAGGCAGCGCGATGTTAACGATGGTGTTGTCCAGGATGACCATCAGCTGGGCGACGCCGAGCACGGCCAGGATCCACCACCGCTATCCAGCAGGCCCGCATTTCGCGCAGGACGCAGAAATTTAAGAACAGCTCGTCCAGCATGGCCTGATGCTGATGGATCAGGCTTCAACGTCATCACTTATCAGTGCTATCTGCAGGTCGTCTGAGCTGTGCACATTTAGCCTGGTATTTGATCATTAATATGGCGTGATATGTGATATAGTGACAATGCACAACGGAACGGGCCTAACGGCTAGCGCGGCCAGCAGACCGGCAGTCCATAGGGCGTAAGTCCCAAATTGTAGCGAATGCGCAGCCGCCCGTTCCGTTGTGCGTAAATCCGGGCACCGCCTCGAAGTGGCCCGCATGTGCTTGAGTTACGGAATTAGCTGGCGCGGATAGGACGGCCCACGACCGGCCCCCCTCAGCCACGACCCCATCAGCCATGTTCTCCTCAGCCATGCTCTTGCCCTGGCGCGGCACCGGAGCCCGGGCGCAGGGTAAGCATCCGGGCCGCGACGAGGACTACGGCCACGAGCGGCAACGTAACCGCGACTCGCTGCACAGTCCCGTTCCACGGCTGTACGGCCCGGGACGCGAAGAGCGCGAGAGCGGCGGCGCTGAGGAGCGCCAGAACCTGAAGGGGACGGCTCAGGCGTGCCCAATCCGGGTCGCCACGGAAGCACCGGGCAAGCACGAGCGGCGTCGCGATCATTGCTGCGTACGCAATGCCGCTGACCAGGTCATGCACCTGGTTGTGCCACGATTCCCCGGCGAAGCCGGGGCCGGCCAGGAGCAGGCGATCGCGCCGGAACAGGCCCGCGGCGACCGTCGCCGCACCTACGGACTTGACCAGCAACGGCCCGGCCCGGCCCGCGGCGGCGACCCGGCCAAGAGCGGCACCGAAGGCAATGGAGCAGGCACCAAGGACGATAAACCCGGCAATCATGATCTGCGGATCCCGTGCATCCATCGCCGCCAGCCCGCTCAGCTGCACCTTGGTAGCGGAGGAACCAGTCTGAAGCAGCGAGCTGACCGCCCACGCGGCAGTGAACGCCACCGGCCCGGCAATCCCGCACCACGCCAGCAGCCTGCTGCCACCCGGGCCGGCCATCCAGTTCTGCCGCGACAATTCACACGCTCAATCAGCCTGGGTGCCTGCCACCCAGTCGCCGTGCTCGAGGATCTCGGCTGCGCCACGGACGACGCACCGCAGCGGGTCGTCCACGACGAGGGCCGCGATCCCCGCGGCCGACTCGATCCTGCTGGCCAGGCCGGGAAGCAGGGCTCCGCCCCCGGCGAGGCGGATCTTCCCGCGCACCACGTCCTCCGCGAGATTCGGCGGGATATCCGACAGCATCTGCTGCACCGCGTCGATGATGACCGCGACGGAACTCTCCAGCGCCGCGGCGACGAGCCACCCCGGCACGTGCTCTACGCGGGGCGTCCTGCGCGCGGCATCGATGCCGACTGCCTCCACCAGCCCGGCCGCGCCGCCGTCGAGGCCAAGCGTCATCTTCAGGCTCCTGGCGGCGTTCCGGCCGATGAGCAAGCTGAACTCGGCCTTGACTGCATGCACGATTGCCTCGTCCATCACGTTGCCCCCGAGGCGCAACGACCGGGCGCGCACTACATGGCCGCCTGCCAGCACCGCGACTTCGGTGGTGCCGCCCCCGACGTCCACGATGAAGGCGCCTGATCCGGCGGCGAGATCGAAGCCTGCGCCGGCCGCGGCGGCGACCGGCTCGTCGATGAGCCGCACCGTGCAGCGGGGCCGTTGCGACTCGACCGCGGCTATCAGGGACCGCCGCTCCACCCAGGTAGCGCCGCCCGGCACGCAGACTACAGCCGACGGGCGCAGCAGGCCGCGACGCAGACGTGCCCGGCGCAGGAAGGCCCGCAGCATGGCCGCCGACGCGTCCAGGTCAGCGATTACCCCGTCGCGCAGGGGGTGGATGATCTCAATGTCCTGGGGTTCCTTGCCTGCCAGGGCATCCGCGGCCATCCCCACGGCGGCCACCCTGCCGGTTGCCCGGTCAACGGCGATCGCAGAGGGCTCCTCGATGACCAGCCCGCGGCCGGTCACGATGACGAGCGTATTGACCGTGCCGAGGTCGATCGCTACGCCCGCCCGCAACCGCATGACACCCGCCCTTTGCCCGAAATGCCGTCCATCTTCTCCAGTATTGTGGCCCTCCGCACCGGCTGGCGATCAGCCGGAGTGGCGTTGGAGGTACGGCAACCACGAGCGGGCCGGCCATGCGCCGTGCAGCCAGCAGATCAACGCATCCAGCTAGCGCGGCAACGCACTGGGCACCACCCGGCAGGCCGCTTTACGGCGATTCGGCCGCCCCGTCGATCCGCGAAAACGCGACAGCCCGGTGAGCCAGGCAGTATTCAGCAGGCAGAGTCAGTGCCGCATGCCGCCGGGAGAGGCAGGACGGACCCCCAATTCCCCACTCGTCACATTGGTCGCGGCAGCACCGTGTTTTCGAGGGAGGGCTCAGCCGGTGGGACCGAAGCGCTCGACGCGGATGTGATCGCCGGGAACGCCCAGCTGAATGAGCAGTCCGGTGGCGTGGTCCGCAAAACCCGACGAACCGCAGACATACGCCGTCGCTCCGCTCAGCAGCGCGGGCCGGAGGTCTTCCGCCCCGAGGCGGCCAGGCGGCCGCGGCCCCGCGGGCGGCGCTTCACGCGTGTAGACGACCGTCGTTTCAGGCCCGGGTAGCTCGCGTGCATAGTAGAGGTCGGCCGGGTGCCGGACCGAGACGACGAGACGCGCGAGGCCCGGCCGCCCCGAACGACGTGCCAGGCGCAGCATCGCCATCAGCGGAACGACGCCCGATCCGCCGCCGACGAGCACCGCCGGGCTGTCGCAGCGCCAGACGAACCACCCGCCGATGGGGCCGCGTACCTCGATCTCATCGCCGGGCTCGACGACGTCGTGCAGATAGGAGGACACTTCCCCGTCTTCGAGGCGCTCGACCGTGAGCTCGATATGCGAGGCTTCGGGCGCCGACGCGACCGAGTAGGACCGCGAGACTGAGTAACCGTCCGGGGCAGTCAGCCGCACGATGTAGTGCTGGCCGGCCAGGTGCGGCGACGGCTCGGAGAGCGCGAGGCGAAACGTCTTCGCGTGCTCGGTCTCTTCTCTTACCTCTTCGACTGTCGCGCTCTGCCAGCGGCCGGGCATCGGCGTGGCGGGCGAGGGCAGGGCGGGCCTGGCAGCCGCCGGGACGTCCAACTCAGTCGCCCTGATAGCGCTGCTCGCGCCAGGGGTCACCGAGGTTGTGATAGCCGTTTACTTCCCAGAATCCCGGCTCATCGTGATCCAGCAGCCGCAGGCCGGCCACCCATTTCGCGCTCTTCCAGAAGTACAGGTGCGGCACGACCAGCCGCGCCGGGCCGCCATGCTCAGCCTGCAGCGGGCGCCCTTCGTAATCCCACACGACCCACGCCTTGCCATCGGTCACGTCCGCGAGCGGGACGTTGGTGGTGTAGCCAGTGGTCGAGAAGGCGACCACGTAGCTGGCCGACGGAAGCGGCTCCGCCGCGGCCAGCAGGGTGTCCACCGACACGCCGGCGAAGGTCACGCCGAACTTGGACCACGTCGTCACGCAATGGATAGCGCCCTGATAAGTCGCCGCGGGCAGAGCGTGGATCTCGTCCCAGGTCCAAGTCGTCGGCTGCCGGACCAGTCCCTCGATAGCGAAGGTCCACGAGGAGGTCGAAAGCGTCGGCGTCGCCTCGGCGCTGAGCACCGGCCAGTCCCGGCCGATGTCGTACTGGCCAGGTGGCAGTCTTGGGTCGCGCACGGCCGCGCCGCGGCCCTTGAATCCCCGCGTGAACGGCATGAGAGCCTCCTGGCGATGTCAGGAAGATCGTATGACACCGGCCCGGTGCGGGCGCCCCTCCAGGGCGCAGACGTCCACACCGATGATGCCGGCGCTCGCGGGCCAGCCGGATCGCCTCCTGCCACCGGCGTCACACGCCGCGTCCTCGCTGACACAGCTGGCGCCCGGACCGGGCGGCTGGTGCCGGACCGGGCGGTAGCCTCTTAGCGGCACTCGTGCAAGTACAGGCGACGGCATCGACACGGCGCCGGCTCGGCAGACCGTCATCGTGCCGGGCTCCGCTCACCATCGACAAGGAGCAGATCGACATGACCCTCTTCCAGCGAGCCCACGCCATAGTTCAGGCCAAGGCCAACAAGGCGCTCGACGCCGCCGAGAAGCCCGACGAGATGCTTGATCTGTCCTACGAGCAGATGCTCGACCAGATCACTCAGGTCCGCCGGGCACTTGTCACCATCGCCGCGTCGCGCAAGCAGATAGAGCTGCAGGAGCAGCAGCTCCAGCACACCGTGGACCACCTGCAGGACCAGGCCAAGGCCGCGCTCTCCCAGGGCAACGACGACCTGGCCAAGGAAGCCCTCTCGCGTAAGGCCGCCGCCCAGGCCCAGATCGACGGCATGGAGCCGCAGCACGTGCAGCTCACCGAGCAGGAGCAGAAACTCGAGCAGACCCTCGGTGCCCTGCAGAAGAAGGTGAACGACTTCCGGACCAAGAAGGAAGTGCTGAAGGCGCAGTACAGTGCGGCGCAGGCCGAGAGCTCGGTCAACGAGAGCGTCGCGGGGATCTCCACGACCTTCGGCGACTCCGGGGCGGCGCTGCAGCGGGCCCAGGACAAGATCGCCACGATGCAGGCCCGGGCAGGCGCCCTGGACGAGCTGCTCCAGTCCGGGGTGCTCGAGGACGTCGGCGGCGACACTGACGACATCCAGAAGGAACTCGACGAAGCCGGATCGGCCGCCGATGTGGACAAGGAACTCGCCGCGCTCAAGGCCCAGATCGGCCCGGGCAGCTCGCCGCCGCAGCTGACCAGCGGCTGACCAGCGNNAGCGGCTGACCAGCGGCTGACCGAGCGACGTCGCCGACTCGCAACTTCGCTGGCATGCTCTGCTGAGTAGGTCTTGTGATCACGGCCCTGCCGGTGGGTTCCGTAAGGCGCCCCGCTCGGTCAGCCCTGCGCCGCCGCCGCGCTCGCCCGGCGCATGCAGGTCGCCGGCCCCGACGATCCCGGCTGGCGCGCGGTGATCAACCACGGATCACTGCGGGTGGTCGAGGGACGGCCGGGATCCCGTGACCGGCGCTGCGCGGTACTGCTGGCGCAGGAGTGCGTCCCAGGCCCGGGTGCCGAGCAGCCGACGCAGGTGGACGAGGCTCTTTCCGGCCGGGGTGACTACGGTGCGGGGGCGCGGGTGGGCGGCGGTCACGGCTCGCTCGATGGCCCTGGCCACGGCGTCGGGGCCGACCGCTATCAGGCCGGAGCGGTAGGCGCCGGCCAGCTGCTTGTCCACAGCCCGCGAAAGGGCGGAGTAGGGGCCTTGCGGTGTGCCCGAGGTGGACAGCGATGATGCGGCGACGTCACTGAAGCCGGTGCGGATTATGCCGGGCTCGATGAGGGAGACCTTGATGCCGAAGGGGGCTACCTCGTAGCGCAGCGCGTCGCTGATCGCCTCGACGGCGTACTTGCTGGCGTGGTAATACCCGCCCATCGGGAAGGTGAGGCGGCCGCCCATAGAGCCGACGTTGACGATGCGCCCCTGACCTGCGGCCCGCATCGCGGGCAGCACCAGCTGGGTCAGGCGGGCCAGGCCGAACACGTTGGTTTCGAACTCGCGGCGGACCTTGTCCAGGTCAACTTCCTCGATCGAGCCGTACTCGCCGTATCCGGCGTTGTTGATCAGCACGCCGACCGAGCCCTGCTCGGCTTCGATGCTCAGCACGGCATTGCGCATCGAATCCTCGTCGGTGACGTCGAGTTCCAGGAGCCGTGCCCCGGTGTCCGCTAGGTCTGCGATGGACGACAGGCGGCGAGCGGTGGCGAAGACGGTCAGCTGCGGGTCCCGCGACAGGCGCTGGACGGTGGCCTGGCCGATACCCGACGACGTGCCGGTGATGAGAACCGCGGTGGTCATGAGGACTCCCTGGCGTAGGCAAGCGGCCCAGGCCGGCCTAGCACGGGCGCCATTGCCTCGACTCGGTGTCGACAACGAGGGCGGATCCGTACCGCCCGGCCGGCAGGTCCCGGCCGGTGATAATTTCCGGCGTTACCGCAGCCTTACCGGGCTCACCACAGATCACCGCCGGTGAGCACATAGACGAACGGCACCAGCGGGATAATGCCGAAGATCGCCCACGCCAGCTTCGGGCCGCGCCCCATGTCGGGATTGGTAGCAAGGTCGATCCACATGAGAACAACGGCAATGGGGTGCAGGAAACAGACGAGCAGCTCGAAAAGCTTCTTCATTCCTAGAATCTACCGGGCGCCGCGGCACCGGCCAGACCCAACTGTTGATCGAATATCCGAAGGAACTCATCCGGGATGCCACCGGGGGCCGTTCCGTGCGGCTGTGCCACCAGCCACGCGCCGCGGTCGGGCCAGGAACCCGTCTCCCGGGTCTTCAGGCGACAGGCGGCGGTGTCCCGTCGGCGCTGGCGGCTAGCTCTGGATCCCATGCGCATGCCACGCAGGCATGCCGGAACGCCGAGCGGGCGAACTCCAGCGCCGCGGCATGCCCGTCCGGGCGTGCGCGGACCTGGTCCCAGTCGAGAACGTACTCGCCCAGGGCGGCATCCCAGCGCGCGGCGGCAGGCGACAGGGCAGCGTGCCCGAATCCTTCCGGCGCCGGGTGCGCGTACGCATAGAACGCCGCCGCGCGGTAGCGCGTATCACCCGGCCACCAGCCGATGGCCACCTCCTGCGCGTCCATCGCATTGCGCATGATGAAGTCATCCGACGGCGGCGAAGCCGGCCTGCCCGAGAACAGGTTCACCGCCAGGTCGAAGGAGCCCCACCATGCGTTGACTGGCGTGGACCGTCCGCGGTAGGGCGCGCGGAACGCGGTGAGTACCAGCGCCGCCCGGGTGGCCGCGGCGAAGTAGTCAGCCACCCGGGCGCGGTCATAGCGCGTGTGCTGGTAATCCTCGTCGAGCGGCACGCTCCACGGCACCTCCTGCGGCGCCGGGTCGATCTCCACCGCGCCGCCGACGCTGCGCACCGCGGCCAGCACACCGCGCGTCACCTCCGCGACCGGCCGGTCGGGGGTCAGCGCGACCCGCTCGACCCGGCCCGCGCTGTGCTCGACGACCGCCTCGTGGACGCGCAGATCGAGCGCGACCACCAGGGATCCCGAGCCGTCCGGGGCCGGCAGCGGGGCTGTCTCCCACCCGCGCGCGGTCAGCCGCAACGCCGCGTGCTGCAACTGCGGCTCGGGCGGGGCGAGCCCGGCCGCCAGCTTGCCCAGCACCTGAGTATGCGCATGCAGCGTGTCGCAAGTCGCCTGCCACTGCTCGTACGAAACCGCCGGCCAGCTGTGAGACATGACGGCACGTTATTCGCTGGGCGCCAGATGCTCAACCTGCCGTCCGGGAGCGCGACCTCGAAGCGGTGCATTCCGCCGGCCGGACGAGGAGCCGGCCGTGCGCAAGCTTTCCGCGATCTCCTGCGGTGACGCAGTTCTCCTCGGCGCTATGACGTAGGCCTCACGCGGCCGGCGCCGGCTCTGCCCTGCCGGGCTCAGCGGAAGGGTCAAGACCTGTGGATTGGCGTGCCACGATGAGGTGGCAAGGTCAGTTGCAGGAAGGGGACGAAGTTGCCGGAGCGATCAGGAACCCTTGCTGATGATCCGTTCAGTGGCCGGCACCCAACCAGTCACGAACGGCTGACGGGACTGCCCTGGGATGCGTCGTACCACGACGGCCCTGCGCCTTGGGATACTGGCCAGCCGCAGCCAGCGATAGTGCGTTTGGCATCCGAAGGCGGATTCGCCGGAGCGGTGCTCGATGCGGGCTGCGGGACCGGCGAGAACGCTCTTCACGTCGCCTCGCTGGGATTGCCCGTTCTGGGCGTTGACGTGGCTGAGACGGCACTGGCGATTGCCCGGGCGAAGGCCGGCGACCGTGGGATCGAGGTTGAGTTCGCTGCGGCTGACGCGTTCAAGCTGGAGCGTTTGGGCCGCAGGTTTGACACGGTGCTGGACTGCGGGCTGTTCCACACCTTCGACGGCGGCGAGCGGCCAGGATACGTGGCGAGCCTGGCGTCGGTGACCCGCCGCGATGGAACCCTGTATGTGTTGTGCTTCAGTGACGATGGTCCCGGTACTGGCCCGCACCCCGTCAGCCAGGAAGAGCTGAGGGCGGCGTTCAGTCCCGGCAATGGATGGAGTATCGCCGCCATCGAACCGGACCGGGTTCAGACGAGATACCACGACGACGGCGCACCGGCCTGGTTCGCGGCAATCAAACGGATCTAGACTGCGGGACTGGCCGGCCGCTGAGCGATCCCGTGCCGTCACTCGTGACTCATCGGCTCAGCAGGTCTTCTTGCACTGCGCCCCAGGATAGAGGAGGGCTCGTGTCGATCGCCGAATCCATGACTGGCGCCGGCCGCCAGCCCGTTCTCTCCCGTCGTCATGCGGCTGGTGCGGAGGGCGCCCGCGCGCTCCTGTTCACCGTCCTGGGGATATTCGTGCTGCCCGAGTCTCGCGCAGTATGGACCTCGACCTTCATCGACGTGCTCGGCCGGCTCGGAGTCGAGGAGAAGGCCAGCCGTCAGGCGCTGATGCGCACGGGCGCCGACGGGTGGCTGACCCGGCAGCGCCAGGGCAGGCGCACGCTGTGGACGCTGAGCCCGCACGCCGTGAGATTGCTGACCGAGGGCGCCGAGCGCATTTACGGTTTCACCGGAGCGCAGCAGGAATGGGATGGCCGATGGCTACTCGTCCTGGCGCGCGCTCCCGAATCCGAGCGAAGTTCGCGTCATCTGCTGCGGACGCGCCTGGCGTGGGCGGGACTCGGCAGTCCGGCTCCGGGCGTGTGGATCAGCACTCATCCCGACCGTGCGCCGGAGGCGGAGCGAGTGCTTTCTGAAGCCGGGGTGCGTGATGACGCGCAGATTTTCGTTGCTGAGTATCGGGGCGGCGGACGGCTATCGGCCATGGTCCGCCAGGCATGGGATCTTCAGGAAATCGAGGGACACTACGAGGAATTCCTTGCCGAGTTCGCTGATCAGCCTTCGGATGACCCCCTAGCCGGCCTCGTCCAGCTCGTCCACGCGTGGCGGCGGTTTCCGTTCACCGATCCCGCGCTCCCGCGTGAGTTGCTGCCCAACCAGTGGAGCGGCGCCCGGGCAGCGCGTCTGTTCCAGCGCCAGCGCGCCGCGTGGACCGCTGGCGCGAAGGCGGAATGGAGCCGCATTGCGGGGGCGGCGGACTAGCCGTGCAAGCGGTGCTCGCAGTGATCCTCAGCAAATAGACGACAAGATCGTGGCAATATCGCAGAAGAACTGTAGAATTTGGCCAGGACACTCGACAGACCAGGAGTTGCGATGACCACGGAAAGCCGCACGGGACCTGCCCCGGCCCCGACCGGCCCGCTGAGCAGCATCGACTATTCCGAGCAGATCCCCAACAACGTCAACCTGGCCGGGGACCGCCGCCTGCAGCGGGCGCTCGAAGGCTGGCAGCCGAAGTTCCTCGACTGGTGGAAGGCTCTCGGCCCGGCGCTGCCGACCAAGGACGTTTACCTGCGCACGGCCATCGCGGTGGGTCGCGACGGCTGGGCACATTTCGCCCACGTGCCGATGGAGCAGTACCGGTGGGGGATCTTCCTCGCCGAGAGGAATCCGGACCGCGCGGTCAGCTTCGGTAAGCACAAGGGCGAGCCGGCCTGGCAGCAGGTACCGGGTGAGCACCGCGCGGCGCTGATGCGGCTCATCGTCGTCCAGGGAGATACCGAGCCGGCCTCGGTCGAGCAGCAGCGCCTCCTTGGCGCCACCTCCCCCAGCATCTATGACCTGCGTAACCTCTTCCAGGTCAACGTGGAGGAAGGCCGGCACCTGTGGGCCATGGTCTATCTCCTGCACGCCTATTTCGGCCGCGAGGGACGTGCGGAGGCCGAGCAGCTCCTGAAGCGCAACTCGGGCGACCTTGACGCGCCGCGCATCCTGGGTGCGTTCAACGAGGAGACGACCGACTGGCTGCAGTTCTTCATGTTCACCTACTTCACCGACCGCGACGGGAAGTACCAGCTCGGCACCCTGAAGGAGTCGGCGTTCGATCCGCTGGCGCGCACCTGCGAGTTCATGCTCAAGGAGGAAGCGCACCATATGTTCGTCGGCACGACGGGCGTGCAGCGCATCGTCAAGCGCACCGCCGAGCTGATGAAGTCCCGCGGCACCGCCGACATCTTCGGCTGCGGCGGCATCCCCCTGCAGGTGATCCAGAAGTACCTCAACTTCCAGTTCTCGGTGTCCATGGACCTCTTCGGATCCGAGCAGTCCACGAACGCGGGTAACTACTACTCATCCGGCCTCAAGGGCCGCTGGCAGGAGACGCGCCGCAAGGACGACCACGTCCTGCTCGACGAGGTGCGCACGATGACGTATGTCGAGAACGGCGAGTTCAGGGAGAAGGAAGTCCCCGTTCTCTCCGCCCTCAACCTCGACCTCCGCGACGAGTACGTCGCCGACTGCGCCAACGGCGTCCGCAGGTGGAATCAGGAGCTGGAGGACGCCGGCCTGGACGACCGGCTGGTGCTTCCGCACGAGGGCTTCAACCGGCGCGTAGGCGTCTATGCCGGACACCACGTCAGCCCGAACGGCGAGGTGCTGGACGACGCCGCCTGGCAGGCCTGCGTGGACGGCTGGCTGCCATCAGCCGCGGACCGGCAGGCCGTCGCGAGCCTGATGGTGCCCGAGTACGAGTACGGCAAGTTCGCCGGCTGGATCGCGGCACCGCAGACCGGCATCAACGACCAGCCAGTGGAGTTCGATTATGTCCATCTCGCCGAGGAAGGCATCGCCTGAAGCGGGCCGGGCCTGACACGGTTCCGCGGGAGTAAGCGATGAAGCCCCGACTTGCGATGCGGCCCAGGGGTTGTGCTACATGCGCTTGACGCAATGGTATGTAGATGTAGTTTTTGAGGAGTCCGGGCGGTCCCCGCAAGGCGAGCCCGTCACCGCTTTCCCGGAGGTGCAAGTCCCATGACCGTCATCGAGACTCCCGATCACGCCGAGGATGACGTGGACGCGGCGGCGCTGACGGTCCTCCCGGATGTCGAGTTCGACACGGCGCCGGACCGTTACCGTCACTTCAAGCTGGACATCGACGGCGAGGTCGCCACGCTGACGCTCACCGTGGATGAGGACGGCGGGCTGGTGCCTGGCTACCAGCTCAAGATGAACTCCTATGACCTCGGTGTGGACATCGAGTTGTATGACGCCGTGCAGCGGCTGCGCTTCGAGCACCCGCGAGTCAGGGCAGTGGTGCTCACGGGCGGCCTTGAGCGAATGTTCTGCGCGGGCGCGAACATCCGGATGCTGGCGCAGTCCTCCCATGCGTGGAAGGTGAATTTCTGCAAGTTCACCAACGAGACCCGCAACGGCATCGAGGATGCAACCGCTAACTCCGGGCAGACCTGGATCGCCGCGCTTAACGGCACCGCCGCGGGTGGCGGCTACGAGATAGCGCTGGCCTGTGAGCAGATCGTGCTCATCGACGACGGATCGTCCACGGTGTCGCTGCCGGAGCTGCCGCTGCTTGGCGTGCTGCCTGGCACCGGGGGGCTGACCCGCGTCGTGGACAAGCGGCTGGTCCGCAAGGACCGCGCCGACCTGTTCGCCACCAGGCCGGAGGGGTACCGGGGCGCCACCGCCGTGCAGTGGGGCCTGGTCGACGCAACCGTGCCGCGCAACAGCTTCGCCCAGGACATCGCCCGGCGGGCGCACGAGGCCGCGGCCGCCTCGCCGCGGACCGGCACGCAGGGCGTGGAGCTCGCCCCTCTCGACCGGCGCGAGACCGACGCGGAGATCAGCTACCCGTACGTGATCGCGCGGCTGAACCGGTCCGCCCGCCGGGCGGAGATCACCGTGCAGGGCCCGGCCGCCCGCCCGCCGGCCGACGCGGCTGGGGTGCTCGCGCTGGGTGTCGGCTACTGGCCGATGGCCGTCACCCGGGCACTGGATGACCTCATCCTGCGGCTGCGCACCAATGAGACTGAGCTCGGCACCTGGGTGCTGCGCACTGAGGGGGACACGGATCTCGTCCTTGCCTACGACGCACAGCTGAGGGAACTCGGCGACGATTGGTTCGTCAACGAGATGGTGCACTTCTACAAGCGCACGCTGAAGCGCCTCGACGTCACCAGCCGCAGCCTCATCGCAGTGATCGAGCCCGGCAGCTGCTTCGCCGGCCTGCTGCTGGAGCTGGCGCTGGCGTGTGACCGCCAGTACATGCTCGACGGGGTCTACGAGGACGTCGACCCGGCGGCTGAGCCAGCCACGATCGTGCTCACCGAGAGCAACGACGGCCCCTACCCCATGGGCAACGGGCTGGCCCGGCTTCAGTCAAGGTTCTGGGGCCGCGATGAGCTGTCCAGCGAGGCCATGGCCAAGGCCGGGCAGCGACTCGGCGCCCAGGCCTGCGACGCTGCCGGCCTGGTGACAGCAGCGCTGGACGACATCGACTTCGAGGACGAGCTGCGGATCGTCCTGGAGGAGCGCGCTTCGCTCTCCCCGGACGCGCTGACCGGAATGGAAGCCAACCATCGCTTTGTCGGTCCCGAGACGATGGAGACCAAGATCTTCGGGCGCCTCACCGCCTGGCAGAACTGGATCTTCATCCGCCCGAACGCATCCGGGCCCGGCGGGGCGCTCCGGCGGTTCGGCACGGGTCAGCGCGGAGACTATGACTACAGGCGAGTCTGATCGATGACCGGCAAGCACGAGCTGGAGATCGACATCCTCATCGTCGGAGCGGGCCCGGTCGGCCTCTTCGGCGCCTACTACGCCGGCGCGCGGGGCCTGTCGGTGGCGGTCGTCGACTCCCTGAGCCAGCTCGGCGGCCAGGTGACGGCGATGTACCCGGAAAAGCAGATCTATGACATCGCGGGCTTCCCGGCCGTGTCCGGCCGCGACCTCGTATCGGGGCTGGTCGCCCAGGCATCGCAGTACGGACCTGTCTACCTGCTCGGCCAGGAGGCCCAGGAGCTGATCGCCGTCTCAGGCTCCGGGCCGCAGCGCTACTGCGTGCGCACGAGCACCGGCACCCAGGTGAGGTGCGGCGCCGTCGTCGTCACCAGCGGCATCGGCACCTTCACGCCGCGCCCGCTGCCGGCCGGCGAGGATTTCCTGGGTCGCGGGCTGGAGTACTTCGTCCCCAGCGCCGCCGGGTACACCGGCAAGGATGTCGTCATTGTCGGCGGCGGCGACAGCGCGATTGACTGGTGCCTGATGCTCGAGCCCGTCGCCTCCAGCGTGACGCTGGTGCACCGTCGCGAGATCTTCCGGGCTCATGCCGCCAGCGTTGACCGGGTGCGCGCCTCCTCCGTGGCGATCATCACCAACACGCAGCTAACAGCGCTGGAAGGCGGCGGGTCGCTGGAGAAGGCGGTCATCAAGGTCAAGCACGAGGAACTGCCGCGAAGCCTGCCCTGTCAGCGGGTTGTCGCCGCACTCGGATTCACCGCCAGCCTCGGCCCCCTCCGCGAATGGGGTATCGAACTCCACGATAACCGCCACCTGGTCGTCGACTCCGCGATGCGCACCAACGTCGCGGGCGTGTTCGCTGCCGGTGACATCACCGACTACGAGGGCAAGGTGCGCCTCATCGCGGTCGGCTTCGGCGAGGCCGCGACCGCTGTGAACAACGCAGCCGTGCATATCGACCCGGGCGCCCAGCTCTTCCCCGGCCACTCGACAGATGCTCCGCACCAGGTGACTGCCCCGGCCTGAACGACGCGATAGGAGCCCATGCAATGCCTTACGTTATTGCCAGCCCGTGCATCGACACCATGGACAAATCGTGTATCGAGGAGTGCCCAGTCGACTGCATCTACGAGGGCGATCGCAAGCTGTACATCAACCCCAAGGAATGCATCGACTGCGGGGCCTGCGAGCCGG
>PMSW01000150.1 GCA_003168215.1 Actinomycetota bacterium
GTGACGCCCATCACCACCGCCACCAACAAACCTGGCACGCCGATCAATGTCGGAAGCGGACCGCAAATCGTCGCGATCACGCCGAACGGGAAGACCGCCTACGTCACGAACTACGGTTCGGGCACGGTGACGCCCATCACCACCGCCACCAACGCCACTGGTACACCGATCAAGGTCGGTAAGGATCCTGAACGGCTCACGATCACGCCCTGACCGCCTGAACGCGGTGCCTGTGCGTGACGAAAAGCCGCAGAGCCTGGACTGTTAGCACGCGCGTTGTGGCTCCTGATCCCACCCATCCAGTGCCGCGCTCCGGAGTCCCATCCTGCCAACGAACCGCCAACAACAGGCAGCAGGCCCGACCGCCGTCCTGGCGATCAGGCCTCTGACCTGCACTTCCTGGTAGCGGGGGCAGGATTTGAACCTGCGACCTCTGGGTTATGAGCCAAGCGGCACTGTTCAACACAGGCCGACTCCTCGCACCCCTGCCCGGCATCCTCCCGCAGCGGGCGGCATACGCAGTCACGCGGTCAGCGCGCCGCCACCGTCGCAGGAGCTCGTGGCCGCGCTAGAGGCCGCCCGCCCGTGGTCTCGTTCCGATTCCTCTGGGCCTGAGACGCCCGTCCAGTTCCTTGAGGCTCCGCATCCGAGCGAGGAGGTAGCCGGATAGCAGTTTCATCTCCTCCGCTGTCCGGGTACGCCGTCTCACTCCTCGTGCTTCTCGAAGCGGCTGACCGCGATGAGCCCGGCCACGAATACCGCCACCATCGCGATCAGCAGCGCCAGCTCCGGCGTGCTGACCTTGACCTCGTTGCCGGGCGTCAGCACGAACAAGATCCGCCGGATAACCGCTACCAGCCCCACGACGATAAACGGCTGGGCGACCAGCCGGTGCGAGCGCAGCGACAGCACGACCGTGTGGACGATCTCGACCAGGATCAGCACCAGCAGGACACGGTCCACCAGGATCGGCGCAGCCAGCGAGACGGACCCGGAGGATCCATCGAGGAAGTCGACGATCCCGGAGACCAGCACAACGGCAGCCAGAACGATAAGGACGATCCCGACGGTGACCGTCACGACGTCCTGCGCGTGCTCCAGTATCCAGATTGACCGAGTTACGCCGGGCACGCCACGCCCCCGTAGAGAGCTGCCCGGCGCGTCCGCCTGCGAGCCGCTGCCAGACGCCGGCGACGGCACTGCAGGCTCAGTGCCGTAATTGTCACCGGGCGCCGACATACCGGTCATTCTCCCATCGTCGCGCTGCGGGCTGCTGTCGATCGATGGCATCACGCTGAGTCACGACGAAGGTCAGGGAGAACGCTCACCGAGCCGCCGTTCTGCTCGGGCGTTCGCTCGATGCCGATCAAGCTGCAGATCATCCAGATCATGGCGTTCTGCGCGCCCTCGCGTCGAGCTACGTGGCCGGGGCGCTGCCGCTGCCAGGAGGCCGACACACCGGGCGGGGGAGGAGTCGGTCAGGCCAAGAATGCGCCGCATCCAGGCCCCCCGGGCCGGCGCCTGAGGGCACTGGATGCGTAGCTGTTCGATCTGGCAGGCGTACGCGAGAGGCTAATTTGGCCGGCTGTGCGTGCCGGTTTTAGGTCGATCAGACCGACAGTCAGCTTTGTGTCCAGGCGCACGCCCAGGTAGACGGTACATAGGCTGAGCGGCCCCACTGGTTGTAGGCGGCGACTTCGAAGCACATCCAGGTGTTTGGCTGGAGTCCAGTCCAGTCGAAAGTGAAGCTACTGCCCTGGCCTGGCTCGTTGTATGAGTTGTACGTCTCGGTCGTGACGCCGTTATAGAACAGGAATGCTGTTTCGTTGTCCGCCTGGTTAACGAAGGAGATCTGGATGGCGTTGGGGCTGACCCCGGTGGCGACGACGTCCGCCGGGGCCGCCGGTGACCCGCTGGGCGGCGTGCTGCCGCACGTCCACATGCCGGCCCAGGCGGAGTAGCCGCTGGAGTTGTAGGCTCGGACTGCGAAGCACATGTACGTGCCCGGCTGGCTCACCGCCCACAGGTAGTCATCTTGGGTGGCCGTGGTGACGTTCTGAGTTGTGACGCCATTGTAGACCTGGAAGCCCGTCTGGCTGGTGGAATTACTCGTCCAGGTGATATGGAAGTCCAATGCCCCGTACGGGACGACCTTCACATTGGCAGGCGCGGTCAGCGGCGGCGGCGGCGACTGAGTGACGGTGAAGTTCGCGTTCTCGAAGGAGTTCGTGTGCGCATCGAGGAAGCTGACCACATAAGGAACCGGCGCCGTGCCGGAGGGCACCGCGAAGGGCAGAGTGAAACCCCCACTGTTGTTTACCGTCGCGCTACCAACCGTAGCGCCGTTAAGTGTGTTCCAACGAGCCTGGATGGTGTCGCCAGGCGTCCATCCGCTCCCGGTGGCGGTCACCTCGGTGCCGGGCGGGCCCTGGGCGGGACTGATCGTGACACTGCTGGCCTGCGCGAGCGCTTCGCTCGAGCCCGTTGCTACCGGCACCACCAGGGCCAGCAGCACGGCACCCGTAGCCGCGAGCCCGAGGTGTCGCCGGACGGATAGATGTCTCATCGTGGCTCCTAATGTGCCGCCGGGCGTATCCCGGCCCTGCTGCTTATTGCACTGGCAGCGGGCGGGGGGCGCGACGGCGCTGGGTTGCGCTTGTTTGCGCTGCCGCCGGCACAGGCTTGGCTGGTTATTGCGCTGGGCCAGGGCGGAGGGCGCATCCTTGGTGCATGGCTGAGGAGCTGGACCTGCCCGATGAGGTGTTCGGCTTCGGCAGCTGGCTGCTGTGGCTGCTGGCAACCCGCGCGACCGCCGTGGTGGACGAGGCGTTCGCGGCCGGGCCGGCTCGCCCGTCCCGGCATTACGGGATGGTGGACGGGCACCCGGTGCCGACGCCGTCGCTGGTCGCCTGGCTGCTGACCGCCGCGGAGTCCGGCACCCCCCCGGATCGGCTAACGCATCGGGATCCGCGGCTAGATGAGCGGCAGAAAGTGCTGCGCACGATCATCAGCCGCGCCGTCGGCGGGGAACCGCGGCTATTCAAGGACGGCTGGCTGCGGGATCTGGCGGCGGTATGCGGGCTCGGCGAGCCCGAGGTCCAGCTGCTGGCCCGCTGCCGCGGCGAGGAGGGATATCCGGTCGACCCGCCGGCGCTGCGCACGGCGATCGCCCGCACCCTGCGCACTCAGCCGTCCGATGGATCCCCGGCACCGGGCATGCAAGCGGGCGGGGTGGCGGCGGCGACGCGGACGCTGCCCCGCGATATCGCCTCGTTCACGGGCCGGGAGCCGGAGGTGCGGCAGCTGGCGGCCGCGGCGGCGGGCGCAGCCGGTTCCGGCGGGGTGGTGGGAATCTACGCGATCGGCGGGATGGCCGGGGTCGGCAAGACGACGTTCGCGGTGCACGCCGCCCACCAGCTGGCGTCGCGATTCCCGGACGGGCAGGTTTTCCTGCCCTTGCACGGGCACACGCCCGGACACCGGCCGGTGGACCCGGCCGATGCGCTGGCCAGCTTGCTGCAAGTGTCCGGGGTCGCCGCCAGGCGGATCCCGCCCGGCCTGGAGGCCCGGATCGCGCTGTGGCGTGACCGGGTAGCCGGCAAGCGCCTGCTGCTGCTGCTGGATGACGCCGTCGGGCATGAGCAAGTCCGGCCGCTGCTGCCAGGCACCGCCGGGAGCCTGGTGCTGGTCACCAGCCGCCGGCACCTGACCGCGCTGGAAGACACGCAGACGATCAGCCTTGACATGCTGTCGGCAGGTGAGGCCGCCGAACTACTGATCCGGTTGGCGGCCCGGCCCGATCTGGAGCCTAGCGACCCGGCGGTCGCGGAGATTATCCGGCTGTGCGGCTGCCTGCCGCTGGCGGTCGGGATGCTGGCCCGCCAGCTGCACCACCATCCGGCCTGGACCCCGGCCGGGCTGGCCGGCGACCTGGCCGCGGCGCGGGACCGGCTGGAGCTGATGGCGGCGGAGAATGTGTCGGTCGCCGCCGCGTTCGACCTGTCCTACGCCGACCTCACCCCCGGCCAGCAACTGCTGTTCCGCCGCCTGGGCTTGCACCCCGGGACCGATATCGACGCCTACGCGGCCGCCGCCCTGGACGGCACCGACCTGGCCGCCGCCCGCCGCCGCCTGGATGCCCTGTATGACCAGTGCCTGCTCACCGAGCCCGCCCGCGGCCGCTACCGGCTGCACGACCTGATCCGCGAGCACGCCCGGACGCTGGCCGCCGCCGACCCCGCCGCCGAGACTGACGCCGCCCTGGGCCGGCTCCTGGACTACTACCAGCGCACCGCCGCCATCGCCGAGGCCCGCCTGGCCCGCCAGCCCCGGACCACGCCCGGCCCGGCCGCCCTCACCTCACCGCCGGCCGCGGCCCCCGGCCTGCCGGACCTCACCTGGGCGCTGTCGTGGGCACGGGCCGAACGGGCCAGCCTGCTCGCCTGCCTCGACCACGCCACCCGCACCGGCCAGTATGCCCGGGTCGTCGCCCTCACCGCCGCCATGGCCGCTCTGCTGCGCCACGACGGCCCCTGGACCGACGCCCTCACCCGCCACACCACCGCCGTCCAGGCCGCCCGGCACCTCGGCGACCGGCTAGGCGAGGCCGGTGCCCTCAACGACCTGGGAACCGTGCGGCAGCTGGCCGCGGACTATCCGGGCGCGGCCGAGGCGCTGGAGGAGGCGCTGGGCATCTGCCGCGACCTCGGCGACCGGCTGGGTCAGGCCAGCGCCCTCATCGAGCTGGGGACCGTGCGGTTCTTCACGTCCGACTTCCCGGGCGCAACCCAGGCCCTGGAGGAGGCGCTGGGCATCTGCCGCGACCTCGGCGACCGGCAGGGTCAGGCCAGCGCCCTCATGTGGCTGGGGGCCGTGCGGCGGCTGACCGGGGACTATCCGGGCGCGTCCCAGGCGCTGGAGGAGGCGCTGGGCATCTGCCGCGACCTCGGCGACCGGCTGGGTCAGGCTGAAGCCCTTTGCTGGCTGGGGGTCGTATGGCGGCTGACCGGGGACTATCCGGGCGCGGCCGGGGCCCTGGAGGCGGCTCTGGGCATCTGCCGCGACCTCGGCTACCGGGCCGCTGAGGCCGAGGTACTGAACGAGGTGGGGACACTGCACCGGGTCCGCGGTGACCTGGACCAGGCCGAGGCGTATCACCGGCAGGCCCTGGACCTGGCCCGCGAGATCGCCAACTCCGGGGATGAGGCCTACGCGCTGGCCGGCCTGGCCCGCTGCGCCCTGGCCGCCGGCCGCACCGCCGACGCGCAGGCCGACCTGCAGCAGGCGCAGGAGATCTTCCAGCGGATCGGCGCGGCAGAGGTCACCAGCGTAGCCGCCGAACTCGACGCCCTCACCGAAGCGGGACCCGCCGCAGGGAAAGATCCCTGACTTTCTGCGGTAATGTGACCGGCAACCGCGCAGGACGCCCCGCCCTGAACTGCCGAACCGAGGTGCCTTTCTGCGGTACATCTCTGCGCAAATCAGAGGACAGATCTGGAGGTTCTGGCGCGACGTTTGAACCGTCTCGGTAAGCCTCGACAGTCGCAAATATTCGGCAGGGCCGGTTTCGTATGGGTGGTATCCGGTGACCGTTTGCTCTCGGTGATGGCCAGGCTCAGGCTTTTGCTTGCCCGGCAACAGTGGCCCGCAGCCCTCACCATGGTTAGTCCAGCCGCGGAGGACCCGCGCGCAACCCCGCCCGGTTGTTGCCTCAGAAGCCGCAGCGGGTGAGGGCGGAGTTTGTTCTGGCCGGCTGCGGGTGGTCGCGGGCTATCGGGTTCCAGCTGGCTGGGGGGAGCGGTCAGCGTTATGTGTGCCAGATGTGCGGTCAGCGAGCCCCGGTGTGCACTGCCGGCCGGTGGCGATGGCGGCTTGCTGCTGATGTCACGCATCAGCCCGGCTTCGGGCGTGCCCGCAGGCGGGAACCTGGCACGGGCCGTTCGCAGGAGAGGGAGCGATCCAGCAGGAGGACGATGATTTCGAATGTTGTTGCGATGCGGCAGGCGGCGGTAGTGGCGGGGGCGGGCTGGTTACCAAACTGGTTACCGTCCGCGGTGAACTCTGGTGAACGGAGGTGACCTGTTCTGGACGAAAGGCCAGCTCAGGCGGGTCGCGGGTGAACGGTCGCGGACTGCGGTGAACGATCCGGCGTTCCATGGCATGCAAGAGGTCCGGAGTTCGAGTCTCCGTAGCTCCACAGGTCAGGGACATAATTCGAACTGCTGGATAGCGGGTACAGCAGTAAAGTACAGCAGCGGTAACAGCTGAAGTAACCGCACATCTGTTCGACTATGCTCCGGGGCGCTCTTCACCGTTGCTGGCATCGGCTGCTGGGTTGCGGACGCCGAGGGCGATTGCGGTCCTCCGGCCAGGGCAAACATCCCGTCGCTGGCACCATCACTTGGCTCCGTCGTCTGGCGCTTGAACCGTCCCGGGGTTTCCGGAGGCTTTGATATGCCGTGGGCGCACTACCCCCTCCTCGCAGTCAGCAGCGCCGGTTACGGATGCCCAGAACGTCACGCAGAACGCCACTAGTAAATAGCCATCGCCGCGCCAAATCGGCGGCTCTTTGCGCTGTGGCGGCAACCAGGCTCAGTCACTGAGCCTGGAGCGATCTCCGGCCTTGCTTTTCCGCAGGTCGCAACGGGCCGTGATCCGGTGCTTGCCCGGGCGAACAGGTACCTCACCGGTGGGCGCACCGCCTCGATGGCGGAGTCGCGGTGCTGATACTGGGAGTGATCGTGAACCAAGTCGGGGGCAGCGCGTGGTTAGGCCATCCAGCCATTGAGCCTGCCGATGTCCCTTGTCTGCCGCCCTGTAGCCGCTTGACATGGGCTGGTTTCAGGAGGCCGACGAGGGGCCGCGTCCGCGACCACCTGTGCGGCGCGGCCCTCTTGTGGTTCCGCCGCGGGAGCAATGCGCTGCGCCCGTGCACCAATGTTCCGCAGGGGCTATCGGATCGTGGATCGCCGAAGGCGTCTCCACCGGCGCGAGACGTGGATTACCAGGTATACGACGAGCACGACAGAGGAGAGCAAGTGCCACCTGTCGAAAGGTAGTGGGAGGACGGGCAGGAGCAGTGGGGCTCCCCGATTCCAGTCGAGAATCCCAGAAACCACGACGTTGACCGTGACGAAGGCGAGGATCGCATCCGACGCCAAGAGACGTAGCTCGCGCACGACCCGCCGGCGAATGCCCCGGAGCTGCGTGAACATCCCAGCGATCCGGTGGCGGCGCTGTGCCAGGTGGACAACGACCAGGCCTGCGAAGGTCAGCCCCACGTCGGCATGGATGGCGTTGCGGATGTGCAGGAGTTGCAGGGTTCCGAGTGCCGCGGCGGCGAAGACCAGGAGGCCGAGGTGCACAAGCCAGCGAGACCTGAGACGCCACGCGGTCCGCGATCGCGCCCGTCGTTCGCCCGGGGAGCCGGCCGCCCGGCCCGGCGCGGCTCCTTGGTTCTCGGCCTCCATAGATGTCTCCTCGCGTTCTGGGCGCTCCAGTTGTCTGAGGTCTCCGGCCACACGGCCATCGCGAGCGATCGACTCATCGTCGCTTCTCTATTGCGTTCCGGCGGCAACGAGTTCACCACCGCGGGAAATTACGGGAACATCCGCAGCTGCATCCGCGCATTCGACCGAGGGCAGACCGGCATGAGCGAACATTACGACCTCTCTCGCCGGGCTCGACCCGCCGACGCTTGCCCCTCACGATGCCGTCCGCGGTCACCGGAAACCGCTCGAGCGTACGCCCGCCCTCGCTGACCATCGGCCCGTACACGAGAACGCAGTTTGGCCTGATATGCACCGAGTCACCGCCGACACGGGACCAGTGTCGGCACTCATATCGATGCCTCTTTGTTTCAAGGGCCTTTCCGGTTTTTCTTCGGAGCTGGTGGACAGCGGACGAGATCGACGTCGCCGTCGAGTTTGACGCTCCGCTGCCATCGCCGCCGGCACGCCAGGCGACGGAACTCTTCCCGTCACAGCGTCGTTCGCGTTCGGCAGCGCCGGGCTGCATGATTGGATAGACCGTCTATGTCTGGGGTGTTGTTGCGGGCTGGTCGGGAGGGGGGTTGGCGATGTGCCGGGGGCGGCCGGACGGTTTGTGCTGGCGGGGGTGCTGGCGCCGGGGGCTGAGCGGTACCAGGAGCGCCAGATGAGACGGTGCACGGGGATCAGCCTGGGGATGTCGCGCAGGCCGGGGATGAACGGGATAAGCAGCAGCAGGATCGTGCAGATTCCGGTCAGGTAGACGGCCCAGATGTCGACGCTGGCGGAACTGGCGAACGGGGATACGTGGTACCAGAGCTGGAATAGCCACAGCCATGGCTGACCGGGGTAGCTTCCGGTCTCGTTCATGACGCCCCACTGGTCACCGGTCAGGTGCATGTTCGACGCGAGGGTGTTGTAGTAGCCGCCGTCGGCGATGAACAGCAGCGGCTTGGTGAAGTTGGTGCCGTAGAACTGCCGCTGCGCCAGCAGGTCAGAGTCCAGCGCCCCGTTCCTGGCCATGGCAAGCTCTGCTGACATCAGCGCCGGCACCGGCCCGGCGGCCGGCAGGTTCAGGTCCCCGTTGTTGAACGGCACCTTCTTGGCGCCCGGGGCGGTCGCGGCGTCGTATGCGGACGCCCACTTTTGCTGCTGGGCCGGCGGCGCGCTGTTGTAGGTGCTCAGCGCGCTGGCCAGGGCCGGGCTGGTACGGGCGAGCACGGACAGCGGACTGAGCACGAAGTCCCGTGCCGCGTTCACGGGCTGGGTGATGCCGGCCAGCTTTTGCCAGTTGACCGGGCCGACCTGCTGCACCGACCCGGACTGGTTGTTGTAGGGCGGTCCGTAGCTTGCCGCACCGCCGGTTCCGTCCAGTTCGGTGGCCGCTGTGTTGACGAAGCCGACCTGGTCGATCCTCGCCCAGGTCTGAACGGTGACCGGCGGCACGTCCGGCGAGGAGAGCACCCCGGCCATCACCAGCACCAGCGCCGTCACGATCACCGTGGCGATGGTGCCCTCCTTGAGGATGTCGTAGCGGCGGTTCGGTCCGCGCCACGGGCCGGCATCGGCGGCGGCGGCGGCCTGGCGGGCGGCCCGGCCGCGCACCGGCGTACGGCGCTCGGGCAGCGGGTGGCTGACGCCGCGGACCCGGACCAGCAGCACGTGCGCGCCGATAATGGCGACCAGGACGATGGGGATCAGCACGATGTGCCACATCAGCATCTGGCCGAAGTTCATCACGTTGAAGAACGCGCCAATGCCCATCGCGTTGAGCGCGTCCTTGCCGTTGGTGGCGATCCACTGCGAGTCGAAATTCTGCTGGGACACATAGCCGGTGAAGCACTCCACGATCGAGGCGAGGAAGGCGACCACTCCGGTGATCCAGGTCATCGCGCGGCGACCGCGCCAGGCCGCCATCCAGAACTTCCCCCACAGGTGGATCACCAGCAGCGCCATGAACAGCTCGACGCTCCACAGGTGCGTGCTGTTGAAGAAGTGGCCCAACGGGTTGTAATGCCACCAATCCGGGCCGCCGAGCGCCAGCGCGAAGCCGGACACAATCGCGATGCCGAGCGCGACCAGCGAGGCCACGCCGAACACGTACACCCATGAGGCCACGTACGCGGGCTGCCGGTCGGGCAGCAGCTTCTTCGGAGGCAGCAGCCTGGCCGCCGTGGTCCGCACCCTGGCCGTCCACATGCCCTCGTCACCCGGCTCAGCAGCCGCCGCGACGGTGGCCGGGTCGGTGCCGGCCTCATCAGGGTCAGCGGCGCCTGTGGCATCGGCAATCTCGCTGCCCGAGTGGAAGGGGATCAGCAGGGCAGCGCCGAAGATGACGACCATCACCGCGATCACAATCAGGTTCGCGACGGTGATATCAAAGATACCCCAGCTGAGGAGTTTGCCCGGCTGATTCAGATTGCCGGCCAGTGGAATCGCGTGTAAAAGCGGGAGCGCAATCATGTCGGTTCCCTTGTCAGTTAGTCGGGACTGTCAGCAATCTATTTGTGCCGGAAAGCCATGCCGGGGCCGATGGCGTGAATACCCCAGGCGAGCCGACCTGCGCGCCACGGCCCCAGGCTCGAGCGCTTGGGCAGACGCATAGGGCAATCCTGGCCCTAAGTGGCGGGATAGTCACCGGCATAGCAGGTACTCGGGGACATGCCGCCTCTCGCACAGCTCAACCGGTCCAGGTCATCCAGATGAATCCCGCCGTGAAGCAAAGCTCATCTCCTTCCCGAGCGCGTCCCGGGAGCCCGCTGCGGGCCCCGGCCCGCCCACTGTGCGTGCTGGCGGCCCCTGCGGGAGGGCCGCCAGGCCCGTGATCCTGGGACCTTCGTCCCGAATCAGCTCACCATGACCTGTCCGGGGCACCCGGCGCGCCACCAAGATCCCCATCGCCGCCGGACCTGGCTCCGCTGCTGTTCCCCATGACCGGCCCCGGAGCAAGAGTCCCAGCTCAGGCGCGGATGACACGATTTCCGGCACCCACAGGCTCGCATCTCTGGGCCGAAGTGGCGCATCGGTGCGTCCTGCTACGGATCGCGAGGCTTGGCGCCGTGATGACCATGCCCCATGGAAAGCGTACGAGCCGGCCGCTCTCTCCTGGCCCCCGCGCCAAGATTGAAGCAAGCGCTCTATGTAGCTAGGTGCTGGCCTTCCAGGTGACGCTGAAAGAGGTGCCTTCGGAGTTGATCTTGCTTGGCGTAGCTTTCTTGTCGCCCTTGGAGCCGACCATGGTGAGCGCGAACTGGTCCATGTTGTTGAGGGTGTGGCCGGATCCGCCCGGGTCCGATAGCGCAGCCGACGTCACGGTCCACTTGCCGAAGTCGGGCAGCGCGGTGTCCGTGCCCTCGCTGGGGTCGTTCTCGGGGCTGGTCGCGCCCGCGATCCACTCTACGGTGTCGTCCTTGCACGTCGAGCACGTCTCGGTCTTGGTGAAGCTGTTGCCGCCGGTCGTGGCGTCGGTGACCTTGAGCGTGTACTTGGTGCCGGTGCGGGTCACCGATGCGCTGATCTTGTCGCCGGGATGGACGGTGGACCCGACAATCTGGATGGCGCCGGGATACATCTGCCACCAGGTGGAGTAGGAGGCCTTGCCGGCCGTGCACTTGGCCAGCGTGCCGCCGTGCTCCACCGTGGAGGAGGAGTAGCCGTCGATGCCGACCCAGAACGTCACCTCCTCGGAGGTCTTGTTCGGGCAGGTGATGGCGGGCTGCACCCAGTTCGCGCTGGCCATGGTCCACTCGGCGTCCGGCGGCCCGCCGACGTACCCGGACCAGTTGCTGGAGTTGACAGCACCGCCTGCGCCGCTCGCACTGGCCACGGTGGTACCGCCGAACGCCAGTCCGGCGCTGAGCAAGGCTGCCGAGCCGCCGGTGAGCAGGGATCGGATCAGGCGCATGGGACGCTCCTTCGGTGTCCGGAAAGCACTTCAGGATGGCATCGTTCTCTCAGCCTTGTATATATGTGTACTACTTCTTCACGTTCCGCGATGACAAGATCGCCTGCTACCGCAGCACTGAGCACACTGCCCAGACCGGGGCAGCGTTCGCCGCGCAGCTTCACGAGCGGATTCATGCCCCTGACGCTGGTACTGCCTGCACCCGGGCGGGCGCCGGGCGCAAGCTGGGTGAGGTGGGAAGGAGCATGGCATGCACGTGGCCGAGTTATTGAATTGCGTCGCCTGCTCAGGAAGGTTTCAGCCTGCCTGCAGGGAATTGTCATCTTCCTGGCAGATGCTTCCTTCATGTGCCGTCGATCCTGCCGTGTGAGACCCTGGTGGTTAATTCTGT
>PMSW01000116.1:0-13961 GCA_003168215.1 Actinomycetota bacterium
AGCCCGCCGGACGCGGCGATGCTGACCTCGACCCATGCCTCGCCGGTTCCGGCGTGGCTGAGCACGTTCGCCAGTGCCTCGCGCACGGCGCGCGAGACCGCTACGGCGACCTGCACGGGGACGGCAGGTGCCCCTCCGGCTGCCGGACCCGCCGTGGCGCCGGCCTGCCGCGGGCCGGATACCTTGACGTGCACATTCAGGCCGCGGGCGCGCATATCGGTGGCGACGGCCTCGATGCCCACGAGCAGGCCGCCGTAGGCCCGGCCGGCCGCCCCGGCCCGGTCATCGGGACCGCTGAGCACGTACTCCATCAGCATCACGTCGTGCCGGCAGCGGCCCACTACCTCACCCGGCGCGCCGCTGCCCGGGCGGGCCAGCGCGGTGAGCGTGTTGAGCACCGTGTCGTGCAGCAGGCGCTCATGCTCCCGGCGCTCGATGTTCCTGGACAAGACGACGTACTGCTCGCGGGACTCCCGGTCGGCGCGGGCGAGGGCGATGTCCGCCCGGGCAGCCTTGCGGTACAGCATCCGGCGAGCGCACCAGGCCACCACCGTGACGCCAAGCAGCAGGGCCGCGGCGGCGGCCGGGGAAGTGGTGCCCGAGCCCCCCGGGGCCAGCGCGGCACCCGTCAGGTAGGCCGCGGCCGATACGACCGACAGCGGCGCGGACAGCGCGGCTGGCCCGAACCAGGCAGGCACGACAAGCTGGCCCGCCATCACGATGTACAGCCAGTTCGCGGTGTCGCCGCGCATGGCGGGCGGCACGCACCACTGGGCGCCGAGCGCAAGCGCCACGTGAATGCCTGAGTCGGCGCTGGCCAGTTGCCACCCCGGCCGGCGCCGCAGGTACGCCACCAGCACCGTCCCCCAGGCCGCCGCGATCGCGGGTCCCGCGAGGCGCCACGGGCCCGCCGCATAGAACGAGTGCCAGATGACCACCTGCACGGCGATGTAGGCGATCGCGACGCAGCGGATGGCGGACGCGGTCCGGACGGCCACCGAGCGGGCGGCCGTCATGGCGGGCCCATCAGCTGCGCTGCCGGCGGCATCAGCGGCGGGCTGCCGCGCTAAGTTACCGGGCGGCCGCATGGCACGATGATAGGACTAACCGGATCAGCATGCGGTTTCCGGCGACGCCGCTGACGCGTGCCGGAGGGGAGTGCCGACGCCGCGGCCCGCCCGGCGGCGGCCGCAGGCCCGGCGGCGGCCGCAGGCCCGCGCTGCCGGAGTTCACCTGTCGTCACGGCCGCAAGGATGTCATACCGCTTCCGCCGCCGGCGGCGCGCTTTGCCGGACTTATACGAGCTCCGGGTGACTCCGTGCGCCCGCCTGACAGCTAACGTGCGCCCGCCTGACAGCTAACCCGCGCCACGTGCTGTCGTCATAGGCTCTAGCTGCCGTGGGGAGGAAGGGGTGCTTGAGCCTCCGCCCGCTGGCTGGGTCTGCGAGCACACGATCAGCATGACCTGGAATGAGTTACCCGATGGTCACCGGAAATGAGGTACCCGATGGTCAGTGGCGATGACATGCCGGTGACACCGATGCCGCCGCCCGATACCAGGCGGGCCCGCCTCTGGACGGCCGCGGAGTCCAGGAATGTCCCGCTGCGGGCCATCCTGGTCACCGTCGCGGTGGTGGCCGTGGCCTACCTGGCCGGCAAGCTGGTCTACCGGCTGCGGGACGTCATCCTCCTCATGATCGTCGCGGGATTCGTCGCCTTGATCCTGAACCCGCTCGTGCTGGCCCTGCAGCACCTGGGAATCCGGCGGCGTGGCCTCGCCGTCGCCGTGGTGACCTTGCTGGGCCTGCTGGCCTTCGCCGGCCTGGCCCTGGCGTTCGGTTACCCGCTGGTCAACGGGATCACCGACCTTGCCCGCGGGCTGCCGTCGTACGTGAGCCAGGCGGAGCACGGCAAGGGCTGGCTCGGGCACCTGGTGCGCAAGTATCACGTTCAGGCCTGGGTGCGGAGCAACGCGCCCAAGCTGGCCAGCCTCGGGAGGGGCCTGGCGAAACCTGCCCTCACCCTGGGCAAGGGCGCCATTACGCTGGTGATCGCGCTGGTAACCATTTTCGTGCTCGTCCTGCTCCTGCTGCTGGAGGGCAGGAAGCTGCGGCTCGGCCTGCTTGGCCTGATGTCACCCGCGCGGGCGGAGCGCTACTCCCGGGTGGCGCGCGAGGTCAGCCGCTCGGTCATCGGATACATGCTCGGGGACTTCGTGACCTCGCTGATCGCCGGGATCGTCGTATTCGTGACCTTGCTGCTGCTCGGAGTCCCGTTCCCGTTCCTGTGGGCGCTGTGGGTGGCGCTGGTCGACTTCCTGCCCATGATCGGCGGCGCCCTGGCGGGCATCCCCACGGTGCTGTTCGCGGCCGGCCACTCGCTCACGGCTGGCGTTGTCACCCTGATCGTGTTCCTCGTCTACACGCAGGTCGAGAATCACGTGCTGAATCCCATCGTGATGAGCCGGACGGTGCGGGTCAGCCCGCTGCTGGTACTGGTGTCCATCCTGGTCGGGGCGTCCATCGGCAGCTCGATCGGCGGGATCTTCGGCGCCTTCGTGGCGGCGTTCCTTGCCATCCCCAGCGCCGGCGCGATTCAGGTGATGATCCGCGAAGTCTGGCGTGCGACCGCCCAGCCGCAACTCGTCGAGGCCGCGGTCCCCGGTCAGCGGCCGGGCACCTCATGATCCGTCCAGGATCGGCCCGGGACCTCGCCGTGGCGGCGGCGGATCACGTCAGCGATGAGCCCGGTCCAGCCGGTCTGATGCGAGGCGCCGAGCCCGGCGCCGTTGTCACCATGGAAGTACTCGCTGAAGACCAGATTGTCGTGCCAGGCCGGATCACTTTGCAGCAGCTCGGTTCCGCCGAAGCAGGGCCGGCGGCCGCCTGGGCCGCGGGTGAAGATCGAGATGAGCCGGTCCTGCAGGTCACGGGCGACTAGGTCCAGGGTGAGCGGCCGGCCCGAGCCGGTCGGGTACTCGATGGTCACCTCGTCGCCGAAGAACCGGTGGTAGCGCTCCAGCATGCTGATCATCAGGTAGTTCAGCGGGAACCAGACGGGGCCGCGCCAGTTGGAGTTCCCGCCGAACATCGGCGTGGTCGACTCGGCCGGCTCGTAGTCGATGGTCGCGCGGAAGCCCTCGACGTCGATCTCGTAAGGATGACCGCGGTGATAGGCCGATAGCGCGCGCAGGCCGTGCGGGGAAAGGAACTCGGCCTCGTCGAACAGCCGGGCCAGCAGCGGCCGCAGCCGCTCCAGGCCGACAAGGCTCAGCAGCAGCCGCTGGTCACCCGGCGCGCCGCGGAGCAGCCCGCTTGCCGCCAGCTTCACGGGATCCCGCATGCCGTGGGCCTGCAGGAGGCCGGCGAACTGCTTGCCTACCGCCAGCGAGCGCTGCAGCATGCTCTCGTCCACGACACCGACCGCGAGCGACGGGATCATGCCCACGATCGACCGGACCCGCACGGGCACGGCACCGCCGCCCGTGGTGACCATGCGGTCGTAATACAGGCCGTCAGCGTCGTCCCACAGCCCCTGGCCATCCAGCGCCTCGCGGATCCCGGCGAAGTGCTCAAGGAACTTGAGCACGAGATCCAGGGCGGGCCGCTGACCGGACCGGTGCAGGATCACGGCGATGGATGCCATCGTCATCGCGAAGAATCCCATCCAGCCGGTGGCGTCGGACTGCTCAAGGACGCCGCCGACCGGCAGGTGCGACCGGTCGATCGGGCCGATGTTGTCCAGGCCGAGGAAGCCGCCCTCGAAAAGGTTGTTGCCTTCCTTGTCTTCCCTGTTGACCCACCAGGTGAAGTTGACAAGCAGCTTGTCGAATACCCGGCTGAGGAAATCGATATCGCGGTGGCCGTCGACCGCGAACACCTCAAGCGCCGCCCACGCCTGTACCGGCGGGTTCACGTCATCGAAGTCCCACTCGTAGGCGGGCAGTGCTCCGCCCGGGTGCTGGAACCACTCCCGGCACAGCAGGATCAGCTGGTACTTGGCGAATGCCGGGTCCACGTGGGCGAGCGCAACGCAGTGGAAGGCAAGATCCCAGGCAGCGAACCAGGGGTACTCCCATTTGTCCGGCATCGACATGATGTCGAACGCGTCGAACTGGCGCCATCGGGAGTTGCGGCCCGTCTCGCGGGCGGCCGGCGGGGGCGGCTGCGCCGGGTCGCCGTCCAGCCAGCGGGCCACGTCGTAGTAGTACAGCTGCTTGCCCCACAGCATCCCGGCAAACGCCTGGCGCATCACCATCGCCTCGTCGGCGGTTGCGCCCGCGGGCGTCAGCTCGGCGTAGAACTCGTCGGCCTCGGCGCGCCGCGCCGCCACCACCCGGTCGAACCCGGCGCCCAGCGCGCCCTGCGCGCCCGCCGCCTCCGCCCCGGCCGCTGTTGCCCCGGCTGCTGTTGCCCCAGCCGCCTCCGTCCCGGCCGCTGTTGCCCCGGGCGCTGCCGCCCCGGCAGTCGTTGCCGCGACCGCTGCCGTCCCTGATGGGCGCAGCCGGAGCCGGATCTCGGCCTTCGCGCCCGGCGCCACCGTCACCTGGTACCAGAAGGCGCACTTGGTGCCCTGGCCGGCCGGGTTGACGGTGGCGGCTCCGCTGACCACGTGGTCGTTAATGCCGTCCTTCGGGTACGGCGTGACTGGCTCGGTGCCGAACAGGCGCCGCGTATTGGTCTCGTTCTCGCAGAACAGCGCTACCGGCGCCGCGCCGCCCTGGCCGCGGCCGGCGATCAGCTCCAGCGGGCCAAGGAACGGGTGCTCGATCCCTACCGCCGCGGCCCCGGTGGCCGCGAGTGTCGGCCGGGGCGCGCCATCGTCCCAGGACCAGGTGTTCCTGAACCAGGCGGTCGGCAGGACATGCAGCGTCGCCGGCTCCGGGCCGGCATTGGTCACCGTGATGGCCATCAGCAGGTCGCCGGGATCGGATTTCGCGTAGTGCACCTCGACAATCCAGTAGCGGCCGGCGCCGAAAACCCCGGTGTCGGCCAGCTCGTATTCCGGCTGAAGCCGGCCGCGGGCCGCGTTCTGGCTGATCAGGTCTTCATACGGGAAGGCAGCCTGCGGATAGTGGTAGCGCCACCGGTTCCACGCGTGGCTGGGCAGCGCGTCCAGGTACCACCAGTACTCCTTGACGTCCTCGCCGTGATTGCCCTCGGCGCCGGTCAGGCCGAAGGCGCGCTCCTTCAGGATCGGGTCGCGGCCGTTCCACAGCGCCAGCCCCAGGCAGAGTCGCTGCTCGATGTCGCAGAACCCGGCCAGGCTGTCCTCACCCCACCGGTAGGCGCGCGATCTCGCGTGATCGTGCGGCAGGTAGTCCCACGCCTCGCCGCCGGCGCTGTAGTCCTCGCGGACCGTTCCCCACTGGCGCTCGCTCACATAGGGTCCCCACAGGTACCAGTCGCCGGCCTGGCGCAGCCCGTCCTCCAGCCGCCCGAACCCGGCTACCCGCTGGCGCTCAGCACCCACGGCCGTCCCTCCGCTGCGTCCTGCTCCAGTGCCCGCCCGGCGACGGGGACGCCGAGTTGCAGGACCAGCCAGATCCGGTGCTTGTCACCGAGCAGTTCCGGTTCGCCGAGCGGGTCGCCGTCGACGATCAGCAGGTCGGCGAGCTTGCCTTCTTCTATGGTGCCGATGTGGTCGCCGAGGGCCAGGGCCTCGGCGGCGGTTCTCGTCGCTGCCACCAGCGCCTGCGCCGGGGTCAGCCCGTGGTGGATCATCCGCCGGATCTCCAGCGCGGTGCCGTGATTGACGTCGCTGCCGAGCGCGATCTTGACACCCGCGTCCCTGGCGGCCCGCATGCTGGCCGCGCCCTGCTCCAGGTTATGGTCAGCCAGCTGGACCAGCACCGGCGGCATCTCGGGAGCACGCTGCGCTCCGGACTCGCCGATCGCGTCGCCAAGCCCGGCCATCCAGTAATAGCCCGACAGCGTCGGCACGAGCACCTGGCCGCCGGCGGCCATCGCCTCGAGCAGGTCAGGCCGCTGGTGCAGGAACATGCCGTGCTCCACGGTGTCCGCGCCGCTGGCGATCGCCGCCTCGCAGCCAGCGAGCCCCTCGGCGTGCGCCGACAGCATGAAGCCCATCCGGTGCACCTCATCGGCCACGGCCGACAGCTCTGATCCGGTCAGCTGGAGCGGATCGGGGTCCTCCAGCTCGTTCGAGCGTGCGCCGGTCGTCATGACCTTGATGAAATCGGCGCCGGCCCGGATCTGCTCGCGGACCGCACGGCGCATGTCATCGGGCCCGTCGGCCTCCCGGTACATGTCGCCGTAGAAACGGCCGCCCGGTGCGGTAGCGGAGATGATCTTCCCGCAGGTCAGCAGGCGGGGACCCCGGAAGGCGCCGTAGCGCATCGCCTGGCGGGCCTCCTGCGGCGCCAGCCCCTGGGATCCGGTGACCCGGATCGTCGTGACACCGCGGCGCAGGTACTCGCGCAGGTCGGCCTGCAGGAAGTGCGCCCTGGTCCCGGGCAGGGCCTGCTCGGCGCCTCGCAGAGTCTCCGGAAGCCGGCCGGCCGCGTGCGTGTGCGCGTCGGTCAGCCCGGGCATCAGCGTCCGCTGCCCGACATCAAGCAGCCGGGCACCGTCGGGACATGGCTCGGACGCGTCGCCGACACGCCGGATGAGCCCGTCCTCGACCAGGACCGCGGCGCCGTCCCTGACCGCACCGCCGGTGCCGTCGAACAACCGGGCGCCGGTCAGCCACAGCCGTCCCTGCGCCGCAGGAGGGGCGGCGATCAGAGCCGGGAACCGGTGCGCCATGCCTGGTTCCTTCCCCCGCGGGCCACGGGCCGCACCCCGCGCTGCAGGCCGTTCATCAGCGTGCGCCGCCGTGCGCCGGATCGGCCGCCCACTGGGCGACGGTGCGCACGGCGGCTTGCCGCGGGAACACCTTCTCGGTCAGCACCCGGTGGACCTCGGGGTCGGCGTCGAGGCAGGCGTCGGAGAGCACGACGAGCCGGTAGTCCAGGTCGGCCGCCTGCCGCAGGGTGGACAGCACCACGCCGCTGGTGGCGATACCGGTCAGGACTAGCGTGTCAGCGCCGAGGCTGCGCAGGACGACCTGCAGGTCACTGCCCGTGAACGCGGACACGCGGCGCTTGGTGACCAGCAGGTCCCCTTGGCCGGGCGCGACGGCGGGGTGGATCTCGGTGGCCGGATCGCCATCAACGAACCGGCCGGCGGCCGCGGCGGCGGAGAAAGTCGCATTCCTGGCGCTGATCTCCGGATGCCCCGGGCGGAAGCTGACGGTCACGTACACCACCGGGATGCCCGCGCTGCGGGCCGCGCTGATCGCGCTGGATAGCCGTTGCAAGTAGCCGGGATCATCGTCGAAGCGCTCGACGATGCCCCGCTGGACGTCCATCACCAGCAGTGCCGTCGCATTCATCGGGAGATGCGATCCTTCCTGTCGGTCCGCTCCGGATCCTCAGGTACGGACTCTAGGCCGTGATCACGCCCGGGGTTACGTCGATGCCCATCCTGGAGCTAGTCAGCCTTATCCTGACGTCGTGCGCCTGGTCTCTTTGCTGCCCTCGGCGACCGAGATCGTATATGCGCTCGGTCTGGGCGAGGAGCTGGTCGGGGTCACGTTCGAATGCGACGAGCCCGCCGCCGCCCGTGCGGAGAAGGCTGTCGTCGTGGCTGGCCGGGATACCAGCGGGATGACCCCCGGCGAGATCGACGACTACGTCCGCACCCAGCTGGCGGCCGGCCGGGACCTCTACACCTTGCATGCGGAAGCCCTGGCGGCGCTGGCGCCGGACCTGATCCTGACCCAGGATCTGTGCCGGGTCTGCGCGCTGCCATCTGGTCACGTCGAGGAGGCTCTGGACTACCTGGGATGCCAGGCCGAGGTGCTGTCGCTCGATCCGCACTCCCTCGATGAGGTACTGGACTCGATTCTGGCGGTCGGGCAGCGCACCGGCGTACAGGACCGTGCCGCGCACCTGGTCGGCGAGCTGCGCGCACGGCTTACCCGGACAGCGGCCAGGGTCGCCGGGCTGCGCCCGCCCAGGGTCGCGGTGGTCGAATGGGTGGACCCGCCTTTCACGGCAGGGCACTGGATACCCGACCTCGTGATCGCGGCCGGCGGGCAGCCGGTCGCGGCACGGCCCGGTGCCCCGTCGGTGGCGACCAGCTGGCCGGCCGTCGCCGCGGCGGCGCCGGACTACGTAGTGGTCGCACCGTGCGGCTACCACCTGCCCGGCGCGATCGGCCAGGCGCAGTCAGTGGCGCGGGCATTGCCCGGCGCGGAAGTGTGGGCAATCGATGCCGACGGCATCGTGGTACGCCCGGGACCCCGCCTGGTCGACGGCGTCGAGGCCATCGCCTCGATACTGCACCCGGATGCCGTGCCCGCCGCGCCGCCGCGCACCGTGCACCGGGTGGCTTGACCCCCGGCCACTCTGGCCTAGCTGGCCTAGGAGTTTCCCGTCTGCAATCTGGTGACCTTGGCGCCCCGCGGCAGCTCGAACAGCGAGGCCGGCGGGGACGCCGAGTAGGACTTGATCTCGAAGCCAGTCGCGTTCGAGGCGACCTTGACATAGCCGAGGATGCCCTGGGCGGTCGAGCAGATCCTGCTCGTGCCGGGGACCCCCGAGGCGCGGAAGTCGACGCAGTTCATGCTGAATCCGTTCACCGTCTTGGTCGATGACGTGACCTTGTCGCCGGCGAAGCCCGCGGCCAGCGAGAAGTCCCTCAGGAAGGTGATCCAGTGCGCAGGGGTGTAGAAGTCGAAGATCTTGTTTCGGGTAGCGGCGCTAACGGTTCCTAGTTTCTGGCATGACCACCCGGTGCTCGTTCCCGAGCTGGCGGACGGCGGAGTGCAGGAGTACTCACCCGATGCATTCGCCACGATGTCCAGGCGGCTGATGCCGGTACTGCCACTGCTGCCGCCCGACGGGGTGTCCTTGAACGCGAGCCCCTTCGGCGGCATGACGGCGTAGACGATCGTGGCCGGCGAACTGCCGGTCGTGACGTACGTCGCCTCGAACGGCGTCGCCTTGCCGGACTTCAATTTGCTGGTGAACGCGTCGATGGTGCCCTTGTCGCTCTCCACGTTGTCCTTGACTTTCTGGACTGCCTTCACGACCCCGCAGCCAGTCATCCCCAGGCCGGCCAGCATGAGCGCAACGGCAACGACCCCGGCTGTGCGGTAACGGCCGGCGAGGATGCCGCGGCCGGTGTTGGTGGTCACTGATCTGCCTCCCGGGGCTACGGCGAAATGAGCGGACCCAGCACCGCTCACCGCTGAGGGTACGACGTCCGCGACCACACCGCATGACCCTTCTGGCCGGCTCTGCCCGCTATCTGCGTACTGCCCTCAGGAGCGGCTGAGCAGCGCCGGGATCCGCTCGTCGGGGATGCCCCACGACGGATACGGCGCAGACGGCGCAACGACGTCGGTCACCCCGGGGTTCAGGTCACGGTTGATCACCTCTGCGACGCCCTGGACGGTGTCGACCCCGTAGGTCATGTCCGGGTTATCCCGGGTCAGGACGACGATCCGGTAGTTACGGTCACGGCCGGTGAATAGGCCGATGCTGTTGATCACCCACAGCACCGGGTCCGGGAGCCAGCCGTTCTTCACGTGCGCGGTCACGTCGGCGGGCGCGCCGGCGGTGACGCCCCAGCGCTGCGAGGCGATGACGTCGGCCATCAGCGACCGCGCGTAGGCGCGCGAGGGCTTGTCAAGGACGGAGTTGCTGCTCTTCAGCACCCTGAGCAGGAGCATTTCGTCGTGCGCGGTGACCCGGGTCAGGCCCCAGTAGCCACCTTGGCCGAGCGTGGTGCGCGTCATCTTCGCCAGGTTCAGGAAACGCTGCAGATGCCGCCTGCCGACCTCGTCCCACAGCGTGGTCGCCGCCGAGTTGCTCGACTCGGTGATCATCTCCGTGGTGAGCGTCACCTGATCCGCGGACAGATCGCGGTGCTCGGCCATGAGGTGGCGCAGCAGGGCGCCGAGGATGATCACCTTGACGATGCTGGCCGAGTGAAAATGCCGTCGCGGGTGGAACCTGCACGTCACGCCGGTACGCGTGTCGGCCGCTGCCAGGCCGACGACCGAGGACCGGCCCTGCAGCGCCGCCGCGATACCGCGGGACATCCTGGCTGCCAGCTTCGCGTGCTTGCCCGTCGCCGACGTGCAGATGGCCGCAGGCGCCGCCGGCGCCTGCGGCGCCTGCCTGCTTGCGCTGGCCAGCGCAACGGCACGGGCCGGCGGAGCGCTCGCCCTCACGGTACGGGTCGGCGGAGTGCTCGCCGTCACGGTCAGGGCTCGCGTTACGGCCGCCGTCAGCAGGCACAGTGCCAGTCCGGCGGCGAGTACCGCAAGCGGCCGCCGAGTGTGCCTGCTGCGCATTCTTCCCCGTCCCCCTGGCGCGCCCCGCGCCTGGCATCCGCCGGTACTTGCTTCCGCCCATCATCTCCTGCCGCTGGAACAGGCTGGGCAGCAGCACCGCTACGGGGCACCCGGCCCAGCCAGGGCTGGTGCGCTTATGATGGAACAGGCGTGCCGTCCGGTGGAGCCAAGATGTGGTACAACATTGCCGCTGACCTCGTAGTTGTCATCCATTTGCTGTTCATCGGCTTCGTGGTGGGCGGCGTGTTCCTCGCCTGGCGCTGGCCGCGGATCGTTTGGGTGCACCTCCCGGCGGTGGTGTACGGGGCACTGGTCGAGTTCGTCGGCTTCACCTGCCCGCTCACGCTGCTGGAGAACGAGCTGCGCAGCCGTGCCGGAGCCGCCGGGTACCGCGGCGGGTTCATCGCGCACTACCTGGTCAAGGTGATTTACCCGCCCGGGCTTACCCGGGGGATGCAAATCGGGCTTGGAGTTCTCGTCCTGCTGGTCGCGGTGGCCGGATACTGGGGCTTCCTGCGCCGGCATGCGCCGGGTCAGCTGGCCGGCGCCGTCCGCAAACCCTGATCCGCCGCGACGGCGGCGATGATCATCGCCTGCCGCCCCGGCCAAGCTTGCAACTGCCGGGATGGGGGCCAGCGCGGAAGTTGTGCTGGACGGAGGCAGCGCAGACCGGCCTGGGCCCTGCGTCAGGCTCGGCGGCGAATTCCGTCCATGCCTCCGCGTCACCGTGACCGGGCGCGACGGCGGCGCCATCGCTGACCACCTCGAAGCCACCGGAATTGCTCAGCACCTGGACCCTGAAACTGGCGGTGCAGGCGTCGTAGCCCATCACCAGAATCCCTGCCTGCATCCGTGCCGTGTCGTTTGTGCTCATGCAGCCACTGTCCGGCGCGACGGTGGCAGCGCCGTGCGATTTCGGTTGCAGCCTCGTAGCGGCCCGCTGCCAGCTGGCTGCGGCAGCCGCGCACGGACCCGGCGGGCTCCGCGGGAAAAACCCGGCTGCGGCAGGCCACGCGGGAAATCCTCAGGCAAGCGCCGCGTAGGCCGCCGCCTGGATATCGCGGTGCACTTCCGGCGCTTCCGGGGATTCGAACAGGCGCTGCGTCAGCACGATCACGACCAGATCGTGGTTCGGGTCTACCAGCCACGACGAGCCCAGGCCGCCGTCCCAGCCGTAGGCGCCGCTGTCGAGCACCGCCTGGCAGAATCCCCACGACCGGCCGGCGAAGAAGTCATGGCCGAGGCCGCCGTGTGCCTTCTGCGCAGGTGTCAGCTGGTCGGTCGTCATGGCACGGACGGCGTCGGCCGGCAGCACGGGCGTGCCGCCGCGGAGCAGCATCTGCGCGAACGCAAGCAGATGGAGTCGCCAGTCACCGGCATGCCGCCGACCGTCAGCTCTCCCAGGGCCTCCACGTGCACCTGGCCGCCGCGTGCGGCAAGCGCGACGAGGCCAGGGACGCGGTCGTCACCGACGTGCTGCGCGGCCGCCGCGTGCAGCCGCTCGAGACCTGCTGCGGTCAGCCCCTCAGCCATCGGGGTGCGCCGCGAGATTTCCCCAGGCGATACTCACGGACCTCACCGTAGCGGCAGCGGCAGCGCCGATCCGGCGCTTGCGCAACGCAGCGGCGCTTATCGGCGCGAGCTTCCTTCGGCGCGCACGCGGCGCTTATCGCGGCGATGAGAGGCGCCGCCGGCGATGACAATCCGCATGATCACTGGCGGGGAACCTTCAGCACCAGCGCGACGGCGTCATCGCTGATATCCGCGCCGCTGTAGGCCAGCACGGATTGCTGGACGGCGTCCGCTGTCCGCGCAGCGGACATGTCGCCTAGTCCGGCGATCAGGTCGCGGAGCCGTTCATCGCCGTAGAGGTCACGGTCGATACGGCTGCGGGCCTCGGTGACGCCGTCGGTGAACAGGATCAGGCTGTCGCCGGCCCGCAGCAGCTTCCGCGAGTCATGCAGCTCTGGGTCGGGGAAGATCCCGAGCAGGGTTCCCGGCCGGCCGAATGCCTGCACGCGCCCGTCCGCACGGCGCACCAGCGCAAGGGGGTGGCCCGCGGAGCTGATCTGCACCGAGGCCCCGGCGAGAGTCGGGCGGACGGTGGCATAGATCGCGGTCAGGAACCGCGGGTCGTCGGTAAGCCACTCCAGCAGCGCCTGGTTCAGGGCAGCCAGGATCAGCCGTGGCCGTATCTCCCGGTGTGCCTCCGCTCGCACGGTATAGCGGGCCAGCGCGGTGCTCTTGGCAGCCGGGACCCCCTTGCCGCAGACGTCGCCGACCACGATTCCCCAGTTCCCCCGCACTGACGGGAATACGTCGTAGAAGTCCCCGAGAACCTCGGTCCCTCTTCCCCCGGCGACATGCCGCGCCGCGACCTGCAGGCCCGGGATGCCCGGCAGCCGCGGCGGCAGCAGGCTCTCCTGCAGGGTCCGGGCCAGCGCGGCACGTTCTGCGCCATCGTGCAGCGCGACCTGGAGCGCGACCTCACCGGAGGCGATATGAGACAAGGTCCCCAGAACCTCGACATCGCCTGCAGCCCAGTGGCGTGGCACGTGGTCGGCCACGCAGAGCGCGCCCACGACATGGCCGTCCGGTCCGCGCACCGGGAACCCTGCCCAGGCGATCACCCTGGCCGTCCCGGCCGGGCGCCAAGCGACGGCGCGCGGGTCCAGCCGGATGTCGTCGATGACCAGCTCTGCCGCGGAGTCGATCACGTACTGGCATAGCCAGTGCTCGACTGGGCTCAGCTGATCGGCGACGTCCAGCGCATCTCCGCTGATCCTCGCGGCGGAAGGGCGCTCACCGGCGACCGTCACGGACGCCGACGGCGTGCCCAGGACCATCGCGGCCAGCCGCGCGACATGGTCGAAGGGCACCTCGGCGCGGGCATCCGGCAGTCCAGCGGGCCGGGGCGCCGCTAGCTCAGGCGGCTCCAGCGCGTCCGCGGGGACGAGGCCAGTCAGGGTGCGAACTCGGGCGGGACCTGGATTCGGGGCATTACCGAGAACTGCCATATCTGCCGCTTCCGCTGTGATTGTGACATTGAATATAAATATTCGAGCGAAGCGGGGTCCAGGCCTCAAGTTTTCCAATTCAACCACACAACGGACGGATCGATCTCGGCCTTTGTCCAAGTCAGGCTGCCATGTGATCCGATAGGCCAGGGCGCTGCCTTCGGGGCTTCATGATCGGCCACAAACTCGCCATATTTGCGCCGTTTACGATGCTCGTTCCTGCTGGCCCCCCCNNCCCCCCCGGGTCCTGGCCCGTGTTCACTTTCCACGTCCGGGCGGGCGTCCGGGCGGGCGAGCGAGCTGGTGAGCGGGCGAGCGGGCGGGCGCAAGCGGACGAGCCTGGCATTGCCTGGCCTGCCCGGACGAAATTAAATAATGTTGAGTGATACGGCGCAATATGCCAGGCATGCGTCGTCCGCGCGAGCTTGTGCAGATAAAGCATATTGCGGGCGCTCATTGGCCGTCCCACTCGCAGGCGCTGCGCGGATGGAATGCGATGGACCTGGCTGAGATGCTTGCCGTTCTCGGCTGTTCGCATCCCGGAATGTCGCCGGCCGCAGCCGGCGGCGGGGGGGG
>PMSW01000116.1:13972-53992 GCA_003168215.1 Actinomycetota bacterium
CCTGCCCGGTCTGGGCGTCCTGTGCGTCCTGGCCGCAGCGCGCCTCCGGCTCGAAACCCGCGCCCGCCAGCAGGCGAAGCCATGCGCCGCGCCTGAACGCCCCGAGGCGATGCGCCTCCCGCACGACCTGAACGGACCCGTCCGCGGCGCGCAGCACGAACTCGTACTCGGCCCGGACCCAGTCATCGGCCGGATCCGGATCCCACGTCCATTCGCGGAAGCTAGCCCGGCGGCCTGCCGCGTCGCCGCCACCGCCGCCACCGCGGCCCGCCTGGAACGTCTCCGCTACGTGGTCGGGCACGAATACCGCGATGCCGCCAGGACGGCAGTGCGCGAACGCCGTCTCGATCACCTGCTGCAGATCAGCCTCGCAGGTCACGTAATCGACTGCGTCGTGCACCAGCACCGCGTCGAACACGCGGCCCAGCCGGACCGTCCGCATGTCACCCAGAACATGAGCGCACTCGGGGTTGAGCCCGCGCGACACCGACAGCATCTCCCCTGACAGGTCCACCAGCGTCAGCGCCAGCCGCCCCTTCAGGTGCACCGCCACATGACCGCCGCCGCTGCCCAGGTCCAGCACCTCACGTACCCGAACCGCGGCCGAGCTGAACACCCCGGCCAGATACGCCGCCTCGGCCGCGTACTCCTCCGGTGGCGAGATCAGCGGCCACCACCCGGCCAGATCCCGGTACAGCCGGTACTCGTCCGGCACTCCCGTCATGCCAGCCATCTTCGCCCACCATCCGGCCGGGCACGATCCCGCAGTTCAGTTCAGTTCAGTTCAGTACAGCGCAGCGCAGTGCGGTGCGATGCGGTAAGCCGGCCGGACTGCAGCATGCCCTGCGTCCCGATCGCCTGCTGGCGGGCGATCAGCCGCGCGATAGGATTGGTGCCGGGGAGCGGAGGGCCGCGTGCCAGGATCGGTGACAGGCAAGGCGCGCCGGCTCCGGGGAACCAGCCGGAACACGGGCGCCAGGCCGGCGGGCCTGGCCAGCGCCCCGGCCGGCCCGTCCGCCAGCTCAGATCCGGGCAAAGCCACTTCAGGCGGCTCGTGATGCCGACCTCGGGCACTGCCAGCCAGATCACCGGCGTGATCAGCATGGTGCTGCTCACGGCAGTAGTCGTGCTCGGCGTCCTGGTGAACCGCCAGGCACGGCTGCCGGGGCTGTCCAGGTTCGCGGGCCTCTCCCTGCACCGGTATCTCTCGCTGCTTGCGATGGGCTTCCTCGCCGTGCACATCCTCACTGCGGTTGCCGCCCCCTTTGCCGGCCTCACGCTGGCCGCCTCGGTTGTCCCGTTCGACTCCTCCTACCAGCGGGTCTGGCTGGGCCTGGGAGCGGTCTCCCTCGACCTGATGGCTGCCCTCATCGTGACCAGCCTGCTGCGGCGTCACATCGGCCGCCGGTGCTGGCGCGCGGTGCACTGGCTGGCATACGCGTGCTGGCCGGTTGCGCTGGCGCACAGCATCGGCTCGAGCCCTGGCATGCGCGGCGGGCGGCTGCTCGATCTTGCTGCCGCTTGCATCCTCGCGGTCCTTGCCGCGACAGGCTGGCGGCTGGCAAGCGCGCTGCGCGCCGCGCCGCGGGCACGGCGGGTGCCCGAGCTGATGACGGCGCTGGAGGAATCCCGGTGACCAGCAGAATCGCCGGGCACCTGTCCGGCGGTGGCGATCGGTGATTGCATTGGCCTGTGATGCCCGCGCGGTCGATCGGGGGTGAGTGAGGGTGCTGGCGGTCCGCTGGCATGCCCGGGGCGACGTGCGGGTCGAGGAGGTGCCGCCGCCCCCGCCGCCGGGACCTGGCGAGGTGCAGCTGCGGGTGAGCTGGTGCGGTATCTGCGGCACCGACGTCGAGGAGTGGCAAAGCGGGCCGACGTTCATTCCTGTCGACGCGCCGCATCCGCTCACCGGAGCGCGCGCCCCGGTCATCCTCGGTCACGAGTTCACCGGCCTGGTCGTGGCGGCAGGTGACGGCGTAACTGAGCTCGTGCCGGGCCAGCGGGTTGCCGTCGACACGTTCGTCTACTGCGGCGCCTGCCACTGGTGCCGGCGCGGTGAGTTCACCCGCTGCCCGGCGCTGGGGGTGCTGGGGCTGCACGGCGACGGCGGGCTCGCGGAACTGTGCAACGCGCCCGCCCGGATGTGCCTGCCGGTACCGGACACGGTGGCAGACGACGAGGCGCCACTGGTCGAGACCCTCGCGGTCGCGGTACGGGCGTTGCGCCGCGGCGGGCTCCGGCCCGGCGAGCGGGTGGCAGTCGTGGGCGCGGGCGCCGTGGGGCTGATGGTCCTGCAGGCGGCGCGCGCTTTCGGAGCCGACACCGTGGCGGTCATCGAGCCGCTGCCAGCCCGGCGGGACCTCGGCTGCCGCCTGGGTGCTGATCGTGCCGTCCGGCCGGACGACGCCGCGGCGCTGCAAGTTGACGTCACCGTCGAGTGCGCCGGCAGCCCGCCGGCAGTCGAGGCCGCGATCCGGGCGCTGCGCTCCGGCGGCCGGGCCGTCTTGCTCGGTATTGACTCCCGGCCGGTCAGCATCCTGCCGATGGACCTCGTCGGCACGGAGAAGTCCATCATCGGCTCGCTGTCACACGTCTGGGACGAGGATTTCCGCATCGCGCTGGGGCTGATGGGCCGGGGCGCGGTGCAGGCCGCCCCGCTGGTCACCGACCGGATCCCGCTCACCGCGGCGGTGACCGGCGGCTTGGAGCTGCTCAGGGACGAGCCAGCTAGCCACCTGAAGATTCTCGTCCGGCCGCCGGGTGCCCGGTGAGCGCGGATCAGCAGGGCCGGACGCTGCCCGAGCTGGTCGAAACCAGGCTCTCCGCGGCCCTCGTATCGGACATCCTCGACGACATGGGCCACCGCGACCATGCCCTCGACCCGGCGATCCGTCCGCTCGACCGCAGCGTGGTCGTGGCTGGCTGGGCCAACCCGTTCCTGGTCGGCGAAGCCGGGGAGATCCCCGCGGAGCCCTATGCGGGCGAGATCGCCGCACTCGACGACATCCGGCCCGGGGACATGGTCCTGGTGGCCGCGGGGGGCTCAGCCCGCGCGGCCTGCTGGGGGGAGCTGTTCTCGACAGCGGCTCGCGTGCGCGGCGCCCGCGGCACCGTGATTGACGGGTACTGCCGCGACGAGCGGCGGATAGCCAGCATGGGCTACCCGGTATGGTCCCGGGGCTCGCTTCCGCTGGACTGCAAGGGCCGGCTCGCGGTGACCGCGTGGCGGCAGCCCGCCGTCGTCGGCGGGCTGCCGGTGCGACCGGGGGAACTGGTGGTGGCCGACGTCGACGGCGCGGTTGTCATACCGGCCGGGCTCGCGGAGGAGACCGTGCGGCGCGGCGTGGAGAAGGCGTCGAAGGAGAACGGGCTGCGCGGCGCGCTGGTCCGGGGCAGCACGCTGCGAGCAGCTTACGGCCGCTTCGGCGTGCTGTGACGCGGCCGGCCGCGTCAGCGGGCGGTGTGCGCGCCGGTCATCATGGCGGCCAGGTCGTCGGGATGCAGGAACGAGGCCGGCGGCGGCGGGCCCCAGGCGAAGAGTCCCCGGGCTCCTTCGAGGTCCTCGGGCGTCCATAGCTGATCGTCGACGATGCAGTCCATGTCTGAGTAGTACTCGGAGAAGTTGCCGGCCGGGTCTTTGAGGTACCAGAAGAAGTTCGATCCCGCGTAGTGGCGGCCGAGTCCCCAGACGTGCCGCTCGGGCCGTCCTTCGAGCATCGCGAACGCGCCGCGTCCCACATCGTCGACATCGTCCACCTGCCATGATGTGTGATGCAGGAAGTTCACCGGTGCGGCCAGGACCAGTACGTTGTGGTGGTCGGTCGAGCAGCGCATGAACGCGCCGACGCCCTTAATGCGGTCGCTGACCTTGAAGCCGAGGCCGTCGACGAAGAACGACATCGTCGCGGCGTAATCGACACTGCCGAGCACCGCGTGACCCAGCTTGCGCGGACGTACGCGGCCGGGCCGCAGGAAACCCGGCGCGCGGCCCTGCCGGTCGGGCCGGCCAGGCCCGTTGTAGAAGCCGGCGGGCGCGGGGTCCTGCTGTACCCGGGGCGCGACATCGAGAGAGACGCGCATTCCGGTCACCGGCTCGATTGCCTCCAGGCTCATCCCCTGCTGCGCCTGCGGTAGCCCGAGGCGGGCAAGGCTGGCCGCGGCGCGCCCGAGATCATCGGAGTCGTCGACGCCGACTCGCATCTCGACTAGGCGCCGGGTCGGCGCGTACACGATCCGCAGCTGCCGCCCGGCGTCCACCGTGCTGAACCAGCTGCCGGCTTGCGGGGTGAGGCCGAAGTCGGCGTAGTACGCCGCCGTCTCCTCGACGTTCGGCACGCCCATCGTGACCGACATCAGCCCGTGCAGACTCATGAGTGCTCCCTCCGTGGGTTAAGGGTACGTGCGTGCGGATGCCGGCCCCCGGGAGTGCGGGCTGCCATGCCCGGCGGCCAGGTCGAGGTCGATGCTGGCCGCGTTGCCGGCCCGCCAGGCAATGTGCTGGTCCGGGCGGACCAGCAGGAACTCCCCGGACCGCGGATCGNNATCGACCGGCAGCGGATCGACCAGCGACAACGGGATCCGGCGACGGCGTGCGCGGGCCACCAGCTCCGCGACGCCAGGACCGCCGTCCCGGACCGGCCCGACGAGCGTGAACCCCGCTCCGAGCCGGTCATACAGGGACGAGCCGTCAGGTAGCCACCGGTGGGGCAGCCGCGCACCTGGCTCCGTTGTCGGTGTGTAGCGTGTCACGTCGGTGCAGGCAGAATATTTCCTGGTCGGCTGGACGACCGGTGACCCCGCGTACGAATAGCCGAGCACGAGCCCGAGGCTGTAGAACTCGGCCCGCTTCGCCTGCTGGACCGTCCGTCCGTCTGGCGGCAGGTCACTGGCGAGGCTGCGCATGTTGGTCTCGGCGCTCGCGACGGTCTGCTCGATCACGCTGCGCCGCTCGGTCTCGTAGCTTTCCAGCAGGTGCGCGGGCGCCCAGCCGTGCTCGACCGCGGCGATCTTCCACGCGATGTTCACCGCGTCGCCGACGCACGTGTTGAACCCGTGGCCGCCCCACGGCGGGTTCATGTGCGCGCTCTCGCCGACCAGGAAGACGCGGCGATCGGAGAACCTGTCCGCGATGAGCATGCGGGCCGTCCACGGGTCGGACGCCACGATCTGGTGATCGACGGGGCGCCCGGCGAGAGCGGTGATCAGCTGGGACGCATGCGCCGCACCGTATTCCGCATCGATCCCCGGAATGACCGCCCACCACGTGCCGGCCAGGTCCAGCCGGCCGATCAGCCCGGAGACGGCCGCGCCGAGCACCCAGTACTGGACGGCGGGTCCGAGGTGCGTGTCCAGCGATGGCGCGCGGAACACGACATTGAAATTGGGACGGGGATCGGATCGTCCCACGTACCGGGCGCCGGCCTGCTCCCTGACGACGCCGCCCGCGCCGTCACAGCCGAGCGCGTAGTGCGCCCGGATGTTGTAGCGGGTTCCGGCCTGGTCGCGGACGGTGGCGGTAACGCCGTCGTCGTCCTGCGACAGCGCCGTGACCGCATGACCCAGCCGGAGGCTGACGCCGGGGAGACGGCGGACATGGCCGCGGAGTACTTCTTCGACGACCGGCTGCGGTACCTGCTGGCCCGCCTCGGCGAAGCGGTCATCGCGCTCGGTCGTCAGCCCGAATGCGTTCTCGAAATCGGTGATCCGGCGGCCGGAGAGCGATTCGCAGAAGGTCACCCGCTGCGACCAGGCGACCGGGAGCGGCGCGGCAGTCCGCAGCGTGTCAGCGACACCCCAGCGGCGGAGATGCTCCATCGTACGGACGCTCGTAGTCTTCGCCCGCGGCCGCAGGTGCGAGACCTCGGCGCGCGGCTCGATCACCATGCAGTCGACCCCGCGGCTGCCGAGCTCGGCGGCCGCCGCGAGCCCGGCCGGCCCGCCGCCCACTACCAGCACGGCCGTGCGCTCGGCCCGGGTCGTGTCCCTCACCATCACGAAATGAATGATCGGTCAGGCTGGTGCAGTTTGTACAGCGGTGGCTTCATTGACGGGAACAGTGGAGGTGCGGTGTGGCGGCCGTCAGGCGAGCCTCGCCACGGCCACGGTGACGTCCATCGTGCTGCTGGGAGCACCGTGGTAGATCCCCTTGAGCGGGGGGACATCGCCGTAGTCCCGCCCGGTGGCGACGATCACGTGGCGCTCACCGACCTGCGCCCGGGTGGTCGGATCACAGGCCAGCCACTCGCCAGCCCAGTACTCGACCCAGGCGTGGCTCTCGCAGGCCGCTTCATCGCCCGGCTGTGCCTCCGGCTCGGGGTGCAGGTATCCGGAGACATACCTGGCCGGCAACCCGACCTCGCGCAGCAACGCGACCGTCAGGTGCGCCATGTCCTGGCATACGCCCTGGCTCTTGTCCCAGGCTTCCTGGGCGCTCGTCTGCACCTCGGTCGCGCCCGGCACGTAGGCGACCCGGTCGCTGACCCAGGAGGCGATCTCGGCGGCGGCCTCGAGCGGGTCGGCGTCTGCGGTGCGCTGCCGGGCGGTGGCCGCGAGCGTCTCGTCGACTGCCGTGCGCTTTGTCGGCGTACGGAATTCCAGCAGCCGGCCGCTCGCCGCGCGCTCGCGCAGGGCGGCCCACGGCAACGGCCGGGCGGGCGTGGCCGCGGGCCTCGTCTCGACGGTGGCCTGGGCCCGGATCACCAGCTCGTGGTGCGGTGCCTGGATGTCAAAAGAGCTGACCCGCGTTCCCCAGTAGTCGCTGTAGGCCCACATCGGCGCCGGGACGTCGGTCGAAATGCGGGTCTCCAGCACTGACTGCCGGTGCAGCGTCGGCGGGGTCATGCGGGCCTCGTTGTAGGACGCGCGCGCCGATCCTTCGTAGCACACGTGCGTCCGGTGCACGATCCTCAGCCGCCAGCCCGTGCTCAAGCTTCCTGCTCCCACGCCACCGGCTGCCCGTAGGAGAAATAACGCTCGGTGATGGCCTGACTCGCCTCCAGGCAGGTCCGCTGGAGTGCGCTCAGCAGGTCGGCAAGCTGCTCTGGCAGCAGCTGCGGGTCTGCATACTCCAGCCTGGTCCGCATCCGTCCGATCGGCCTCCGCGCCGGGTCGCCCATGCCGGCCCTGACCGGATCGGGATCGAGTGCGGCCAGGCACTCCTCGGCGGTCGCCAGTGCGTGCATCACAGATCTGGGAAACAGGCGGTCCAGGATCAGGAACTCAGCGACGTGCCGGGAACCACCGGTCCAGCTGCGCGTGCGGATGAAGGATTCGTAGGCGCCGCACGCGTGCAGCAGCATCGGCCAGCCGACCTCGTAGGGGACGGCCGGCATCCGGGCGAGCAGCATCCTGGCCGTCATGTCCACCCGCTCCACGCTGCGGCCGAGCACCAGGAACCGCCAGGCGTCGTCGCGGCTCATCGTCGAATCGGCAAGGCCGAAGAACAGCGCCGCGCGGTCACGGATGAACCGCAGGTAGACGTGCGGACCCAGCCGCTCGGCGGCCCTGCGCTGACCCGGCAGCCCGAGTCCGGTCACGTTCAGGCACTCCCACATCTCGGTGGAGATCACCTCGCGCACGCTGCGCGCGCCCAGCCGGGCCGCCAGCACGGCGCCGGCGATGGCGCTCGGGCTCTTCTCGTCATAGGCAAGCTGGTCCAGCGCCATCCCGATATCCAGCCGGGTGGCCTCGGGCGGCGGCATCCCCAGCACGGCCAGCAGCGCGCTGCACCCTGCATCTTCGCCTGCCTGGGGCTCCTCCAGCATGCGATGGACGTACACGTCGACCATCCGGGCGGTGTCGTCCGCGCGCTCGATGTAGCGGCCGGTCCAGAACAGGGTCTCGGCGATGCGGCTGAGCAGCCCGGTGCGCGCAGTGGCACCGCTGCTCATTGCTCGCCTGACTTCGGGCCGCTCTGCCGCCGGATGGTGGCGCCTTCGGGAGCGCGCAGAACGGGCGCCATCTCCCGCGGGGTACTGGCGGCGGCCGGCCGCTGATCGTCGGCGAGTACCCAGGTGTCCTTGGAACCGCCGCCCTGGCTGGAGTTGACGACAAGGGCGCCTTCCTGCAGAGCCACCCTGGTCAGGCCGCCGGGGAGCAGCCACACGTCGCTGCCGTCGTTGACGGCGAACGGCCGCAGGTCGATATGGCGCGGCGCGAGGCGCTCGCCGATCAGGACCGGGGAGGTGGACAGCGCAACGGGCCGCTGCGCCATCCAGCTCCGCGGCTGCGCCATTACCTGGGCGCGCAGTACCTCAAGGGTGCGCTCGTCCGCGTGCGGGCCGATGACAATGCCGCTACCGCCGGCGCCGTCCACGGGCTTCAGCACCAGCTGGTCCAGCCGGCCAAGCACCCAGTCGAGCACGTCAGGCTCGTCGAGCCGGTAGGACTCGACGCTGGGCAGCAGCGGCTCCTCGCCCATGTAGTACCGGATCAGCTCGGGCATGTAGGTATAGAGCAGCTTGTCGTCGGCCACGCCGTTGCCGACCGCGTTCGCGATAGTGACGTTGCCCGCGCGGGCGGCGTTGATGATGCCGGGGCAGCCGATGACCGAGCCAGGCAGGAAGTGCAGCGGGTCGAGATAGTCGTCGTCGATACGGCGGTAGATCACGTCCACCGGCTGGTCGCCTTGCGTCGTGCGCACGAAGACCTGGTTACCCGAGCAGACCAGGTCCCGTCCTTCGACCAGCTCCACCCCCATCAGCCGGGCCAGCAGGGTGTGCTCGAAGTATGCGGCGTTGTACACGCCCGGGGTGAGCACGACCACCATCGGATCCCTGGCTTGCGGCGGGGCCGCGGCACGCAGCGCCGCGAGCAGCCGTGCCGGGTACTCATCGACCGGGTTGACGTGCTGCTCGGCGAACAGCGCGGGGAACGTCCTGGTCATCGCCAGCCGGTTCTCCACCACGTAGCTGACGCCCGACGGGATCCGGACATTGTCTTCCAGCACCCGGAAAGCGCCGCGTTCGTCCCTGATCAGGTCGATGCCGGCGATGTGCACCCGGACGCCGTTGGGCGGCGTCAGGCCGACGACCTCCCGGCGGAACTGCTGCGAGCTGAACACGACCCGCCAGGGCAGCACGCCGTCGGCGAAGGCCTGGCCCGGCCCGTAGACGTCAGCCAGGAATGCCTCAAGCGCCAGCACCCGCTGGCGCACCCCGCGCGCGATAAGGTCCCATTCGACCGCGTCGATGATCCGGGGAATCAGGTCAAGCGGAAACGGCCTTTCCTCGCCCGCGTAATCGAACGTCACTCCGCGGTCGGTAAAGACGCTGGCCATCTGGTCCGCCCGGTAGCGCAGCTCGCTCGTATCCAGCGGCTGCAGGGCGGCCAGCAGAGCCTGGTAAGGGGCCCGTGGCACCCCGGGGCGCTCGAACATCTCGTCCCATGCCTCGGCCAGCTGGTAGCTGTCGAAGATGTCCGCCACGATCGAAGCGTAGTCGGGCTATGTTGCGTGGTCATTTCCGGCTGACCAGATTAGTTCGGCGGTCAGCAGCCCGCCGGGACGATATCCCGGGTCTTCTCGCAGCCGGGCGGGAGCTGCGTCACGCGGCGGCGATGACGCCCACACGGCGGTCGGTGGTGAGGCGGCCTCGCGACATGCCGATGTAGGAACCTGATGTCGGCGCCACGTCAGCGTAGTCGCGGCCGGTCGCGACCGTGACGTAGCCACTGCCCGTCCGGCGGCCGTTGCAGGGGTCGAACGCAACGGCGACTGCGTCCTGCGCCCGCGCCGTGATGACCTCCACCCAGGCGTGCGTGCCGCCCTGACCGAGCAGATGGCCCGAGACGTACCGGGCGGGCAGCCCGGCGAGATGGCAGAGCGCGAGCATCACGTGCGCGGAGTCCTGGCAGACTCCGCGGCCGCCGGCCAGTGCCTCGGCGGCGGTAGTCCGCACCGATGTGACGCCGTACTCGTAACTGATGGCGGAGTGCACAAAATCACAGATCCGCTCGGCATTCTCCAGCGGCGTATCCGCGCTGTCGGTCAGGTCGGCGGACAGGTCGCGCAGGTGGTCGTCCGCGGCCGTGAGCCGGGTGGGCCTTAGCAGGCCAGGCCAGCGCAGGGCCTCCGCCGGAAGCACGGCTGGCCCCTCGTCGCGCACGTGTTCGACTAGGGCGGTCAGCCGGAACTCGACGGCATCAGCCACGCGGTCCGCGCGCAGCCAGGCGACGACGTTGCCATACGTGTCCCGGCCCAGGCGGCGCTGTGCCCGGGCGCCGCTGACTTCCAGCAGGTGCGCGCGCCTGTGCTGGCCGCCGTGGCGCGCTGGCGGCACGATAACCAGCCGCTGCCGCAGTGACTCCACCGGCGCGTCGTAGTCGTAGCGGAAGCTCTGCCTGAGGATGTAGGTGACGCTCCCGGCGGCGTCAAGGTCCAGCTCGCGGTGATCGAGCAGCGGCGCGGCAAGCACTCCGGAGTCGAGCATCATCCGGTCACTTCCTCAGCCTGAACCACCATCGACTCGAGCAGCGGACCGCCGAACGTCGTCGCCATGGCCACATCCAGCGCGTCCCGTCCACGGCCGATCACGATGCGTCCCTTGCGCCGCATGTTGTTGCGCGGATCGAAGGTCCACCAGCGATCACCGAGCCAGACTTCCATCCAGGCCGCGAAGTCCATCGGCGCCGGGTCGGGGGGGACGTCGAGGTCGGGCAGGTATCCGAAGACATAACGGGCCGGAATGTTCAAGGCCCGGCAGAACGTGATCGCCAGATGGGTGAAGTCACGGCAGACCCCGCGTCCGGCCGCGTACACGTCCGCGGCAGTCGACAATCCGGTCGAGCTGCCGTACTGGAACTCCAGATGGCCGTGGACGTAGTCGCAGATCGCCTTGACCCGGCCATAGCCCTGCGGCAGGCCGCCGAAGCGGCTCCACGCCTCATTGCCGAGCACGTCAGGCAGGCAGTAGCGGCTGGGCAACGTATAGATCAGGGTGTTGTCGGGCAGCGCGCCTGGCGCGCACTCCGGGGCGCCGGAGTCGGCGTCTTCCTCGGCATCGGGCACGATAGCGACCGCGTCGTAGCCGAAGCTCGACCGGCCGACCGGCAGCACGCCACGGACACACGAGTTTCCGTAAAGATCGGCATAGCCGTGGATTACCATCGGCGGCTCGGATAGCCACTGCTCACGCTGAAGGTCCACGTTCGGGGACTCGCCCGGCTGCACCTGGAAGATCACCGGCGTCTCGATCTCCGCCACATAGGTGAAGTCGCATCCGACCCGGATCCGCCGTGACGCCATCGCCCCATCCTCCTCGTCCTATGTTTCCCCGGGGTTACGGGCCACCGGACGCCCAGCACTGCCGCCGCAGGGCCAGCGCGCGGGCCGGGCGGGCGACTAACGTTAGCCGGGCCGCCGCCCCGCGTGGCCCGGTGACTGGCCGGTCATGGGAATGCCGCGCAGCGACAGCAAGACCGCGAGCACGGCTCCGCAGGTCAGGCAGCTATCGGCGATGTTGAAGTCCGCGAAGTGCTGCAGGTCAATAAAGTCGACGACGGCACCGCGGCCGAAGCCTGGCGCCCGCATCAGCCGGTCGCACAGGTTCCCGACGGCTCCAGCTAGCAGCAGGCCGAGTGCTGCCGCCCAGCCGGCCGAGCGTAGCCGGGGGACCTTGGTGACGATCAGCACGGCCATCGCCACCGCCAGGCAGGTGAACAGCACCGTCTCGGCTGGCGCGAAGGAGAAGGCGGCACCGGAGTTCCGGGAGACATGGACGGTCAGGACATGGCCGATCAGGGGAATCGGCGGCTTACCCTCGACGGTCGCGACCACGATCGCCTTCGTGGCCTGATCCAGGCCGATACCCAGCAGCGCCGTCCCGGCGAGCACTGCCGCGCAGCGAGTATCCACCGGCATCGGGCAAGTATGGCAAGCCGGCGGACGGCCGCGTACGGGCGCCGCTCACAGCGGGCCCGGGGCTGGCCGCGTTCTCAGTGCCCGGCTGGTCGCATGGCCTGCCGGGTCCGGTAGGCGGCGACGTTGGTGCGGTTGGCGCACGAGGTGCTGCAGAACCGCCGGGAGCGGTTCTTGGACAGGTCGACGTGCACGTTGTCGCAGTGGTCCGCGGCGCATAGCCGCAGCCGGTCCAGCTGCCGGGAGCGGATGACGTCGGTGAACGCCATCGCCGCCTCGACGGCCATCCGGTCGGCGAGCGGCGCGTCCGGCGGGGTGGCGTGCAGGTGGTAGTCCCAGTTGTCGTGCTTCACCAGTTGCGGCAGGGCGTTCGCGTCCCGCAGCAGGGTATTGACCAGGGCGGCGGCATCGTCCTCGGTCATCTCCCATAGTCGCTCCAGCCGGGGACGGAGCCGGCGGACGGCGTCGAGCTCGGCCCGGTCGCCGGTGCGCTCGCCGGTCCACTGCCATGCGGCAGCGAAGTGGTCGAGGGCAGCCGGGTCGGGCAGCTGCTCGGTACCGCCGCGGCGGGTGTTGACCAGGGCGGCGGCCGCGGTCAGCGCTACCTCGGTGTCATGGGCGAAGAGCACCTTGACTCCTTTCACCGGCAACAGCTAGCGTCATGAGTGTAGATTACTTTTACCACTTACAGGAGTGCTGCAGTGACGACCACCGGGACACATGCCGCCCGGACTGCCCCCGGCGGCACCGGCCTGACTCTCGCCGTGCTGTCGGCCGCGACCTTCGGCACGTCGGGACCATTCGCCGCGTCGCTGATCGGCGCCGGATGGAGCCCCGCCGCCGCCGTGCTGAGCCGGATCGCAGTGTCGGCGCTCTTGCTCACTATCCCGGCCCTGCTGCAGCTGCGCGGCCGGTGGGCGGTGCTGCGCCGGGGAGCGGGGAGGGTAGCTGCCTATGGCCTGGTCGCGGTCGCCGGCTGCCAGCTGTGCTACTTCAACGCTATCGAGCGGGTGCCCGTCGGGGTTGCCCTGCTGCTGGAGTACCTTGCGGCGGTGCTGGTAGTCGGCTGGCTGTGGCTGCGCCACGGTCAGCGGCCACGGCGGCTCACCGTCGTCGGCACGGTCGCGGCGATCGCCGGGCTCGCGATGGTGCTCGGCCTGACCGGATCGGCCCGGATCAACCCGGCCGGGGCGATGTGGGCGCTGCTGGCCGCCGGGTGCCTGGCGGTCTACTTCCTGCTCTCGGCGGCCGCCGGCGCCGAACCGCTGCCGCCGGTCGTCATGGCGTGGGCCGGCATGTGCGTTGGCACGGCCGTGCTCGCCGCGCTCGGGTGGACTGGAGCGCTGTCGATGACCGCCACGACCAGGAACGTCGGATTCCTGGATCACCAGGTCAGCTGGGTCGTGCCGGTGCTGGGGCTGTCGCTTGTGGCCGCGGTGGTCGCCTATGTCGCAGGCATCGGCGCCGCGCGCCGCCTCGGGGCCAAGCTCGCCTCGTTCATCGGCATGGCCGAGGTGCTGTTCGCCATCCTGTTCGCGTGGCTGCTACTCGGCCAGCTGCCGTCCGTCGTGCAGTTCCTGGGCGGCGCATTCATCCTCGCCGGAGTCACGCTGGTGCGCCTCGACGAGCTGCCCGGCCACCCGGCACCGGCCGAGCGGCCCGAAGCCGGGGTCTGCGCACCTCAGCTGGCCGCCGCGGATGCAGGCAGCCACTGACCAGGAACGGCCGGCAGCTGAGCCGCGCTTTCAGCGGCATCAGAATCCGAAACCGCTACCCGCCAGGCTCGCGGTCACGGGATCGCAGGCATGCGCAAGGCAGGGCAGTCCGAACAATCCCTCGACGGTCCGGGTGATCGAATAGAGCGTAAAGAAGGTGCTGTTCCTGCCGGGCCTCGCGTACTGCCAGACCACGAACAGCGGCACGTGGCAGCTTGGCTGCGCCCCGGCCAGGTCCGCCGTCTTATTAGCGCAGTTCTCGCCAAACTCGTTGTCCGGCCCGGTGCCTTCGTCGTCAGTCACCAGGACGAGGACGGAGCCGTTCCGGTAGGCAGGGGCCGCAGTTACCAGCGTAAGGAAGCCTCGCAGCCATCTGTCCGCAGATGCCAGGGCGCACGATCTCGCGCAGCGTTTTTCCCCGTCGTTATTTCTGTTCGGGGTCACCCACGCGACCGCAGGAAGGGCACCGTTCTGCAGGTCGTCATAGAACGTCCCGGATCTGGCGGTCAGATCGGTCACGGGGACATCATCGGCGCGGCATTCGGCGGCGCTGATGCCGGTGTAGAAGATCGCCGGATTATGGCCGATCTTGTACGGCCATGCGCTGGACTTGTCACATGCCGAGGGCATGGATTCCTCGTACGCCTTCCATGTCAGCGCTGCGCGGCCAAGCTGCTGGTAGAGATTGTCCTCATCGCTGGCGCAGGCAGAATAGTTGCAGCCGTGGATAGACGAGGACGGGTATTGCCCGCCAGAGACAGCCAGGTAGTCCGAAACGCTGCCGTGCGTCGCCGCGAACGCCTCGGTAGCGTTGCCGCACTCGCTGGCGAGCCGTGTTTCGTACGGAGCAACCGGGCTGCCGACCACCTGGCCGTAGGTGCGGTTCTCCAGCATCACGATGATGACGTGCCGGATGGCCGGCCGCGCCGCTGGCGTCCGGCCGCACAGCGGGACCGGGACTGCCGGGGACTGCCGGGTGACGGCGATCACTGCCGTCACTGCCGCCAGCGCCGCCAGCCCCGCCAAGGCCAGGATCTTCGCCCACCCTGATTTCATGACTCTCCCCTCGCCCTGCCGGCACCGGATCCAGGCGTGCCCTGGCAGGACAGAATTGCCCTGGTCCTTGCTTCCGGATGCCCTGGTGACCGCGGGGTGCCATGGTCTCGCGCGCGGCTATTCGGTCTCGCGCGCGGCTATTCCCGGTCGCGGCGCAGCCGCTCGATGATCGCGTCCGGACTTTCCGCCGCGACCCGGATCATCGCCCGCACCGCGTCCACCAGGGCGACGCGCGGCACGTCGAGCTCGATCGCAGCCGTATCCGCCCACCGGGCGAGCTGCCGGTAAAGCTCGGGGCTCAGGTCCAGGGTGATCCTGACCGGCTTCGACCGGATCGCGGTCCTCCCGGCCGGGGACGCGTCGGGCTCGCTGCGCCTCGCGGCGGCCGCCGCCATCTGCGCCTTCCGCCGCTCCTGCTCCGTAGTCACGACGGCACCGGCCCGCGGGGAACGGGCCGCTCGATGAGGTCCTGGGCCACCCGGCGCCATACATCGCGGCCCGCGTCGGGAATCGGCATGCCGAAACTCTGGGCGTAAACCTCTAGCCGCGGCACAGCCGTTCGCAGCACGCCATAGCCGAGATCCTCCAGCACGGCTCTGGCGTTGGCCGTGGAATTCGCGCGGGCAACGCAGCGGTTCAGCAGCACGGCCGAACGGCCGGGCCTGTCCCGGAGCTCCTCAACCTCGGTGATCTCGTCCCGTACCGGCGTGGTGCGGTTGATCTCAATGGGACTCGGCGCGCACGGGATCAGGATCTCGTCGACGTACCGCATCGCCGACCGGGCGATGCCCTCGTGGTCCTCCAGCTGCGGTGCGTCGATAATCACCACGTCATCCGTCAGGGCAATCTCGGGTACGCGGCGGTGCAGGTTGCGGGACGGCAGCGCCACGATCCGGAACGGGAACGCCGCCTGCAGCGGCAGCCCCGGGTTCATGGCAGCCAGGTCGGCCCATTCCAGCGCGCTGCCGGAAGGGTCCGCGTCCACCAGGAGCACGGTGTGCCCGGCCTCTGCGAAGACGTGTGCCAGCCAAACCGCCGATGTGGTCTTGCCCGTGCCCGGCTTGAGGTTAACCAGGGCGACGCTGAGAGCCGTCATTAACGCAGTATCGCAATGCCTGGGGCATCACGGTAGGCAGTCGCCGCCGAGCGGTGCATGCGGACCGGCTCCGCGGGATCCGCGGAGGAGGGCTTGCCTGGCCGCCTGAGTGCCCCGGCCAGACGGCCAGATGGTGTTGCCCGTACCGGGTTGAGGCTGATCAGGGCCGGGCTGAGGGCCCTCATGCATGCAGTATTGCAGCATCTACGGCATTACGGCAGACGATCGGCGATCCTGGCGGCGCCGCGCAGGCCGGATCTGCGGTGTCCTTAGCGAAGGCCATTCCCGGCCGTCGGCTGCCTCGGTGACAGCCCGGCCACGGACTAGCGTTTCCACAGGGCTTGGATATTGCCGTGCGGTCCTTACAGCGCCTTTAGCAAGGTTACCCACAGGCTGTGGACGGTTATGTGGAGTAAATCACAGCTGCGTAACTACGCCAGGCGTGCCGGTCGTGCGCGGCGCTTCATCGTTATCACCTCAGCAGCCGGACTCCGTGTGGACACCTTGCGTCCGCCCCGGCGGCACCGTGAAAGGCCACTGCGTAGCGCGGGACCGGCGCCGGATAGCGCGCACATGGCCGCCGACTAGAATTATTGCCGGGAAGCCGGGCAGGATGAGCAAGCGTCTTGCCCGCCCGCGTAGGAGCAGTCGATGCCGGCCGACGAGGGTCCGCCACTGTCCGAGCTGCCGCTGTCCGAGCTGCCGCTGGCCGAGTATCGCCCGTACTCCCGTCTGCGGCTGGCACAGACCACCGTTCCAGCAGCGAGCTGGCCGGCCGTCGACGCGCACGCTCATCTCGGACGCTGGCTCACCGATGGGCGCTGGGCCGTCCCGGACGTAGCGGCGCTTGTGCGGCTCATGGACTCCTGCAACATCACCGCCGTCGTCAACCTCGACGGCCGATGGGGCGACGAGCTGGAGGCAAACCTCGATCGGTACGACCGGCGCCACCCCGGCCGATTCGCCAGCTTCTGCCATGTCGACTGGGACATGCTGCAGGACCCAGGCGTTGAGAGCAGGCTCGCCGGCAGCCTCGAACGGTCCGTGTCAGCGGGCGCCCGTGGCCTGAAGGTGTGGAAGGACCTCGGCCTTCGCGTCCGAGACGCCGGCGACAGGCTCGTACTGCCCGATGATCCGAGACTGGATGCGCTGTGGGACGCCGCGGGGCGGCTCGGGGTACCCGTCGCCATACATACCGCCGACCCGGTGGCCTTCTTCGACCCGGTGGACCAGCGCAACGAGCGCCTCGAGGAGCTGCTAGCGCGCCCCGACTGGTCTTTCTGCGGCCCCATGTATCCCGGCTTCGATCGCCTTCTCGCGGCACTCGAGACGGTCGTCGCCGCACATCCTGCGACGATGTTCATCGGAGTCCATGTCGGCTGTTATGCGGAAGATCTCGCCTGGGTGAGCAGAATGCTGGAAAACTACGCGAACTTCCATATCGACATTGCCGCCCGCATCGCGGAACTCGGCCGCCAGCCCAGGGCCACCCGGGCCCTGATCCTTAGGCATCCGGACCGGGTGCTGTTCGGCACGGACGAGATCCCGCCCAACCGGGCTGCCTACCAGATCTACTTCCGATTCATGCAAACATCGGACGAGTGCTTTCCGTATTCTCCCGATGACCCACCGGGTTCCGGCCGCTGGCAGATCTCGGCTCTGGACCTTCCAGCCGACGTCCTGGGACGGGTTTACGCGGACAACGCAAGGAGGCTCGTGCCCGGCCTTGCCGCGGCCGGCGGGGCGATCACCCCGTAGTCGAGACTTTCGGCGCCAAGGCAGCATCCTGGGTCGGCTCCGCCGGCCGCGCATCGACCCGGCAACGGAATGCCGAGCGGTTTAACGAGCATCTTCGGCCTTGGCTGCGGCGGGTGGCCAGGGTTGCTGATAGAGGCCCAGCAGAAGTCCGTAGCGCGGCTGGTCTTCAGCGGCTTCCTCGGTATCGCCGGCGAGCGCGGTGAGCATGGCGGTGATCTTCCTGAGAAGGAGCACGGCGACGACTCCGCGGACTACGCCGCGATGGCACGCCGGGCTTCCCGGACCGGGTGCGGCGTCGCTCGCGTTGAGTGGCTACCCGGAAACGTGGGCTGCCTGGATTTCCAGCCGGTGCTGTTCCCGGTGGGAATCTGCGGCGATGCGATGGCGGCCGCGATGAGCCTGGTGGCGCCCGCTGAGGCCCTGATCATCGACGTGCGCAACTGCCTCGGCGGGGAACCGGGCATGGCGACATGGCTGTCTACGTGCTTTACCGGCCCCGCGACCTTCTCCGGCGGCGAGCAGCTCGCCTATGACCTGCGGCAAACCGGGCGCGCCACGATCATCGGCCAGCGCACGCGGGGAGGAGCGCACGCCCGCCAGGCTCTCGCCGCCCTGGCTCCCGAGCCGCCCTGGCTCCCGAGCCGCCCTGAAAGGAACAGCATCGAACCGGCGGCCCGGCGACCGGCAACGGGGCAGGGCACATGAGCGGTCCGGAGCGCCGGACCGGCAAGATCGGCAAGCTCGCTCGTTAACCGGCGTCCTGCCGGTGCTGTCACGACAGGACTGAGGATCACCGCGAGCAGCACCGCACCGGCACCCTTTAGCTGCGAAAGGGACAGTCATCATGCCGCTGGAGGTCATGGCGTTTGGATATGCCGGCCCCTCGTATAGCAGGAATGGGAAGCAGGCGGAAAGGCGACCATGCGGCGTGAAGAGATCCAGGGTGCATACCACCAGGACATGATCCTGGGTCAATACATCCAGGGCAATCTGTTGGTCTGCCCGGAGCTTATCGAGTCACCCTCCGCCAAGAGCGCGAGATTATTCGCCGGCTGATGTGCGCTCGCCTGGACATGGCCAGTGCTGCCGTGCCCCGGCGATGCCCACGCTGCGGCGCCGAGACTGCATAGCACGAGAGTCAGAACGAGAATCCCGCGCCTCGCCCAAGCGCGAACGGTCCCAGTCGACGGTGCACGGGGCGCGATGCCCGCCGATCCGCTGGTCCGCATGCTGACCTGCGGTAACGACATATGAGTCTTCATCGGGAAGATCCCCTCATCGGTAACTTAGAAAGCAGAGTCTCTAGGAAGAAGAAATTACACCAGAATCCCTCTCGGGATATGGCATTCGGACCAATCCGGGCGACATCCTGCCACGCGTCCTTGGTATCGTCCGTGGCTACCGTCATCGGGTGTGCCATGCAGTTGATGGCGGTCAGCCGCTGGTCACCTGCATAAGTGCCCGGCAGACGGCACGTGGCTGACGGAATGAGCGCATCCCCTGCCCAAGGGCAGGCCGCCGCCGCGCGCGCCGCCGCGCTGAAGCAGCCGGGCGAACTGCGGCAGCACCGCGCCGATCATCGCCGCCAGGCAACGCCGCGAGGTGGCCCGCTGCAAGGGTTATCCAGGTGCCGCGGGAGCATGCCCTCGCCGGAACCCGATCGCCTTTCGCCGCCGGCGGCGACCACTCCGCCCGGCGCCGACCACGCCGCCGCCGAGAGCCGACGGGCTGGACGCGGTGCGCCCGCGGACAATGACGATCAAGGGCTGGAGTAGTACTGGGCACTACTTCTTCTACCAGGAGCTTCCCCGGCCCCTGTAAGCAACTGAAACCTCACTAGCCGTATCGCGCCACGCCAGCCTATACAGCACCGGTTCTCACTCACCATTGACGGCCATAGCCAGTCCCAGTCATTATGCAAATACGCTATTCCATATGGCGTTGTCGGCCGACAATGAGAGGCATGAAAAATGCGGTGCAAATTTCATTGCATCCCTGCAAAACGAAGGAGCATGATCATTTCTTCATTATGGCTAATTATCCCAGGATTAGAGTGAGAACTGCCCACAGCGGGTATTAACGTGGCGGGATGTTTCCGTACATCTCCTTCAGGTACCAGCTGCGACCTTGTCCACAGGCGGTAGAAAATGCAAAGCGATCATGGAATTCCGGGCACTCGGGCCGATTGAGCTTTGGTCGGCCGGGCAGCAAAGTGATCTTGGGCCGGCCAGGGCGCGGTGTGTCCTGGCCATCCTCCTATTGACGCCGCGCACGATAGTGCCGGCTGAGGCCCTCATTGACAGACTGTGGGACACCCGGCCTCCGCCAAAAGCCCGAGAGAGCCTCTCGGTCTACATCGCCCGGCTTCGAGCGTCACTCCGGCAGGCTCTGGGCGATAGCGTACGGCTGGCCGGGCGCGCGAGAGGTTACGTACTCGACGTCGATCCTGAGGCGGTCGACCTGCATCAGTTCCGCCGATTGCGCCGGCAAGCGGGCGCGCTGGCCGCAACCGGCGACTACGATCATGCGGCCTCGCTGCTGCGCGAGGCGGACGGGCTCTGGCGCGGCCAGGCGCTGGCAGGGATCCGCGGCGACTGGGTGGCGCGGATGCGTGACAGTCTCGAAGAGGAGCGCCGGGCTGCCATCCTGGAGCGCGTCGAGTGCGAGCTGGAGCTGGGCCGGCAGGCCGACCTGGTAGGGGAGCTTCACCACCTGCTGGCTCAGTACCCGCTGGATGAGACATTCATCGCCCACCAGATGGCGGCTCTTTACTGGAACGGCAGGCCGGGTGACGCACTGAGCCTCTACCGGGAAACCCGCAGCCGCCTTATCAATGAGCAGGGCACAGAACCGGGGCCAGTGCTGTCCGAACTCCATCAGCGCATCCTGCGCCGTGACCCCCAGCTTGCCGTAAGGACCGCCGGCCAACGTCTTGGCCGGGTGTCACGGCCAGACACCCTTCCGCCCGAGACGGCGGAATTTGTGGGCCGCAGCGAGGAACTCGGGCTGCTCACCGGGGAGCACGGCGACGCCTTCCGGGTCAGCGTCATCGAGGGCATGCCCGGCGTGGGAAAGACCGCGCTGGCGGTCCGCGCCGCGCGCATCGTCTCCGGCCAGTACCCGGACGGGATGCTCTACCTCGACTTTCATACCCACGACCCCGGGCGTCCCTCGCTCGACCCAGCCGAGGCACTGCAGCGCCTGCTCCGGATGCTCAACGTGCCGGCGATGCAGATACCTGACACGATCGGCGAGCGCGCCGCGCTGTGGCAAGCCCAGCTGGGCCGCCGTCGCGCCGTGGTGATTCTCGACGACGCTGCCGGCTTTGACCAGATCCGCCCGCTCCTGCCGGTGGCAGGCCAGTGCCTGATCTTGATCACCGCCCGGCGCAGGCTTCCCGACCTTGAGGGCGCCCGCACGCTGACCCTCGATGCGCTGTCCACCGACGACGCGATCGCGCTGTTCAGGCGGATCGCGGGGCAAGCCAGGGCGCAGGACGAGGATAAGGTCGCCACGGCCGTGGGACTGTGCGGGCGCTTGCCGCTCGCTATCCAGCTCACCGCCGGCAGGCTCGCGCGAGACGACCCGCCTGCGCTCGCCGACCTGATCGAGGAACTGTCGCGGTCGCCCGCTCAGCTTGGCGGCACAGGCGCGGCAAGCCCGGAAGTGATGTCTGCCTTCGACCTGTCCTACCGTGCGCTGGAACCCGACCACCAGCGGTTCTTCCGACGACTGGGCGTGAGCCCCTGCGCTTATGTCAGCCTCCAAGCTGCGGCGGCCCTGGGCGGCTGCACTCTCGCCGAAGCAGAAAAAGCCCTCGCTGCTCTGCTCGATCATCACTTGCTGGCACGAGCCCCAGCCGATCAGTTCCGTTTCCACGACCTCATCCGCGGATACGCGGCCGTGCGCGCCGCCCGTGATGACCCCGAGCCGGAGCAGCGGCAGGCAGTCGCCAGGCTCCTTGACTACTATCTGCACACAGCCGATAAGGCTGACCGGGTGCTTCATCCGTTCCGGCGCCGGATGCCCGTGTCGGTCACCCACCTGCCAGCCGCGAGCCCAGCATTAGGCACGCAGGAAGACGCGGCAGGGTGGCTGGAATCGGAATGGCGCAACATCCTGCGGGCCGCGCAGCACGCGGGCAGGCACGAATGGAAGCGGAAGTGCGCCGATCTCACCCACGTGCTTGCCGACTTCGTGGAGATCAGGGCGTACTGGGACGAGGCAATCGCGTCCCACACGCTGGCCCTGCAGGCCTGCCGTGACGTCGCCGATCCTGCCATGATCGCGCAGGCGTCACTGGAACTCAGCGTGGTGAGCCAGCAGACGGGCCGGCACGAGGCGACACTTCCCCTAGCAGAGGACGCCGCGGCAATCTACCGGTCGCTGGCCGACCGGCGGGGCGAAGCCGAGGCCCTCGACCAGATAGGCATGGCCCACCAGCGTGCGGCCCGTTCCCGTGAGGCCCTCGCCTATTTCCGCGAGGCAAGGATTCTGTACCACGACGCCGCGGACCAGCACGGCGTGGCCACTACATTGAGTCATTCCGGGATCGCCTGCTGGCACCTCGGGCGCTACCCCGACGCAATGGGTCACCTCCGTGAAGCGCTCTCGTTCTACCGTGACGTCGGCGACAGGCGCGGCGAGGCTAAAACCCTCAACAACCTAGGAAGGATGCAACTGTATTGCGGTTATCATAGAGATGCGCTCGAAGACTACCAAAAGTCACTGGAAATATTTAGCGAGATAGGCGGAGCGCAGAACGAAGCGATTCTGTATCATAACATCGGAGGCGTCCACCATTATAAGGGCAGTTACGAAGAAGGGCTTACTGCTTTCCGGCGGGCGCTCGCCATATACCGTGATATCGGCGATCTGCCGAATGAAGCCGATGTGCTCAATGACATTGGCGCCATTTATCAAAGCGCGGAGTGCTACGACGAGGCGCTGATCCATCACCAGAAGGCGAGACTGATCGCTGAGGAGATCGGGAATTTGTCCCAGCAGGTGATCGCGCTTCGCAGGATAGCCGACGTGCGTCGCGGATCTGGCCAGCATGGCGAGGCGTTTGATCATTACCACACCGCTCTCCGGCTGGCCAGGGAGATCGGTGACCCATACGAGGAGGCCAAGATCCTCGAAGGGATCGCAGAATCGACGTTCAACACGCAGCGGCCCTATGCTGCGCGGATCGTATTCAGGCAGGCGCTGGACATCTTTGAACGGCTCGGCGTGCCAGAGGCAGAGTCTGCGCGGATACGCATAGAGACCATGAGCCCCGCCTCCGACCGCCGCATTTCCTAGCCCGGCGTGCAGCCGCTGGCCGTCCGCGATGGCGGAGTCACTGGTGCCGCTGGCCCGCGACGGGTCCGGACACGACGAGGCCGCGGCGCTGGAAGCTGCCCGCGCCAGGCCCGGTTTATCCGCCCGGTATGCCTGGGCACTTACCCCTTAGCCCTGTTGCCGCGACGGACGCTGAGTTCGGTACGCGGGTGCGGGAGTTCCGCCCGGAGCCCGGCTGGCCGGCCCCTGAGCACATCCGGCTTGCGTCTGTGACCTGGGGTGCAAGGTAGCCGTCAAGGCGAGTGCAATACGAACGTCCGGGCTGGTAGCGCACGCTTGTGGCACAGTTCCCGGCAGCGGAGGCCGCCGGCTGCCATCTGCGGAAGGGCGGCTATTAATGCGGGAGTCGATACACGGGCTGACGCGCGCGAGCGCGCTGCCCGGCAGGGCCAACCTAGACCGCGATTTGCACTGCCCGGGGAGGTCTCCGTGGGTCTGAACCAGGGTCGGATTCTTCCGGATTCTCGCTGGCGTATTCCTGGTCGCGGCCGGCCGCGCGGCCGCGCCCACGGCCAGGAACCGGGCAGCGAGCCCGCCGTGTTCCCGTCTTTCCAGGCCTGCCCGGTGGCGGTGGACGAAACCGAGACCGGCTTCGCCGCCGGCCTGGGCGTGCCTCCTGCCGGGCGGTCCTTGGCGGGCGATGACTCGTTCGCCATTGACAGCCTGTGGGTCAGCGCCGAGCGGTTCATCACGCTGTTCCACGCCGAGAATCGCGCGGGGCCGCCCGACAGGCGGCTCCGGCACGTCCGCCGCGAGATCGAGACGACGGGCACCTACCGGCACACTCCGGATGAGCTGACATTCGGCGCGCGTGTCGCCTGGCGGAACAGCTCGCGGTGTATCGGGCGACTGTACTGGCAGAGCCTGCGGGTGCGCGACCGCCGCGAGGTCACTGCGGCACCGGACATCGCCGCCGAGTCGATCGAGCACCTGCGGGAGGCAACGAACGGCGGCCGGATCCGGCCGGTGATCACTGTATTCGCGCCGGACACGCCGGACCGGCCAGGCCCGCGGATCCTCAACTCGCAGCTGGCCCGGTATGCGGGTTACCAGACCGCCGACGGCGCCGTCATCGGTGACCCGGCGAACGCGGACGTCACCCGCCTTGCCCGCTACCTCGGCTGGCCGGGCGGCCAGCCGGCCGGCCGGTTCGACATCCTCCCCCTGCTCGTGCAGGAGGCCGGCGCGCCTCTCACGCTGCACGAGCTGCCCGCCGACGCGGTACTCGAGGTGATCATCAGGCATCCGGAGTTCGGCTGGTTCGCCGACCTCGGGCTGCGGTGGTACTCCGTGCCAGTGATCAGCGACATGTACCTGGACGTCGGCGGCGTCTGTTACCCCGCCGCGCCATTCAACGGCTGGTACATGTGCACGGAGATCGGGTCTCGGGACCTCGGCGACACCGGCCGGTACGACCAGCTGCCGGTGATCGCCAGGCACATGGGCCTTTCCACGGCCAGCGACCGGAACTTGTGGAAAGACAAGGCGATGACCGAGCTCAACCTCGCGGTCCTGCATTCGTTCAGCACCGCCGGGGTAACGATCTCCGATCATCACACCGAATCGGTTCGCTTTCTCCAGCACATGGAACGGGAAGAGCGGCAGGGCCGGGCGTGCCCGGCGGACTGGACCTGGATCGTGCCGCCTGCCGCGTCTTCCGCTACCCCGGTGTTCCACCGGACTTACCAGGATTTCGACAAGGCACCGAACTTCTACCGCCACCCGGCGCCCGCCATGGTGAAGTCGCCCTGGCTTCCGCGATGGTAAGCGGGGGGCCCGCGCCATCAGTGCCCGATGCTCCGGCGATCGGTGTGCCCCTGCGGCCTATCCTGGAGTGAGGCTGCTTCCTTGCGCTCCCACTCCTCGATACCGCGCAGGACACCCTCGGTGTAAGCCCGCAGGTGTGCCCGGTAGACGTCGCTGTAGGTCCGCAGATACGCCAGTTCGGCCTGCGCGGCCTGCCGCTCGCGATCAGTCTGCGGCGGCGGCGCGACGTTCAGCGCGGAAACCGCCGCCTCGCGCGCCCTCGTATGAGCGTCTTCCAGGAGCATGTCCGAGTGCTGCTGGGCCTCGCGCATGATGTCATCGCGGCGCAGCCTCGCCTCCTCGGTTACCCGGCTGCTGTAAGCCTGGGCGTCGGCCACGTACCGGTCGGCGGTGACTTGCGCGGTTGACAGTATCCGCACCGCGTGTATGTGCGCGTCTTCCTTACCGAAGAGCACCCCATCCGGATCCCCGCCGGCCTCTCCGGCGATAATCCGCCGGCGCAGCCGCTGAACGTCCTGCCACAGAGACGTCCGCTCGTTCACCAGACGCACGAACTCGGCGTGCACCGCGCGCAGGAATCCCTGGACGGGCTCCTCTTCGTAGCCACGCCGCCCCAGCCGCGACATAGGAAATGTCACGGTCTGCAACTCCTCGGGAGTCAGCCTGCTCTCCTCATCGAACCATGCTGTTGTCAAGGCTCGCTCCACCCGAAATCCTCGATATGTATCTGATCCTGCGCCATGCCTGCTGAAGCCAGCCGGGCGACAGCTTCCTGGACCATCTCGGTCGGGCCGGCCAGGTAGGCATCGCGGGTTGACCAATCGCCGTGCCGGGCCACCACATCCGGGAGGCTGCCGGTCTCGCCGACGAACCGAGAACCGGCTGACACCGCGGGCGTGATGGTCAGCCACTGGTACTGGGCGGCCATCTTCTCCAGGCTGTCCAGGTCATACAGTCCGTCGGCAGTCCGCGCGCCGAAGAACAGGTGCACCCTCGGCGGCTGCTCTAAAGCCGCCACCTGATCAAGGATGGCTTTCAGCGGGGCCAGTCCGGTACTTCCCGCAATGAGCAAGAGGTCCCGGCCGGAGACGGGGTCACTCAGCGTGAGTGCCCCGACCGGAGGTCCCAGCCTGAGTTCGGTGTCAGCGATCGCGGCGCTGGTAAGCGCCATGCTCACCGCGCCGCCGTCGATCAGACGGATGTGGAACTCCAGGAGCCCGTCGCGACGCGGCGCGTTCGCCATGGAGTAGTAGCGCCACAGTTTCGGGCGGCTCGGGGACTCGATCGCCACCGACTGCCCCGGCAGGTAGTCCATTCGCGGCTCCGGCCGGACGAACAGCACGGAGACATCGAACGCCCTCCGCTCGTAGGCCACGACCGTGCCCCGCCACCAGGCTGGCCGCAGTTCCTCGTCCGCGCGCGCCGCCGCGGTCATGACCGAGCCGACGAGCTCATAGGCCGCCTTCCAGTCGGCGGCCAGCTCCGGTGTCCAGGCCGACCCGGAAAAATGCTCTAGAGTCGCCAGCAGACTGGCGCCCACGGCGTCATAGTGCTCGGCGACAGCGCCGAACTTCCGATGATCACGGCCCAATCCCTGAAGGAACGCAGTCAGATCATTAACACTGTCCACCTGGGAAACGATCTTCACTAGTGCATCAACGAGGTGGCCGCGCTGCGCCGCCATTGAGACAGGGAATAGCTCCCGTACCTCAGGATGCTTGATGAAGAGATCGGAGTAGAAGAACAGCGGTAGCTCGTCACCGTGCGTCGCGACATGGGCGAAGCTTTCCCGCAGCCGGACAACGTCCAACAGTCTCGCCTTTCTCCGCCGTCGCCACCAGTTGAGTGATCTTGGCACGCTGACCTCCGGCCTGAGAGATCCGATCAACCTGTTGATGCTGGATCGCGCCGGTCATTGCACGGCAAATCCTGCTGCAAGTTTCAGGCGGAGACATCGGTCAGTTGACCGATCTTTGAAGCCGCGGCCATGGCCAGCGAGCCTGCGCGGGGCCTGACGGCGCCGGGCAGCGGCGGCCAGGCGGTGCCGACAGGTACTCCCGCAGGTGCGCTGCGGGCAGGCGGACGCCCGGGCGGCGCAGGCAGTGCCCGCGGGCCGGGCAGCGTCACCGGGTCACCCCCGGGGTTCACCGAGGCGGGCCCAGCTAGCTGTGCCGACGAGCGCGGCGAGATCTACTGCCGGGGGCCATCTTGAAGCGGATCCGCTCCGTGCCGGTCGGTCAGCTGGAAGCCAGCCTCATGTCCGTGCCGGGTGAGATACCGGCGATCATCCAAAGGGAATAACCATGCACGCAGCCGAAAGCAACGATCGCGCTGACAAAGCGGCATTCGAGTACGCTAAGCCCAGCGAGAGCTAGGATAACTGGCATGCGAGAATAAGGCGGGCCTGGCCCGGAGTTCCGATCCTGCACATGGCGTGTTGAGCCGGAGGACCAGCCGGACGGCACTGGACTAAGCCGCGTGGCCAGCGCGAAGGCCCCTCGGCACTTTGGGCGGGGGCCTTCGCCTGAACTCTGGCCTACGGTCAGCCTGGGCAGGACGCTACAGCGCTTTGCCCGCGGTGGTCATATTTTGCCGAAAGTGTTAAATTCTCCGTTTCGCACTCCTCCGAGGAATGCATGCCATTCGCCCGGCGTAAATCGGAGAACCGGGCCTTCGGAGTCCTTGCTGTCGCGAACACCGATCTCGCCATCAGGCAGGCTCGCCACTTCGACGCAGTTGCCGTTAGAGAAACTCAGGGAACTCTTAATCCAGTACGAATCTGAACCGGGCTTTCCCGGGCGGTCCCCGGGCGTAAGTCTTCCCACGTCTACCTCACTGGATGTCGGGTGATTTATGGCCTAGCGTTTCCGCTACGCCTAGTAGCGTAGTGACTACTCTTCGCATCCGCTGCGGATTCGCAAAGGTCGCGTTCATGGATGTGCGGTGTTCAGTGTTCCCGCTGGCTGGCGCGGCGTCGTGAAGTGAGACGGTGCTGCCTTCTCCGGGCAAGGTCCCTGATGTTCTGGCGGCAGCTGAGTGGCCGGACCGGGCGAGCGGGGATGGGTTTGAGGCGGCTGCACTTGATCGCCGCGGTGTCTTGGCCCCTGCCCGCCGGCCCCACCCCGCCCGAGGAGGTAACCCTAACCGCCGTTACCGGCTAAAGTCTCGAACCGAGAATCACGCGGTGCCGTCTCCACGCACTGCGCCGCGGGACGTGATCCCTGACCAGTGCGACTCAGCCGTCTCGAGTATGAGCGCCCTAGACGACGCCGGGTCCAGCGACGCACCGACGAGAACCTGAAATGCGAGCCTATGCAAGTAGGTCTCTCTCTCGCCTTCCACGGAGAAGGCATTTTTCAAGTGCTCAGCGCTTACCACATCTTGATACATAGCATCATCATCTGGTCCAAAACGGAATATGACAAATGACTCCACAAAGACCGCGTGCTGCGCATCAAGGGGAAGGATCTGCAACGTTACGTTTGGCCGGTCAGCCTCACGCACGAGCCGCTTTAGCTGCTCATACATCACCAGATCATCGCCGACCCGGCGCTTCAGGACCGACTCATCGAGCACGACTGAAAGCTGAAGTCCCGGCTCGTGAGTCAGCACCTGCTGACGTTGCATCCGGACCTTGACCAGCCGCTCGATCATGCCTGGTGCGATCGGCTCGACCCGGTTGTAGCCGCTGATTATATGCCTGGCATAAGATTCTGTCTGTAAAAGACCAGTTACGACCTCAACGTGCCATATAGCGATCGAGCTAGCCTCATGCTCGAGGCCAATGAACTGCTGATAGTCGGCGGAAAGGACATCTGCGAATTCTTCCCACCAGCCCTTCCGGGACGCATCCTCGGCGAGCGAGAGGAGGAGCTCGCGGCGGGATCCGGTTATCTCGTAGTAGTCCAGCAGTCTCTCGACTTCCCGTGGCTTCAAGCCGGTCCTGGCCAGCTCGTACCTGCTGATCTTGGAAGGCGACCATCTCAGCGCTGCGGCGACGACATCTCCGCTCTTGCCCTTACTCTCCCTGATCCCGCGCAGCTCGGCGGCAAGTCGGCGGCGCCGTACCGTGGGGCTTCCTGGCACGGTCATCCAGCGTCCCTCCCTCCTCGGTGCCGCGCGAGCGGGACCAGTGTGACAGGCATTACAGATTTTACATAGAAGCAATAGTGAACTTTCATCGCACTCGTCCTGAGACCCAGCGTAACCAGACTTCGGTCCTCGCCAATGAGGACGAACTGCAGGAGGAGGCAACGATGGAGGAGCAACGATGGAGCTAGTGGTACGACCTGCGGCCTCCGATTCAGCGGCGCAGATCAGATCCGGCACCGTCCAGCAGCGGCCGGCAGCGGGCTCCCAGGACGGCACGGGCTGAGTTCCCGCTGCAGCGAGGAGAAGCCCCTGCGGCCCGCCGTTCGCAGGTAGCCGACCAGCATGTCGGGAGCGGGCCGTGAGTGCCGGTCCTTGCCAGCCCTCGCGGCGCCATGATGACCGCGATCTTGTCGAGTGCGGGCAGCCGGCGAAGGAGCCTGCCGGGCGGCGGCATCCGGGTGCAGGCCATCTCCGCGACCGGGATGCGCGGAGCGGGCGGGCATCGCAGCAGCCGCCCGGCGCCGTACCCGATCAGTCACCGCAGAGGAGCAGCATCAGCCCGCCGTGATGTCAGGCGGGAGGATGNNCCAAGGTGATCACGCCTAGCCTCCGGGCTGCCCGGCCGAACGGAATTTCCAGGACGCGCGCAACTGGCGGTAGCACACTGCCTGCCAGCCTCGGCCGGCGGCCATGACATTGCGTCGGGCCAAGGCGGGAAACGGGCCGCAGTTCGAGGCGGGAAACGGGCCGCAGTTCGGTGTCCGGTGGCGCCTACCGTATCTGTGCCATCGTTAGTCGTGCGTCACGTTGGCTCAAAGATGATAATAGGTGTTGGGGTTCGCGGAAGCGACAGCCTGCACGTGGACACTGGGCGAGTGCGCGGCCGCCGCAGCCATTGCCGAGCCAGATAAGGCCGAGCCGGCCACGCCGAGCGCCAGGATAGCGGGAATGATGAGAGCTCGCCTGATGCGCATGATTCCTCCATGGCGATTCCCTAGGTCAGCGGCCCGTTGCGCGGCCCAGCCAGCCTGCACGGCGTGTCTGCCGTCCTGCAGACTTATTTCCCAGCATCTAGTTATTTCATGCTCCTTGGGTAACCTTTTATTTGTAATTATTTAATAGTGAGATTTGCCGATTAATATTGCAAGAAATATTCTCGTCTACGTGCGGAGAAATACCCGTATGTCCGTGCGCTGAAAAGCACCGTGAAACTTGCAGTGCATGGCGTGCTAAAGCTGGCAACGCCATTGCTGCCGCGAAAGCAGTTTCGGCCAATGGCTTATCCCGAAAACGCCGCTTGTGTCCGTAATGTTCTAGTAGTAAAATCCGCTCCGTGCCTACCGCCACCCTGGCCGGAGCGCTAGTCGGCCGCGACAGCGAGACTGCCATGCTGGTCAGGTCGATGAAGGAGCTGGCCGGAGGGCTGGGCAGCTCGGTGCTGATCGAGGGCGAGCCGGGAATCGGCAAGTCCGCGCTCGTGCGGGCGGCTCTGGCCGAGGCGGATGCCGGCTGTCAGGTATTCTGGGGCGCTGGTGACGAGCTGGGGCAGGCGTTACCGCTGCTGCCGGTGCTAGAGGCGTTACGGGTACGCGAGCCCTCCGCCAATCCCCGGCGAAACACGATCGTCCGGCTCTTGCGTGGCGAGCTCACCGCCGATCGCGGCGCGGACGTCTCAGCTGCGCTGGCGGAGCAGTTGCTGGCGCTCATCGCCGAGCAGTGCGCCGTGCTGCCGACAATCCTGGTCATCGACGATCTCCAATGGGCAGATCAGGCCAGCATCACACTGTGGGGGCGGCTGGCAAGGTCGGTGCGGCAGTTGCCGCTGCTGCTGGTCGGGATGATGCGTCCGGTGCCGCAGCGGGATGACTTACTGGCGCTGCGGCGAGCGGCGGACGATGCCGCGCGCCTCCAGCTCACTGGGCTCACCGAGGCGGCGGTGGCCGAGCTGGTGGCCGCCCTGGCCGGCGGCAAGCCGGACCGCAAACTGATACGGCTCGCTGACGGCGCGGCGGGCAATCCGCTCTACGTCACTGAGCTGGTCGCTGCGCTGGCCCGCAGCTCTAGCTTGACCATTACTGGCGCGGGAGCCGTCGAGCTGACGAGCGGCCCCGCACCAAGCTCCCTGTCGGCGGCTATCGCGGACCGCCTTGGCTTCGTTTCCGGGCCGGTACGCGAGGTGCTGCGGGCGGCGGCGCTGCTCGGGGTGGATTTTGCCGTGCCGGACCTGGCGACAGTTCTCGGTCGCAGTGTGGCGGACCTGGTCCCCGCCGTTGACGAGGCATGCGCGGCCGGCGTGCTGGCCGAGTCCGGTAACGGTCTCGGATTCCGGCATCCGATGATCCGTGCGGCGCTGTACGACGAGATACCGGTGCCGGTGCGCGCCGCCTGGCACCGCGATGCCGCCCGCGCTCTCGCGAAGGCCGGCGCGCCGGCGGACCGCGTTGCCCGCCAGCTGCTGTGGGCAGTAGGCGGACCGGGCGGCACCAGCGAGCCGATGGATGAGTGGATACTGCGCTGGCTGGCTCGCACCGCAGAGCTACTGGTCGGCCAGGCGCCCCGGGCCGCGGCAGAGCTTCTCCGGCAGGCGGTCGCGAGCTCCCCGGCCGGCTCGGCCCAGCATGACAGTCTCGTGGGCCGCCTCGCTGACGCCCTCTTCCGGGTCGGCGATGCGGCCGGGGCCGAGCAGGTGGCGAACCGCGCACTGGCGCATGCCGTCGAGCCCGATCTCGTCGTTGACCTGCACTGGACGCTGGCGCAGTGCCGCATGAAGGCCGGCCTGTCCGCGGAGTCCCTGGCCACGCTGAACCGGGCACTGGCCTCGCCCGGGATCTCGGCCCGCCATCGCGCCCGGCTACTCGTGCTCACCGCGCGGATGCACAGCATCCTCGGCGAGGTCGAGACCGCCGGCCGGGTCGCCGCGGCCGCGCTCGATGCGGCATCGGAGGCTGGTGACAACTGGGCGATGGGCTGGGCATTGCACGTGCTGACCATCGTGACCGCAGTGCAGGGGCAGACGACTGACGCGCTGACGCTGTTCGACCGGGCGCTGACCGTGACCCAGGCCGATCCGGCACTGACCGACCTGCGGCTGCTGCTGCAGATCAACAAGGCCATCACGCTGGGCGGCCTCGACCGGTACGAGGAGGCCTTCGCCGCAGCCCGGCAAGCCCGGCACCTCGCGGACCGGGTTGGCACGGTGGTCCGGCTGGCTCAGGCGCACGGCGCCCTGGGCCAGCTGCTCTTCGACACAGGGCGGTGGGACGATGCGATGGCCGAGGTGGGGGTCGTGCATGACGACCTGAAGGAGCCCGGTGCGGCCTGCAGTGATCACGGCATCGCCGCCGTGATCTGCTTCCACCGCGGCGAGATCACCGCGGCGCGCGGCCACCTCGAGGCCGCCGTCCCGCACGCGACCCGGATCGGAAACCGGGTCGTCGGCCCGCTCGCGCTCGCCCGCAGCCTGGACTTTGAGCAGGCCGGTGCGCTGCCGGAGGCGCTGGCCGTGCTGACCGCCGGATTTGCCGACAATAAGGAAGAACTCGACGAGATCGAGAACCTGTTTGCTGACGCCGTCCGCCTCGCCACGACGACTGGCGACCTGAGCACCGCGAAGGCCCTCGCGGACCACGCAGCGGCCCTCGCGGCTGAATCGGATATCCCCCACCGGCAGGCGAATGCGCTTTACTGCCGCAGCCTGCTGGATCATGATGCCCCCCGGCTGCTGGCGGCCGCGGAGCGTTATGGCGACGCCAGCCGGCCACTGCTCAGCGCGAAGGCGCTGGAGGCGGCCGCTGGAGACTTCATCGACACCGACGACCGCGGCCAGGCACGGGCCGCATTCACCCGTGCCGTGGAGATCTATGCCTCGCTTGGTGCCGCCGCGGACGTCGCCCGGCTACGGACCAGGTTCCGCGCCCATGGCATCCGCCGCGGCCCGCACGCTAAACACCGGCAGGCGCAGAGCGGCTGGGACAGCCTGACGCCGGCCGAGACAAAGATCGCCGCACTGGTGGAGGGGGGATTGTCCAACCCAGAGATCGCCGCCAGGCTTTTCCTGTCCCGGCGGACCGTAGCGACCCACGTCTCCCACATCCTGAAGAAACTCGACGTTCATTCGCGTACCGACATCGCCCGCGAGGCAGCCTTGCGCACCACCGCGTCGAGGTGATCGGGGCGCGGGAATGGGTTGGCGCGGGCGCGTCAGGCGGAACCGCCGGGACTCACGAGTTACCGGACGCTACTGCGATCGCCCCGCGGGGCTGCGGCCGTCGCCCTCGTCAAGATCGGCCTGGAACGCGAGCATGAAGTACACGGCCTTTCCCGCAGGGGTCCGGTAATAGCCCCAGTCAGTCGACAGGCTGGCGACCAGCATCAGGCCCCGTCCGGTCTCGGCGTCGGCTGGCGCATCAACCGGTACTGGCACGGACCACGACGTGTCGTGGACATCAACGCGTAACTGGTCACAGGCACAGGTGATGACGAGCATGACAGTCTCGCCCGCCTCGTGCCTGATGGCATTGGTCACCAGTTCACTGGTGAGCACGACCGCGACGGCCGGGTCGACGGGGACATCCCAGGCGCAGATGGCCTCCCGGACCTGGCTGCGGGCTTCGGCCGCCGCGGCCGGTCCTGCGGTTAGCGAGATCCGGCGCGGACGTTGAATGGTCGGGCGGATCGGCGCCATCGTGTCCATCTGGTTTCCTTGCCGGGCCGGATTGAGCCGGTCCTGGAGAGCACAGGTCACCCTGCGCAGCCAGTGCGGAGGAGATCCGGTCAACTGTTGACAGGCGATTGTGCCGGTAGTTGCACTACATATATTTCTGCAAGTTTCAGGCAGAGACATCGGTCAGGTGACCGATCTTTGAAGCCGTGGCAACGGCCAACACTCCTGCGCCAACCTGACGGCTTCAGAGCGCTGAACAAAGGTGACACCCGCGCTCTGGAGACTGTGTGGCCTGGCGAGGTGGTGATCTACGATCCCCGGCCGGGCGCCACGCCCGCATCGAGATCGCGGCCTCCACGTGTGCTGGCTCGCGGGCGGCGGTGGACCTGCTGGCGCACTTGGCCGACGACGGGCGGGAACTGGCTTGGCCGGTGAAGCTCGCGGATCCCTCTGAGGCCGGTTCGCTGATGAGCACCGAGGAATGCCAGGCGACACCCGGGTCATGACCCGTTGGCGGCCAGCACCCCGGGCACCCGATCAGTGACCGGCGGACTGGCCGCCGTCGATGTGCAGGATCTCGCCGGTGATGTACGGCGATGCCTCCAGGAACAAGATGCCGTCGACGACGTCGCTGACCTGGCCGACGCGCCCGAGCGGGGGAAGCCGGTCACCGAGTCCGTCATAGCTGTCCGCCGGGTGCACCGGCGTCTGGATGATGCCCGGCGAGACGGCGTTGACCCGGATGCCGCGGGAGGCGTACTCGACGGCCAGCGACTTGGTGGCCGAGGCCAGGCCGCCCTTGGTGAGTGAGGTCAGGACCGAGGGCACGCTGGAGTTCGCGTAATCGGCCAGGGTGGTGGTGATGTTGACCACGTGGCCGCCGTACCGCTTCAGCATCTCGGCGATGGCCCGCTGGGTCAGCCAGAAGAATCCGGTGAGGTTGACGCCGACCACCAAGGCGTAGTCCTCGGCGGTGTAGTCGGTGAACGGCTTGGACACGAAGACGCCGGCGTCGTTGACGAGCGTGTCGATCCGTCCGAACCGTGCCAGTGCTGCGCCGATGATCCGGTCGGCGGTGGCGGGCTCGGCGATGTCGCCGTCGATGGTAAGCACGTCAGGGTCCCCGGTCGGCTTCATCGTGCGAGCGGTAGCTACCACGCTCCAGCCTTGCCGGCGGTAGGCCGCGACCAGGCTCGCGCCGATGCCCTGCGAGCCGCCGGTGATGATGGCGACCTTCTGGCCCGTGTGGCTCATGGCGTCCGGGCCGGCGCCGTCGCCGGCGGGCGGATGATCGCCGGGTCGCTGGGGTGCGGCGACAGCGGGGTGACCTCATCGCTGCGCCACACCCGCAGCGGCATCGAGGCGAGGACTTCCTCGAGCCGGTCGCCGTCGGCGGCTGCGAACAGCCCGAGCGTGCGCCATTCGCCCGGTTGCAGCGGAGGGCGCCACAGCCGCAGCAGATGTCCCTGGGCCGCGAGCTCGCGCGAGTGAGCGGCCTCGCGGGTGCGGATGTCCTGGACGGCTTCTTCCGGCGTTCCAGCTGGAACATGCGTGGTCATGGTGACGAGGTATTCCATGATCAGGCACCTCCTGAAACGGCCGCGGCGCTCGGCATGTCCGCGGCTGATGGGCTCCGTCCGTGGTCAGCCTGGTACGGGTGGTGCATCGAGTGGTCGCCGCCCTCCCAGTTCTCGCGAAGGCCGGGTGCGGCCAGGTCCCAGTCCGGGCGGATCTCGCGGGTTACCTCGCGCAGATCGCGGCGGAGATCCTCGAACGACGGCCTGCCCCAGAACCAGTAGCCGTTGTAGACGCTGTAGATGACCAGCCCCGGCTTGAGCACGAGCGTGTACGGGATCATCGGGTCGTAGTAGGAGTCGGTATATTCCTGGATGTCGAGGTCCTTCTGAATCTTGCGGCCGGCGTCGGACAAGAAGGTCCACTGCGCGCCGACCGAGTCGCGGAACTCGTTGGTCTTGAGGATGTTGTCGGTCGAGATGGTGACGATCTGGGTGTAGGCGACGCGGATCTTCGGGTAGTTTGCGGCCAGCTCGAGGTGCTGCTGGTGGTCTTTGGGGCAGAACCCGCCGCGTGAGAGCACCAAGACCATCGAGTCGCCCCCCTGCAGCTCGCTCAGTCGGCGCCGCGTCTTGGTGTGGTCAGTCAGCTCGTAGTCCGGGAAGATCCCGCCGGGGACGATGTCAGCGCGCATGGGTTTTCCTCCTAGCTGAAGGTGACGTCGGTGACGTCGCCGGCGATCGAGACCGAGTCGCGGACCGGGGAGCCGTCGTGGTTGCGGACGTAGGCCCGGCGGCGGGTCGGAACCATGATCCCGTCGAACTCGCGGTACTCCGACGGGGTAGTGCACCGCGGGACCGCCGCCCAGGATGTCGACGGATTAGTCCAGGCGCCCGGATGACGCATCATGCCAGGGTTCTCCCGGCGGACCGGCGGTTGGCGGTGATCTGGCCGTGGAGCGCGTTCAGCGCCCCGACGTAGATCTCGGAGAAGGTGGGGAAGGGCTGGATGACATCGCGCAGTACGTCGATCGGCACGCGGGCGCGGATGGCCAGCGTGGCCTGCTGCAGCCACTCGCCGGCCTCCGGGCCGAGCGCGTAGGCGCCGGTCAGCCGCTCGCCGTCGCTGAGCAGGGTCAAGAAGCCGTTCGATTCGGCGTAGGCGTGGGTGTACGTGGCCGTCTTGGCCACCTCGGAAACCAGGGCGGTCGCGCTGAACTGGGCCTCGAAGGTTCCTACCGAGGCTGCTTGCGGGTCGGTGTAGACGACGTCCGGGATGGCCTCGTAGTTGGCCTCGCGGGGCTCGCCCAGAATGTTCGCGGCGACGACCTCGCCCTGGTATTTGCCGACGTGGGTCAGCAGCCGCACGCCCGTGACGTCGCCCACGGCCCACAGCCGCTCCCCCGCGCACAGGTGCGCGTCGACTCCGATGCCCTGCGGGCCGGCCTGGACGCCGACCGTCTCCAGGCCGGCGGGCACGCGCGGCCGCCGGCCGGTGGCGACGAGCAGGCGGTCGCCGCGCAGCTCGCGGCCGCCCTCGACGGACAGGACGTAGTCCTGGCCGTCGCGCCGCGCGGCGGTCGCGTGCACGCCGAGGACGAGCTCGATGCCGTCGCGGCGCAGGACCTCGCCGAGTGCCTCGCCCAGCGGCGCGGGCTCGCGGGCGAGTACGTGCCCGCCGCCCTCGACTAGGACCACCTCTCCGCCGAGGCGGCGCACGGCCTGGGCCATCTCGGCCCCGACGGGTCCGCCGCCGAGTATCAGCAGGCGCCGCGGGACGGCCTTCATGCCGGTCACCTCGCGATTGGTCCAGATGCCGTCGAGCTCGCGCAGGCCTGGGACGGGCGGCACGACCGGATCAGCGCCGGTCGCCACGACCACGTGCCGGGCGGTGTGGCGCACGCCGTTGACCTCAACCACGCCCGCCCCGGCCAGTCGGCCGGTCCCGCGCAGCAGGTCGATGCCCTTACTCGCCAGCCAGCGCTCCTGCCCGGTATCGGAATAGTTGGAGACCATGAAGTCGCGATAGGCCAGCGCCGCCTCGACGTTGACCTGCGCGCTGGCCCCCACGTCCCGCGCGGCCTGCACCGCCTCGCCGGGGCGCAGCAGCGTCTTGGACGGGATGCACGCCCAGTACGAGCACTCACCCCCCACCAGTTCGCGCTCGACGAGGGCGACGCGCAGGCCGCCCTCGGCCAGCGCTCCGGCGCAGTGCTCGCCCGGCGAGCCGCCGCCCACGACGATGACGTCGTAGTCGGCGTTCATGTGCTAGCTCCCTGCGCGGACTCGGCGGGGCGCCCGGCTTGTTCGTCCACCATGTACTGCGCGTACCAGGTTGGCCAGTCCGCGTCGGCGTGCCCGATTTCCTCCTCGTGCTTGCCGTGCGCGGCGGCCGCGCGCCGCAGAGCCTGGGCCAGCTCGGCTGCGGAGTCGTATGCCGCTGACATGGCTCTCACCGGCCCGGCAGGCGCGTCGTGATCTCCTGGAGCAGCCAGCCGTTGCCGTCCGGGTCGCTGAACGAGACGAACGAGCCGTAGCTATGGCGGTTCGGTGCCGGGCCGGATACCCGTCCCTCGGTCCCGGCGTGGTGGAACACCCCGCCCGCGTCGTGGAAGGCCTCGCTCACCTCGGCGCCGCGGCTGATGAGCTCGTCCCGGGCCGCTTCGATGTCGGTGACGGTCAGCTGCAGGCCGTCTGCCGAGCCCGGTGCGGCCGAGGTGATCCCGGTGCCGAAGATGATCGAGCACTGCGAACCAGGAGGGGTCAGCTGCACCACCCGGAAGTCCTCGCTTTTGGCGAAGTCGGCATCCAGCCGCCACCCCAGCGCCTGGTAGAAGCCCTTGGCCTTGTCCACGTCAGAGACGGGCACCACCACGACCTCGAGTTTCATGTCCATGACTGCCATTCCTCTCCTTTTGACGTACGTGGCGTCTTAAACCAGCACGTCAGCAATGTCTGCCCGGTGCAGGTCCCCGCCGCAGTTCTCGGGAGGTCCGGCGGGTGCCTGGCTCCGGACATGGCAGGGGCTTCGCATCGTGGCGCGAGCGCCGTTCGGGGATGCAGCGCCGGAGCCCGGCTTCCGTCCCGGGTGCTCGCCCGTCCTGGCCGTCCGTCCCCGGCCGTCCCGCGGCTGTACGGGTCGGCACAGCAGCCCAAGCCGCGCTACCGGGTGTCAGCGGGCCTTTGGCCGGACCCAGCCTGCTACCGGGCTTCTTGGCAAGTACCCGGACCGGACTGCCACCGGCTGGCGACGACGAGCTTCTGATCAGGTCATAACCACTGGCAACCGCCTCCTGATGCGCTGGTCGCACGTAACTTCAGGTTCGGGGGTGGGCGGGCCGAGGTAGCGGAACTGGGCCTGCAGGTCGTCATGCGGCTTCAGGCCGGTCGGCGGAACCTTGCCGTGGGTAAGCCAGGCACAGCGCATGGAAAGAGGGGTCCGGCGAAGGGCAGCTGCTGCCATGCGCCACCTCGGCTTGGCTGCGCATTAAAGCGCTGCCCGGGTCCAGTGCACCGCGGGAGGAATCTCAAGCCCGTCTACACGTTGATATACGAGCACACCTTCCTATTCTGGACGCTACGCCCCGGCCGCTCAAGAGACAAGTGAGCAGGGAGACGAGGCGGCAGAGCACGTGCTGTCCGGCGAGTGCGCTAGGAACACCCGTCACAGGAAGCCTTTCAACGAACGCATTGTGTCGGTGAGGTCTGGCACCGCGTCTGGCGGCGGGGCCTTCCTCGGAGCCGTCAGTGTGGCCGTCCTCTGCCGCCCGCAGGAGAGGCCAGGTGTAGTTGTCGGGCCGGTGGAGCCGGAACTGACCGACACCGAGTTCCCCTGAATATCGGTGGAGCCGGAACTGGCCAACATTTGGAGTCGCCCTCGCGCTGACCCGTCATGCCGCACTGACCGGGGAAGCGCGCACCCCGAGGACCGGCTGACCGCCCCTGACGCCGCGGTATCCCACCTCCCACGGCCAGTGGCCGCGGTCATCGGCGTGCACCAGCTGCAGCGCGCGTATCCCGGGCCCGTACAACTCGATGGCGGTCACCAGGTGCGCCGCCGCCTCCGCGACCTCGACGATCTCGATCACCGGGCCGCCGCGCAGCGGGATCTGCTCGCCCGGCCGGGGAGCGGCGGCGTGCAGCACATGAGATGCGACATCGTTCAGCAGCCGCGTCGCACGGGCCACCGGCAAGCCGGTTACTACTAGCTCAGGCCTGCCGTTCGGGGTCAGTCCCACCGTGTACGCCCAGGGCGGATGCATCCGGTCACGCCCCACACCCTGTACGGCCCAGCCGTAGCAGGCGATCAGATCACGCATGTGCTCGAGATAGTCGAGCCGCGTGCTGCCAGGGTGGTCACATTCCCAGCACACGTATTGCCTCCTTCGCGTCGGCGATAGTTACCACCACTCTGCTTGGAGGTACCGACAATGTGTTCGATCCCGCTGGCCGGTGGGGGTGCGCGACAATTTTGTAGATAGCAAGATCGGGATTTGCTGGTAGTGAGTCAGGCGACGGTTGCCTGGTTGCGGGGTCGATTCCAGATCTGGTCCCAGCGGCCCCGTCGGCTTCGGCGGACCGCGCTACCCGCCTGGCGGTGACGCGGACCCGCCCAGGTCGGCGAGCAGGGCGCTGGCCGGGGTGAACGGGACGGCGGCGCCGGCCGGTCGGTCATGCTGTGCAACCCCGGCGACAGCGAGAGGCCGGCCACGCCCAGCTCGCCGTCCCGGGGGAGCACGCCGCGGCCGCACGCCGCGCAGTGGTGGTAGGCCCGGCTGATGGCGACCGGCCCAGGACGGTGCCGATGGTCTTTCCCGGGCTGGCGCGGCATCGGCCGTAATCGCAGGAATAGCCCCCGGCGGGGGCCGGCTTCTTCGCAATCTTGTATTTGAGCAACTACTTAGAGTTACCATCGTGCTGGCCGCTGGCTCGGGCGAAGTGGAGGACAGCTCATGCTGACCAGGACAGCGATGATTAGGGGTCTTACTCCGAAGCCGCGGATCATTCTCGCGACGCTGATCCTGGCAGCCGGCCTGGCCGTGCTCGCGGTGCCACCGCAGGCCGCCCTGGCCGGATCACTAGGGACGACCTCGATCACGGCAGGATGCCGCATCGACAGCGGCGAGGCGTACTGCTGGGGCTCTACCCCCAGCCCTATCGGC
>PMSW01000088.1 GCA_003168215.1 Actinomycetota bacterium
CTCCCGCGAGGTGGCGCGCGTTGCGCTGCTCGGTCCGGACGGGCCCACAGGCACGTTCACGAGATGGGAAAATACGACGATCCCGTGGTGATCCATTCTTGCGTGACTCACCAGCACATACCGCCCAGCTTTGAGGTTGTCCCGCACGGCCTCAGCGGTGACCTTGACAAGTCGTTCAGTACCTAGCTAACTGTGTTAGGTGGCTAACGAGATAGAGGGCCAGACACAGGGGTCGGTGGGGGCGTGGGCGAAGCGGTACTACTTCGCAGTCCGGGCCACGATGGAGTCGGTCTTGCGTCCGTACGACCTCGGAACCACACAGTGGTATGTGCTGTACCAGCTGGCGAACGACGGGCCAACAAGGCAGCGTGATCTGGTGCGCATGCTCCAGATCGAGCGAGCGACGCTGAGCGTGATCGTGACGACACTGGTGCGCAAGGGCCTCGTAGATCAAATGCCCGACTCCGAGGACCAGCGCCAGCGGGTGCTTCGGATCACCGACGTCGGAATGAAACTCTGGGAAGAACTACCCGATCCGCTCGCTCTCGTTCGGGAGATCGCGTTCGACGGCTCGGACGCCGCGGAGCTGGCAACAGCCCTTCGGGTACTCCAGGCCGCAACACAACGGCTCAACGATGCCCTGGCAGAAGACAGCAAATCATGACGGTGAGCCGGTTTATGGCCCGGGAAATCAGGAAATCTCAGCCACCCACCGAAGTCCCGTCCATAGCAGCCGCATCCCAGTCGATCTGATACCGCTGCTCCCGCCCCATGACCTTCTCGAAGTTCATCACCTTGAAGAAGATCGGCATCAGCGCGTGCATTGCCTTGCGCCCGATAGGCCCGGGCGTCTTAGCGCTGTTCGTCCGAGCGCCCCGTTTCGTGATCTTCTCCACCCGTTCCCGCCGCAGCCGCTCGTAGGCGCGGAACGCCGATGTCGCATCAGGCAGGTCCCGCAGGCAGCGCGCCAGCTGGATCGAGCTCTCGATCGCCAGCGACGCGCCTTGGCCGGTGCTGTTGGACGGCGCGTGGACGGCGTCGCCGACCAGCACCATGCGGCCGCGGTGCCAGTGCGGGACCGGCGGCATGATGTGGATCGCTCCGGTGATGTCGAGGTTTTCCGCGGTGGTGCGGTTCGCCAGCAGCTCGCCCGGAAGGTCGCCCGCGTACGTTTCGCGCAGCGTCCGCAGCCACTGCTCGGACGGGATAGACCGGGCGTCGGTCAGGGACATGTACTGCTTCGACGGCAGGTTCGCGCCCCAGGTCACGCGGCCGTCCGCCATCTTCCAGAACAGGTAGTACGCGCGCTTGCCGAATGCGAACGTCATGATGCCAGGTTCGGGGTCGAGGTCGGGGGCGGCGTCGACGTAGCCCTGGAAGCTGAGCATTCCGGCGTAGCCCGCGCCGGGGGCTTCCGGGTCGATCAGGGTTCTGACGCTAGAGCGGACGCCGTCGGCGCCGATCAGGACGTCGGCGGTCGCGGTGCAGCCGTCGTCGAACTTCGCCGTGACCGAATCCGGGCCTTCGATGGCTCCGACCAGTCGCTTACCGTACTCGAAGCGGACGCCCGACTCGGCCGCCCGGTCGTGGAGCACCCGGTGCAGGTCGCCGCGGCCGACGATCTGGAGCGGCTCCACGTCCGCCAGGCTGGGCAGTCTGCGGGTGTTCCCGCCGACCGCCATGACCGTGCCCGTGACCGGTGTGGCGAGGGCACGGACTGCATCGTCGGCGCCGATGAGGCCGAGTGCGGCCAGGCCGTTGGGGGCTATGGCCAGGCCGCCGCCGATTCCTTCGGCCAGGGTGGGGTAGGCCTCGTAGACAGTCGCCTGGATGCCGGCCTTGAGCAGTGCGGTCGCGACGACGGGACCGGCGATTCCGCCGCCGACGACCAGCGCGGTGCGGACCTTGGGCGTTGTGGCTGTGGACATGGGTTCTCTCCTGCATGTGGTGTTCGTCGGTTGATTCTGTGCCGAGATCACGCACGGGAACCCAGCTATCCTTTGGTTGCCACCTCGTGGCCGGGTTCGTATCGTGCGGGCATCGGTTCGAGAGCGTTGGACGGGGATGGCTGCGAGCAGCCGCCCCCGGGCCCCGGCGGCGGTGTTGGCGCACCGCCCCGGGGCCATTACGAGTCCGCTAGTCGCCTGTTAGTCCCCTCTCCGATAGTTCGGCCAGCTCCCGGGGCATCTCGCCGCCGTCGTGGAAGGCCCGCCACGACGCGAGATCGGGGAAGCTTCCCGAGGTCAGCTCCTCCAGCAGCGCGCGGACCCAGGCCGCCTCCGCCTCGACCATCGCAACGGCGAACTCATCCTCGACCAGGAACAGGCGGGGAACTTCCTTGAGATGCCCGGTGATCGCAGCACGACGTGCGGCGATCGACTCCTCCAGCCTGCCGAGCCGGGCCTGCAGGAGGGCGGTCACCTCGTCTGGCGACAAGATCATCTGCACTGAGAGCCCGGCGGCGAACTTCGGGTGCTCGGGCTCCGGTGTGGACAGCAGTTCCCGGGTCCAGTCGAGCATCTCCTGCCGGCCGGCTTCGGTGATCTGGTACACCGTCCTTTCCGGACGGGCACCCTGCCGGCTGGTGCCGATTACCTCCAGGAAGCCGTGCTTCGCCAGGTTCTGCACGACGGTGTAGAGCGAGCCCCACTTGACGTCCATGTCCTGGTCTTTGCCGCGGGCACGCATCAGGGACGCGATCTCGTAGCGGTGCATCGGCCGCTGGACGACGGTGGCCAGCACCGCCAGGGCCATCAAGTTGTCGACTTTGCGCTTCGCGGCCATCAGAGTCGCCTCCACTCATTACTCGTCCACAAATATATGTCAGCGATTATTTGCTGGCAACTATGAGGACGGCTGATCGGTCCTGCGCGATGGCGTGCCTGTACCGCTGCAAAATCTCGTGACACTCCTGACCCGCAGGTTCATTACGCTGGCTGCGCGGCTCGGTGGTACTGGCTGATCACGTCACTGCCTCGCGCCGGCCGCCAGTAGATTACTGGCGAGATTGCTCTCGCCTGGCCCACCGCGCGCAGCCTCGATATGACGTACCGGGCGAACTCCCGGCCTGGCGGTGCCAGCGGGGATGGAGCGGTGCCAGCGGGATGGAGCGGTGCCAGCGGGGATGGAGGAGACGGCAGATGGATGTCTATGAGGCGCTGTACACGACGCGGGCAATGCGGCGGGTCCGTCCCGACCCGATACCGTACGCGGTTCAGGCGCGCATCCTGGACGCCGCGATCAGGGCGCCTAGCGGCGGGAATGCGCAGAGCTGGCGGTTCATGCTGGTGGACGACCCCGTCGTCAAGGGCCGCCTCGGGCCGCTCTACCGCGACAGCATCCGCCAGCTATGGGCGACTGCCTACCACGACCGGCTGGAGCGGGCACGGCAGGCGCCGGACGAGCCGGCGCACGCGTCAATGCTCCGGGTTACCGCGTCCGCGCAGCACCTGGCCGATCACTTCGAGCAGGTGCCGCTCTTCATGATCGGCTTTTCCCGCGGTGACCAGACCGGGGGGTCCATCTTTCCCGCGGTCTGGAGCGCCCAGCTGGCGGCCCGCGCCGAGGGCGTCGGGAGTGCACTGACGTCAGTGCTCGGGATCTTCCACGGCGCGGAGGCGATGAGCGTCCTCGCCGTGCCGGAGGGCAAGGGCTGGACGATGGCCTGCTGCGTCTCGTTCGGATACCCGACCGGCAGGTGGGGAGTGGCCGCCAGGCGGCCGGTCCGCGAAGTCGCCAGCCGCAACAGCTGGGACGGGGATCTCGGCATGGATATCCCCGAGCCGCTGTGGCCAGGCGGGCACGGGCCGGACGGCACGCCGTGAGCTAGCGCGCCCGCGGACCGGGCAGTGCCGAGCCGCCCACCGGCCCGGGAACCCGTCTACTGGTCAGGTGCGTCGTCGCCGGAACTGCCGGAGTCAGCCTGGCCGGCGCCTGGGGCGATTTCCTGCGAGCCGTCCGGGACGCCGCCGGCCGGGACGGCGGCGTGCTCGGGCTCATCCTGGGCCTGCCCGCTGCCGTCCGCGCCGTGTCCGTTCGTGTGCCCGTTGCTGCCGGGCAGCTCCACGCTCTCGGTCAGTATCGTGTTCAGCCGCGCGCGTACCTTGCCGATCGCGCCGCGGGTTCCTGGCGCCGGGATCCCGTTCTCGTCAGCGGAATCGGGTGCCGGCAGGCCGGGCGGCCGCGCTGGGAAGGCGAGCTTGGCCTGTTCCTCCTCCGAGACCGGGCGCGTGATCTCGATGAACTCGCCGCTCGGCATCTGCCGGATGATCCCCGTCTCGACGCCGTGCTCCAGCAGGTGCAGATCCTTGCGCTGCAGGCCCAGGCAGATCCGTTTAGTGATGATGTAGGCGAGCACCGGAGCAACGAACATCGAGACCTGCGCGATACGCGTGGTGGTGTAGAGCGCGATGTTCAGGTGGTCAGCGATGATGTCGTTGGCGCCTTCGAGCCAGAGCACGCCGTAGAAAGTGATCACGGCCATCCCCAGGGCCGTCCGGGTAGGCGCGTTACGCGGCCGGTCATTGACGTGGTGCTCGCGCTTATCGCCCGTGATCCACTGCTCGATAAACGGCCACAGGGCCGCCGCGGTGAAGATGATGCCGAGCGGCAGCAGGGCGGGCAGGAAGACGTTGAAGCTGAACGTGTGCCCGGCGACGTTCCATTCCCAGGGGACCATCACGCGCAGCGCGCCCTCGAGCATGCCCATGTAGAAGTCGGGCTGCGAGCCGGCCGACATCGCCACCGGGGTATACGGGCCGTACAGCCACACCGGGTTGATCTGGGCGAAGGTGGAGGCCAGCGCCAGCGCGGCGAAGGTGAAGAAGAAGAACGCGCCGGTCTTGGCCATGAAGTACGGGTACAGGGGAGCGCCGACGACGTTCTTGTCGGTCCGGCCCTTGCCCGGCATCTGGGTGTGCTTCTGGTGGAACATGATGAACAGGTGCGCCGTGATCAGCGCCAGGATCAGGCCGGGGATCAGCAGCACGTGCAGGATATACAGCCGGGGGATGATGAGGTGCCCGGGGAAAGCGCCGCCGAACAGGAAGAACGCCAGGTACGTCCCGACGATCGGGATGGACTGCATGACCCCCTCAAGGATCCGCAGCCCCGCGCCGGACAGCAGGTCGTCGGGGAGGGAGTAGCCGAACAGGCCCTCCAGCATGCCGAGCGTCAGCAGCACGATCCCGATCAGCCAGTTGACCTCGCGTGGCTTGCGGTACGCACCGGTGAAGAAGATCCGCAGCATGTGCGCGAAGATCGCCGCCATGAACAGGTCCGCCGCCCAGTGGTGGATCTGGCGCATCAGCAGGCCGCCGCGGACGTCGAAGCTGATATTGAGCGTCGAGGCGTAGGCCTCGCTCATCCGGATGCCGTCCAGATGCGTGTAGGAGCCGTGGTAGATGACATCGGTCATGCTCGGCTGGAAGAAGAAGGTAAGGAACGTGCCGGTGAGCAGCAGGATGATGAAGCAGTAGAGCGCGATCTCGCCGAGCAGGAACGTCCAGTGATCGGGGAAGATCTTTTTGAAGAGCGTGCGGAAACTCTTGGCGCCGCGGAACCTGTCGTCCAGGAACCCGCCGACACCATCAAGCGCCCGGTTAGCCATGACCTACCCCCGCTCCCAGAAGCTCGGCCCTACCGGCTCATGGAAATCGCTCTGCGCTACCAGGTACCCCTCGGCGTCGGTCGTGATCGGGAGCTGCGGCAGCGGCCTGGCAGCCGGCCCGAAGATGACCTGGGCGCCTTTCGGCGCGTTGAAAGTCGACTGGTGGCACGGGCAGAGGATGTGGTGGGTCGTCTGCTCGTACAGCGACACCGGGCAGCCTACGTGGGTGCAGATCTTCGAGTAGGCGACGATGCCGTCCACCGTCCAGTTCAGCACCGTCGGATGCTGCAGCTCGCCCGGCGCGAACTTGATGATGATCGTCGCGGCCTTGGCGAGGGCGTCGTCGTCGTCCTGGTAACCCTCGGGTATCACCGTGATCATGCCGCCGGGCGAGCTGAAGTCAGCTGGCCTGATCGGCGTGTTGCTGACGTCCTCGACCAGCCGCAGGCCCTTGCGCCACACGGTGTGCCGCAGGCTGGTACCGGGCAGCGGCCCCATGTCACGGAGCAACACGATAGGGGCCACCGCGATCGGCAGCGTCGCCGCGATCAGCGTCCGCCGCAGCAGCGGCCGCTTCGCGAACTGACTGGCGTCCGCGCCCTCGGTGAAGGTCTCGGCGAACGCCGCCCGGTCCTCCGCAGGCGAGGCCAGCGGCTTGCGCGCCTCGGTGATCTCCACTTCCGGCATCAGGTGACGCACCCAGATCGTCGCGCCGAACGCCAGCCCGAGGAACGCCACCGACAGGGAGGTCCCCAGCGCCAGGTTCGAGCGCAGCACGGCGTCTACCGAGTGGACTTCCAGGCCGATGTAGGCGGCGATGAAGCCGATCCCGGCCAGCATCGCGACAATGAAACAGGCCGCGACGAGTCGTTCAGCGACCTTGGCCTTACGCAGGTCGGCAGGATCGGCGGGCAGTTCGCGCGGCGCTGGCCTGTCGCCGTCCGGCTCGCGGCCGCCGAGCAAGGTCCTTGCCTCAGCAGGCGGCGGGGTGCCGATGACGCGGTGCGGGCCAGCTGGCGTCTCGTCCGGCGTCTCGTCCGGCAGCTCGCCGTGGCCGTTCGTCTCACTCATGTTCTCGGGGCTTCCCTTGCTTCGCGGTAATCCACAGTGCTGCGACCACCATGAAGAGCAGCAGGCCGAGGAATGCCACCAGGCCCTCGGTGACCGGGCCGATCCGGCCCAGGCTGAAGCCGCCCGGGTTGGCCTCCGTCCGCGTCGCGGTGACGTAGGCGATGATGTCGCGCTTATTCATCGGGGTCATGGTGGTGTCGTTGAATACCGGCATCGCTTCGGGGCCGGTCAGCATGGCCTCGTAGATCTGGGTGGGCGTTGCCTGGGTCAGCGCGGGCGCGAACTTGCCGTAGGTCAGCGCGCCGCCGGCGCCGACGAAGTTGTGGCACTGCGCGCAGTTGGCGATGAACAGTTCCTGGCCGACTGCCACGTCGGCACCGGCGGTGCTGACCTGCTCGGGCGAGGGGATCGCGGGGCCCCCGGCCAGGGAGGCGATATACCCGGCGACCTCAAGGGTCTGGCTGGTGTCGAGCACCGGCGGCTTGCGCACGTTCTCCGGGCCCTGCTCTGCCGCGGGCATCCGGCCGGTGCTGACCTGGAAGTCCACTGCCGCCGCGCCGACCCCGATCAGGCTGGGCGCCACGGCCGTGCCCTGGGCCTCCAGGCCATGGCAGCTCGCGCAGTTCCTGGCGAAGATTTCCTGGCCCCTCGCGATCTGCTGCTGGCCGGGTGCCGGGGCCGACGCCGAAGCCGGGCTGCCTGCCCCGGTGAGTGCCGCATAGCCCAGGCCGATCGCGACGAGCGTCAGCAGCACGATGGCGTAGCCCGCAGCCGGGTGCCTTCGCCTGGCGGTGATCCAGCGCACTGCGTCCTCGGCTTCCGGTCAGTGGATCAGGTAGATGGTCGTGAACAGGCCAATCCACACGACATCAACGAAGTGCCAGTAGTAGGAGACGACGATCGCGCTGACCTGCTGCTCCTGAGTGAAGCGCTTGGCCGCGAACGTGCGCCCGAGCAGGAAGATGAACGCGACGAGGCCGCCGGTGACATGCAGGCCGTGGAACCCGGTGGTCAGGAAGAACACCGAGCCGTAGTTGCTGGACTGCAGCGTCACGTGGTGCCTGATCAGGTCCAGGTATTCGTACCCCTGGCCGCTGACGAAGTACAGGCCCATCAGGAACGTCAGCACGTACCACTCGCGCAATCCCCACCGGGACACGTTCCAGATCCGGCCGGTCCGCCTGATCTGGCCCCGCTCGACGGCGAACACGCCCAGCTGGCAGGTGACGCTGGACAGCAGCAGCACGGTCGTGTTGGCCGTCGCGAGCTTCAGGTCCAGGTGCGCCATCGGCCAGTGCTCGCCCTGGCCCTTGTCCACCGAGCGGATCGTGAAGTACATGGCGAACAACGCCGCGAAGAACATCAGCTCGGAGGACAGCCAGACGATGGTTCCCACGCTGACCAGGTTCGGCCTGCTGGCCGGGGTGCGGGGGGCTACCTGAGTCGTTGCTGTCGCCACGGTGAACATTATTACGACACCGCGTAGGCGGACGTCGCGCGACCCCCCGTGTCGGTAGCATCCAGTTCCATGAAGGTCGTTGTTTACAGTCACGATGCAGACGTGCGCAGCCGGATCAGGCTCGCGATCGGCCGCCGCCCGGCCCCGGACGTGCCGGAAGCGGAGGTGATCGAGGTCGCTACCCAGGCTGCGCTGATCCGCCTTCTGGACAGGGGCGGGACCGATGTCATGGTGCTGGACGGCGAGGCCCACCCGGCCGGCGGCATGGGCATCTGCCGCCAGGCCAAGGACGAGGTCTATGACTGCCCGCCGGTACTGCTCATCATCGGCCGGCCCGACGACGGCTGGCTGGCTACCTGGTCGCGCGCCGATGCGGTGATCAGCCACCCGATCGACCCGAAGGCGCTGGCCCAGGCGCTGGCCGGCCTGATGCGCCAGCGGGCCGCCGGCACCGCGGTAACGCAAGCCTGACCGTGCCCGCTGCTGACCGTGCCCGCCGCCGGGAAGGCACAGCGCCTGAACGAGCACATCGCCTGACTGCGCTCGCCGCCTGACCCGGACCCGAGGGAGCCGTATGGATTCCCGTACCGCCTGGCCATCGCTCATCGGCGCGCTGATCAGGGGAGAGACGCTCACCGCCGACGAGACCGCCTGGGCGATGAACGAGATCATGGACGGCGCGGCAACGCCCGTGCAGATCGCGGGCTTCGGCGTCGCGCTGCGGATGAAGGGCGAGACGGCCGGCGAGCTGAACGGCCTCGCCCAGGGGATGCTCGCGCATGCGACCCCGCTGCGCATCCCCGGCCGGCTCGTCGACCTGGTCGGCACCGGCGGGGACGGCGCGCGCACGGTCAACATCTCCACCATGGGCGCCATCGTCGCGGCGGCCGCAGGTGCCCGGATGGCCAAGCACGGCAACAGGGCCGCGTCCTCGGCCTGCGGCACCGCGGATGTGCTGGAGGCGCTCGGCGTCGTCATCGACCTCCCGCCGCGGGCGACCGAGCAGCTCGCGGCGGAGATCGGGATCGCCTTCCTCTTCGCGCCGCTCTACCATCCGGCGCTCCGGCACGCGGCGGTCTCGCGGAGCGAACTCGGCGTGCCCACGGTCTTCAATCTCCTCGGCCCGGTGGCGAACCCAGCCCGGCCGAGCGCGCTCGCGGTCGGCGTGGCTGACTCGCGGATGGGGCCGGTGATCGCCGGCGTGCTGGCGGGCCGCGGTAACTCAGCGCTGGTGTTCCATGGCGATGACGGGCTGGATGAGCTGACCACGACCACCACGTCGACGGTCTGGGTGGTACATGACGGCGCGGTCAGCCAGACGGTCCTTGACCCGGCGGTCCTCGGGGTCGGCCGGTCGGCGGCCGAGAGCCTGCGCGGCGGGGACGCCGCGCACAACGCGGCCGTGGCCCGCGCCGTGCTGGCCGGCCAGCACGGCCCGGTGCGCGACACCGTGCTGCTGAATGCGGCAGCGGCGCTAGCAGCCGAGGCAGGCGTGCCAGGCCCGGACGAGCTGCCGGCCGCGCTGGCGGACGGCTACGCCAGGGCCGCCAGCGCTGTCGATACCGGCGCGGCCGGGGCGCTGCTCGCCCGCTGGGCGGAAGCGAGCCAGCGGCTCGCGCGGTCCAGCGGCTGACGCCCGGTTGCGGTCGCCTAGGCGGGCTCGGAGTACCC
>PMSW01000092.1 GCA_003168215.1 Actinomycetota bacterium
GCGAAGACGGCGGGGAGCGCCGGCGTGTCGCGCTCGCGGGCGATCTGGTCGGCCTCATCGAAGCGCCCAGTATCTTCGAATCCGCTGAACGCGCGCAGCCGTGAGCGAGTCAGTCAGTACAGGCCCAGTTCCTCGCTGAGGTTAGCAAGGTCGTCGGCGGCGGCACGGCGCTTCAGGTCATCGTGACGCGTTCGTCGAAGGCGGATATTCATGGGCTCTGGCGGCGGCGGCCGGGCGCGGCCGAGCGCCTGGACCGCCAGGCCAGAATGGACAGATAAGAAAGGCCGGACAGTACCGAGCCGAGGCTCGCGGCCGAGCCGACCGAGAACGCCGAAGCCACCGAGCCGGCCGAGCCGATCGACAGGATCGACCCGGCCGAGCCGATCGACAGGATCGACCCCGCGGAGCCGATCGACAGGATCGACCCGCTAGATCCGATGCTCAGGAGCGAGCCCGCAGAGCCCGCCGATGAAGAGTCACGCCTGGTTTGCATGATCACAGTCTCGCAGCACCGGCCGGCTCGCGCTGGCGGTCGCTGCCCCGGCCCGGCGCATCAGCACACCGCGACCGTGCCCCGCGCCAGCGGCCGCGTCATCCGGAGGGCTCTGACAGGATTGCCGGTCATGGAGGTTTCCATTGCCGATCTCGAGAGGGCGGCCGCCGCGGGCTGGCGGGGCATGGAGGAGGCCAGCCTTGGCGGCTGGCTGCTGCGCGCGGCGGACGGTTTCACCGGCCGCGCGAACAGCGCGCTCGCCGTCGGTGATCCGGGCATGCCGCTGGCCGCCGCGATCGACGAGGTCCGCCAGTGGTATCAGGCCCGCGGCCTGCCCGCGATGATCGCCGTCTCGTTCCCGCTGGGCCAGCAGCGGCGCACGGGGATCGACCGGTTCCTCGATGAGCGTGGCTGGCTCATCCGGTCCGGGCCGGCGACGGTGATGACTGCCCTGCCCGGCGCGGTCGCACGCCAGGGGGCGGCCGCTCCGGTGCACGTCGAGGTGGCCGCCGAGCCTGACGACCGCTGGCTGGCGCGGTATCACTACCGCGGTGAGCAGCCGCCGCCGATCTCGCGGCGGCTGCTGATGTCCGCCCCGTGGCAGGTGTTCGCCTCCGTCCGCGAGGCAGGCGACGTCATCGCCATCGGCCGGATGGCGGCCGCGGGCGAGTGGGCGGGCTTCACCGCTTTCGAGGTCCAGCCAGCCCACCGGCGCCGCGGGCTCGCAAGAGGGATCATCGCTGCCCTGGCGGCGCTGGCACGGGACCGGGGAATATCGGGCCTCTACCTGCAAGTCGAGAACGACAACGCGCCCGCCCTGTCGCTGTACAACCATGCCGGGTTCACCGGGCACCACGGCTACCACTACCGCGTTGCTCCCTGATGCCCCGCGGCCGGCCGCGGGGCATCAGGGACATCAGCCTGACGCGACAGGCACGGACAGCCGCAGGTCGCGTGACGACCTGCCCACGTGCACGGTGAAAAGCTCCCGGGGCCAGACCCAGCCGCCCGCGTCGGTGTCCCAGCGGGCGAACGCCCTGGCAGGTACGCGCAGCGTAACCTCGGCCTGTTCGCCGGGCGCGGCTTCCGCGATGCCGAACGCGGCGAGGGCGCGAACCGGCCGGGTGCCGTTGCCTGGCGGCTCCGCCAGGTAGGCCTGGACAACCTCGCGTCCCGGCTGGGTCCCCGTGTTCCTGACGGTGACCAGCAGCTCAAGGTCGGCGCCCGGTGCCAGCTCCCGGCTGGCTGACCGCAGCGACTCATACGCCCAGGTCGTATAGCCAAGGCCGTGGCCGAACGGGAACTGGGGCGTGATTTTGGCCGCGTCGTAGCCGCGGTAGCCGATGAGCAGGCCCTCGTCGTAGCGCAGCACGCCGTCAGCCGGCGTGGCATGCAGGACCGGGCAGTCCGCCTCGCTGGCGGGCATGGTCACCGGCAGCCGGCCACCCGGCTCGGCGTGGCCGAGCAGGACATCGGCCAGTGCGTCGCCCATCGCCTGGCCGGGCAGCCACGCAATGAGCACCGCGGCGACGTCACCGGCCCACGGCATCAGCACCGGCATCCCGGCGTTGACGACGACCACGGTCCTGCTGTTCACGGCAGCGACCCGCGCGATCAGCTCGTCCTGGCGCCCTGGCAGTGCCAGGGTGCTCCGGTCGAAGCCCTCGCTCTCGGTCATCGCGGCCGAGCCGACGATCACGATGGCGGCTTCTGCCTCGCTCGCGGCCTGCACCGCCTCGGCGAGCATCCCGTCCTCGTCCGCAACGGCCGCGATGCCGAGGCGGACGGCGAGTGGCCCCTCGCCGTCGGCCGCGGGCCTGAATTCCAGCCGGACCCGGGTCTCGCGCCCGGCTTCGAGCATGACGGTTGCCCGCACCTCGCCCGGCCGGGTCATGGCCTCCACCGGGTCGGCGGGGATGCTGGTCGCCTCGTCGGCCACGGTCTCGCCATCGAGCGCGATCATCAGCCTGCCCACGCCGGCCGCGCCGATCAGGTGCGTCCCGCTGCTGCCGGGCAGGAACGAGGCGAGCACCACGATCCGGCCGCTCTCGCCCCAGCCGAAGCCCGGCGGGACGCCGTCCCACCAGGCCAGCGACGTAGAGGACCGGTGCTCGCTGCCGATGAGGGTGCCATCGGCGGCAAGGAATTCCAGCCGCAGCCCGGGCTCGCCGGTGTCCGGGTCGCAGAGCGAGGCCGGCTCGGGCTCCGGCACCATCACCCAGGTCTGGCAGCCCGGTGCCGTGGTGATCTCGGCGCGGCCGCCCAGCGCTGCGCGCAGGGCCTCCTCCGGCGCCGAGACGCTGACCGGCACGACGCCCGCGCTGCCGCCGCCCTGGATGGTCGGCTGGAAGGCGTTCGGGCCGAGCAGGGCGAGACTGCTGATCGCGGCCGGGTGCAGTGGCAGTGCCTCCTGCTCGTTGCGGAGCAGGACGAACGAGGCCGCGGTCGCCCTGCGCAGCAGCAGGGGATCGATGAATGCGGGCTCGGCGGGCTGGCCGGGGGCATCCCCGGCGGCGCCGAGCGCCCCGACCTTGCGGGCGAGACGGAGCAGCCGCAGGACCTTGTCGTCGAGTACCTCCGGCCGGACCGTGCCGTCCGTGACCGCCCGGGCGAGCAACTCGCCCCACGGCCCGTCCGGCCCCGGCATGGACAGGTCGAGCGAGGCGAGCGCTGTCGCCGCCGTGCTGCGGGCCGCGTGCCAGTCGGACGTGACGACGCCATCGAAGCCCCACTCGCCCTTGAGCACGTCCTTGAGCAGGCGCTCATGCTCGGTCATCCGGACCCCGTTGACCGTGTTGTAGGCGGCCATGACCAGCATGGCGCCGGCCTCGCGCACGCAGGCCTCGAAGGGGTGCAGGTAGAGCTCGCGCAGCACGTTCTCCGCGATGCGCGCGTCGTAGCTCCAGCGCTCGGTCTCCGAATCGTTGCCGACGTAGTGCTTGACCGTCGCCGCGACGCCAGCGGACTGCAGGCCGCGGACGTACGCCACCGCGATGCCGGCGGTCAGTACCGGATCCTCGGCGAAGCACTCGAATCCGCGCCCGCCGAGTGGCGTGCGCATCAGGTTGATCGTCGGCGCGAGCAGCACGTCGACGCCCTTGCTCCTGGCCTCCGCGCCCAGTGCGGCGGCCACCTCGCGCACCAGCCCGGTATCCCAGGTGGCGCCGAGGGCGGACGGGCAGGGCAGGCTGGAGGACGGGAAGCGCTCGTCCTTGATGACGCCGCGGGCCCCGGCCGGCCCGTCCGATGTGGTCATCGGCCGCAGGCCCAGGGCCGCGGCGCCCTGGGTCCGCCAGCTGTCGGCGCCGGTCAGCAGGAGCGCCTTCTCCGCGACGGACAGCGCGGCCACCAGGGTGGCGTCCGTGACGGTTCCGGTGGCCGCGCCGGGCTGGCCGCCCGGGTCCGTCCCGCTGGCCTGGTGCGTCGTTTCCGGGTTGACGGGGCCCGCGGTCATCGCCGGCCCCGGGTGTTTCTGGGTGCCTGGGCACCCGGCCGTCCGGCCCAGCGTGCGCTGGGCCGGACGGCCGGGATCAGCCCCCGGAGTGGGGATTTCATGATCGCTGCAACTGTCCTTCCGCCTCGGTCAGATGCCTGATCAGGAAACCGGCTTGAGGTGCAGGATGGTCTCCTCCAGGTACGGCGAGCCGGGGGTCGGGTTCATGAACGGATTGGTCGCCGACTCCCATCCCGTGTAGTTCCTGGTGGAGAACTCGTACCAGTCAGCGCCCGCCAGCAGCGGGGCCACCGGCACCTGGGCGTTCATGATGTTCTCCAGCTTGGTGATCGCGGCATGCTGGCCCGCGGTGCTGGCACTGGCGGCGAACTGGCTCAGCGCGGCCTGCGCGGCCGGGTCCTTGTACCGGCCCACGTCGCCGGCGGCCGGCTTGCCCACGGGCGCGCTCAGGGTTTCATCCAGCCAGTTGTCGTAGATCTGGTACGGAGTCGGGCCCTGGTTGCTCCAGTGGATGGCCGTGTCGTAGGTGCCGTTGGTGAGGTCGCCGTCCCAGACCGCCGGGTTGCCGATGCCGTTGACGGTGACGCTGAAGCCGAGCGCGTCCAGCTCATGCGAGATGTCCTGCGCGTCGAGGTAGTAGTCGGAGTAGGGAATCGGGTCCGAGATCGAGAAGCTGATCGGCTTCCCGTTCTTCATCCACTTGCCGCCGACCTTCTTGTAGCCGTCGGAGGTCAGGATGGAAGTGACCTTGGCAGGATCACCGGCGGCCGGCAGGTTGTTCGCCAGGGACGGGCTCAGGTAGCTCTGGGCGCTGGGCAGCAGCAGCCCGCTGGTGGACGTCTCCGGCGCCTCGTAGCCGGTCTCGCCCTGGGACGACAGCTGCTGGCGGTTGATCCCGTAGCTGATCGCCTGCCGCACCTTCGGGTCGTTCAGCGGCGTCTTGGTGACGTTGAAGAACAGGGAAACCACGCTATTGGGGTTCAGGTAGGGCGCCTTGGTGTACCAGGTGTGATTGTCCGGGCTCTTGGCCAGGTACACGTTCTGGACGTTGGCGATGTCGTTACCGGCGTAGTCGATCTGGCCGGAGGCCAGCGGGTTCACGATGTTGAAGTTGGCGGTGTAGGCCGGGTAGGAGATTTCCGGCACGCTGACCTTGCCCCAGTAGTCGGGGTTCTTCTTGAGCGTGAAGCCCTGCGGGGTGAACTTGTCCAGCACGAACGGGCCGGTGCCGACCGGGTTGGTGTCGGTGAAGGTGGAAGGCTTGACTTTCGCCCAGATGTGCTGCGGCACGATGTACGTCTGCGCGATCAGGAACAGGTTCGCGTACTCGGGCTGCTTGAAGTTCAGCACGGCGGTAGTGGCGTTCGGCGCGGTGGCGCTGGCGGGCACCGGGGTGCCGTCCGTCTCCAGGCCGGCCGCTGTCCTGATCATGTTGAAGGTGAACGCGACGTCGCTGGCGCTGAACGGCTTGCCGTCGCTCCACTTGACGCCGGACCGGATGGTAAAGGTTATCGTCCTGCCGCCGTTGGACCACTTGTACGCGGTGGCCAGGATGTCGTACGGGGCCTGCTGGGGGTTCAGTGTGTTGAAGATCATCAGAGGCTCGTTGTAGAGGGCCTCCGCGCCGACCACGTAGCCGGTGGACGTTGCCGAGTAGGGGTTGAAGGTATCCGTCATCGGGGAGATCGGGGTGTCGTCAATGACCAGCGGCTTGCCCGCGGCTGACGGCGACTTGCTGCTGCTGGGGGAGGAGGCTGCCGAGCTGCTGCAGGCCGCCACCGCCATGCAGAGGACGGCAGCCGCGGCCAGGCCCTTCATCATTTTGTGATTCATTGCTTAAACTCCGTGTGTCCGGCCGGCTCTCGCCGGCCTCTTGTTATCGACCATTCCGGGGTCTGCTTTCAGGTGGGGCGGCGCGGGCCGGCCGGATGCTGCCGGTTTACTGCCTGCGCCCGTGCTGTGCTCGGGACTTAGCTGGGTACCTGCGGCGGGATATCCCGGTTCATCGCGTCTCCTCTCCCGGTTCTGGTGCGGAACTGCGTGCGGAATCCGGCTGGCCTGCGGGCGGCTGGCCTGCGGGCGGCCGGGCGATCGGGCCGGCCTGGGCGGGATCCAGGTCCTTCGCGTGCAGCCAGCACGCGGCCGCGTGACCTGGCGCCACGTCAAAGTCACCCGGGGCGCGGTCGGCGCAGATGGCCATCGCGTGCGGGCAGCGGGGGTGGAAGCGGCAGCCAGCCGGCGGCGACACCAGGCTGGGCGGGGAGCCGCGGGCCGCCAGGACGGGCGGCCCGGCGCGCTCGGGGTCCGGGGCGGCGCTGAGCAGCAGCTGCGTATACGGATGGGCCGGCTCGTCGGTGACCTGCTGTGCCGGGCCGGACTCCACGATCTGCCCGGCGTACATCACCGCGATCGTGTCGGCCAGGTACCTGGCCGAGGCGATGTCGTGGGTGATGTAGAGGATGGCGATCCTCTCGCGCTCCCGCAGGTCGCTCAGCAGGTTAAGCAGCCCGAGCCGGATCGACACGTCGAGCATCGAGACGGGCTCGTCGGCCAGCAGCACGGTCGGCCGGACGGCGAGCGCGCGGGCGATGGCGACGCGCTGGCGCTGCCCGCCGGACAGCTCGTGCGGGTACTTGCTGGCGAACTGGCCGGCCGGCGTCAGCGACACTCGCTCCAGCAGGCTCGTGATCGACTCTTCCAGGCTGCCCGCGTTCTCGCCCAGCCCGTGTATCCGCAGCGGCCGCGCCAGGTGATACCGCACGTCGTGCACGGGATTGAGCGAGGAGAACGGATCCTGCAGCACGAGCTGCACCTGGCGCGCGTACCTGCGCCGGCCGGCGCCGGAGGCGGGCATCTGCCGCCCGTCAAGCAGGAGCTCGCCCGAGGTCGGGGGAAGCAGCCTCGCGAGCACCCTGGCCAGGGTCGACTTGCCCGATCCGCTTTCCCCGACTACTGCGGTGACTTGCGCCCTGGGCAGCGCGATGGAGACATCCTCCAGCGCGTGCACGACAGGCCGGCCGGCCGCCGCGGCGCCGGCTGGCCGCTCCCGCAGGCGCCTGCGGGCTGTCCGGAGGGCCTGGTGCACCGGGAAGTGCTTGGTGAGGTGGCGTGCCTCCAGCAGTGGCGTGCCGGTGGCCGGCGGCTGCGCGGTCACTCCGAGTTCCGTCATGACCGGCTCCGCAGGTTGACCTGGTCCAGGCGCGCGGCTCCTGCCTGCAGCTGGCCGGCCGCAGTGACCCGGCCAGCTGGCGGCACGGGCAGCGCCAGCTCGGCCGGGGCGGGCGCCGAGCCGTCCTGCAGCCAGCAGGCGGCCTGCCGCCCCGGGCCCTCGGTCAGCTCCAGCAGCGGGGGCAGATCGGTGCGGCACCGGTCCATGACGTAGGAGCAGCGCGGGTGGAAGGCGCATCCGGCCGGAAGATTCCGCAGGTCGGGAGGCGAGCCGGGGATCCCGGTCATGGGCCGCCGCGGCCCGTGCAGTGGCGGGAAGGAGCTGAGCAGCCCCAGGCTGTAAGGGTGCCGGGGCGCCCGGAAGAGCGCAGCCGCCTCGGCCCGCTCGACCAGGCGGCCCGCGTACATCACGGCGATGGAGTCCGCGATCTCGATGAGCAGCGAGAGATCATGGGTGATGAACAGGACCGCGAATCCCAGCCGCTCCCGCAGCTCGGCCAGCTCCTGCAGGATCTCCCGCTGGGTAACCACGTCCAGTGCGGTGGTGGGCTCGTCCATGATGACGACTTCGGGCTGCAGGGCGACGGCCATGGCGATCATCACCCGCTGCCGCATGCCGCCGGACAGCTCATGCGGGTAGCTGCCGAGCCGGTCGGTGGTAATGCCGACCATGGTCAGCAGCTCGGCTGCGCGCGCCCGGCGGCCCGCCTTGCTCATTCCCGGCACGTGCGCCCGCAGCACGTCGGTGAGCTGGGAGCCGATGGAGATCACCGGGTTCAGCGCGTTCATGGCGCTCTGCATCACTACCGAGATCTGGGACCAGCGCAGCACGCGGAGTTGGTGCTCGTCCGCGGCCAGCAGGTCGATCGACTGGCCTGATCCGGAGTGGTAGCGGACGCTGCCGGCGGTAATGATCCCGGGTGCACGGAGTAGCCGGGTGATCGCGTAGGCGAGGGTCGACTTGCCGCTCCCGCTCTCCCCGGCGAGGCCGAGCACCTCGCCGCGGTGCAGCATCAGGTCGGCGTCCATGACGGCATGCACCGCGCCGGGGCCCGCGCCGTAGTCGGCGCACAGCCCGCGGACATCGAGCAGGGGCTCGCCGTCCCTCGTTGCGGCGCTGCGGGCGGCGCTCACTGGCCGCCCCCTCTGCGCCAGCGCCGCGACTTCGCGTGACCGCTTGCCGAGATCAGGTCGGCTGATCCGGCGCCCGGTGCCGGTCCGCCCGGTGCACGTCCGCCCGGTCCCCAGCCTGGCGTGCCGTCAGCCGCGGCGGCCAGGTCCTGCCGGACGACCGGAGTGACCCCGAGCACAAAGCGCTTGGGCAGCCCGGATACCCCGGCCCGCCGGGCGCGGCGGCGGGACAGCCCGGCGACGCGCAGCCGCGGGTTGATGAACTCGTCAATCCCGAAGTTGATCAGCGCCAGCGAGGTGCCGAGCAGCGCCACGGCGATCCCGGGCGGGATGAACAGCCACCAGTACCCGCTCTGCTCCGCGCCGGCCACCTGCGCGTAGAACAGCATGCCGCCCCAGCTCCAGTGGTTCGGGTTGACCAGGCCGAGGAAGGCAAGGGCGGTGTAGGTGCCGACTCCGTAGAGCACGGTGAACAGGAAGGACGAGGCGACGATCGGGGTCAGGTTCGGCAGGATCTCGAAGCCGATGATGCGCCAGCCGCGCTCGCCGACGATGCGCGCGGATTCGACGTAGTCCCGGTTGCGCAGCGAGAGCGTCTGCGCCCGCAGCACCCGCGCCCCCCAGGCCCAGCCGGTAATGGCGATGACGAGGCCGATCAGCAGGTCGTGACCGCCCTGTGCGGTCTTCAGGAAGCCGAAGATGACGATCAGCAGGGGCAGGGCGGGCAGCACGAGGAAGAAATTGGCCAGCATCGACAGCAGGTCATCGGTGAGGCGGCCTGCGTAGCCCGCCGTGACGCCGATGACGATGGACAGGACGGTCGCGACCAGGCCGGCGACGAAGGCCACGAGGACCGTGCTCCGGCCGCCCGCGAGCAGCTGGGACAGCACGTCCTGCTGCTGCTGGGTGGTGCCCAGCCAGTGCGCGGCGGACGGGGCCTGCGGGAAGCTGGCCGTGGCAGAGAAGCTGCGGCTAGGGTTATAGGGCGCTATCCACGGGCCGATCACGGCCACGATCAGGAACACGGCGAGCATCGCCAGGCCGATGAGGACCTTCGGCGACCTGGGCAGCTGCAGCCGCATCCGCCGGCCGGCCGCGTCCGGGACCGGGAGCAGGCTGGCGCCGTCGGCCGGCGCGCTGCCGAGTCCCGTGCTGGTGCCGATGGCCATGCTCAGGCCTCCTGCCGGGTGCGCGGATCAAGGAACACGTACACGAAGTCCGCCGCCAGGTTGGCCAGCAGCACCGCCATGGTGATGACGAGGAAGACTCCCTGGAGCAGCGCGTAGTCGGCCTCCTGCACGGCGTTGAGCAGGACGAAGCCGAGGCCGGGGTAGCTGAAGACGATCTCGGTGAGCAGCGCGCCGGACACCACGAAGCCGATGGCCAGGGAGAAGCCGGAGATGCTCGGCAGGATCGCGTTGCGCGCCGCATACCAGATCACCCGCCGCTTCGGCAGTCCCTTGGCCTGCGCCATGAGGACGTAGTCCTCATCCATCGTGGTGACCATGACGTTCCGCATGCCGACGATCCAGCCGGCCCCTGAGGCGACCACGATCGTCAGGGCCGGCAGGATGGCATGGTCGAGGACATCGCTGATATAGGTCCAGTTGACGGCCGGGAAGTCGAGGATTCCCCGGGCGCTGCCTGACGGGAACCAGGCCAGCTTGATGGCGAACAGGTCGATCGCGAGGAAGGCGAGGAAGAAGTAGGGCGCGGCCTGGAAGAACGTGGTGGCCGGAAGCAGGTTGTCCAGCCAGGTCCCGCGCCGCCAGGCGATCAGGATGCCGAGCAGCGTGCCGAGGATGAAGCTCAGCACGGTCGCCGTGCCGACCAGGCCGAGGGTCCACGGCAGCGCGCCGCGGATGACGGTCGTCACCGGGACCATGCCCTCGCTGGTGGATACTCCCAGGTTGCCGTGCGCCAGGTTGCTCCAGTAATGCAGGTACTGGCCCCACTGGCCGGTCTTGGAGTGCGTGCCGAACTGCACCTCGAGGGCGCGCAGCGTCGCCTTCGTGATCACCTGGCCCTGCGTGTGCGCGAGCACGGCGTCGAGGGGATTGCCGGGTATCACGCGCGGGATGAGGAAATCAACCGTGACCGCCGCGACGGCAGTCAGCAGGTAGAAGCCGATCCTGCGCGCCAGCGTTCTCATGGCCGGGGCCTCCCCTCAGCGACCGGTTCGGCCGTCCGCCAGGCCGGCGGTGCCATCTCCGGCGGGCAGCCGCAGCTCTCTCGCAGGATCAGCCGGGTGGGCAGCACGACCTCGCGGCTGGCCGGCTCGCCGTTGCTGATCATCGAGTGCAGGATCTCGAAGGCGGTCGCGCCGAGCTCCTGGATGGGCTGGCGCACGGTGGTGAGCTGCGGCCGCAGGTGGCGGGCTACCGGGATGTCGTCGAAGCCGCAGACCGCGACCTGGCCGGGCACGTCGATCCCGCGGGCCGCCAGGGCGCTCATGACGCCGAGCGCCGTCTGGTCGTTGGCGCAGGCGATCGCCCGCGGCAGCGCGGCCCGCGCGTCGATCAGCTTGTCGATGACCCTCGCGCCGCCGACGGCCATGTAGTTGCCGTGCCAGTCCGGACCGGCCAGGAAGGTGCCGCCCGCCGCCGTCACCTCGGCCTCGAGGGTCTCGTGCCGCGCCAGGTTGTCCGGGCTGTCGGCGTGCCCGGCAAGGTAGGCGACGGTGCGGTAGCCGTGGTCGCGGACCAGGTGCCTGGCGAGGTCACGCATCCCGGCCCGGTTGTCGCCGCGCACGTTGGCCGTTGTCTCCGTCGGCACGCCGGCCAGCGTGACAATAGGGACCTGCCTGGACAACCGGGCGAGCTGGGCCGGGTCGAGCAGCCGGTCGTGCAGGATCAGCCCGTCGCTCTTGCGGGCCAGTGAGAGGATCCGCTTGCCGGTGTCATGATCGCCGACTTCCACCGACCTGATCAGCAAGTCGAAGCCGCGCCGCTGGGCCACGACCTCCATGCCGCGGTTGATCATGTCAGGGAACTGCAGGCTCTCGTCCTCGTCGGCGAACACCCCCTCGCCCGCCTCGACCAGCGAGGCCCGCCGGACGGCCACCCCCACGACTTCCTTGAGCCGGGCGCTCAGCGCCCGCGCCGCGCCGTCCGGCGCGAAGCCGAGCTCGGCCACCGCCTGCAGGACCCGTTCCCTGGTCTCCTCGCGGGGGTTGCGCTGTCCGTTGAGTACCCGGGAGACGGATGCGATCGAGAGGCCGGCGGCGCGCGCGACGTCATAGATCGTCGGCGGCGTATTCGCCGTGTCGCGAATCCCCGCCATCGTTCTCCTTCGGCTGCCTGCCGCGCCGGGCCGCTGGCCCTGGCGCCGCCGTGCTGATCCCTGGGGTAAGCGCTTACCGCGATGACCTGCCCAGCTGGCACCTGCCCCTTGCGCGGGCTGCCGGGCCAGGCGGTAAGCGCTTACCAAGCGAACTGCGAGGAGCGTAAGCCTTCCGCGCGGCCGACTCAAGGATGCGAGTCCACACTGTTACGGGAACGTGACATTCAGGTAAACCCGGTACCCGGCGCGGTTCTGGCATGACCGGCCGCAGTCCCGTGCTGCGTGCCGCCCGCGAGTGCCGGGCAAGCCAGCCGCCTGCCCAGGAAGGTCCTGCGCCGCGCGTCCCACGGGCCGGTGCGGGCCGATCCGGGCTGGGCACCGGCCTGGCCCCTGAAACAGCCAGTTAACACAAGCCGCCGTTCGGCGCGTTCTGTTGCCGCCGGCGTAACAAACGGGAAATACGCCCGAAACTCGGCCATGGGAAACAAGAAGCGTTAAACGACCGACATCGAAGCGGCTCCGCCGGCCGGCACATGACCATGTGCCGCCGGCCCCCTGGCAAAGCCCTTCGCCGTAGCCCCTGGAGGCATGGTGCTGGTTCCGTATCCAACCTGGCTTTACTCAGGCGACAACGCCTGGCAGATGACGGCGGCGACGCTCGTCGGCCTTATGAGCATCCCGGGGCTCGCTGTCCTCTATGCGGGCCTGGTACAGCGCAAGTGGGCCGTGAACGCCATGATGATGGTCTTTAGCGCGTTCTGCCTGACCCTGATCGTGTGGGTGCTCTGGGCCTTCAGGATGGGCTTCGGTACTCCATGGATATCCACCTTCGTGGGCTGGCCCTCCGACGTCATCGGGCATGCCGGGGAGCAGGCTCAGGCCAACATCCCGCTACTTGACGGGGACCTGCCGGGATTCCGCTTCCCGGAAGCGTCACTCGTCTACTTCCAGTTCGTGTTCGCCGCGATCACGCCGATCCTGCTGCTGGGCAGCGTCATCGGCCGGATCAAGTTCAAGGTGTGGGTGATCTTCGTACCGCTGTGGATCACCTTCGCCTACTCGGTGAACGCGTTCCTGCTCTGGGGCGGCGGCTACTGGGGCGCCCACGGCGCGCTGGACTTCTCCGGTGGCTACGTGATTCACCTGGCGGCTGGTGTCTCCGGGTTCGTCGCGGCTGCGATGGTCGGTCCGCGGCTGGCGCGTGACCGCGAAGGCGGCGCGCCCAGCAACCTGCCGTTCGTCGCGGTAGGGGCCGGCCTCCTGTGGCTCGGCTGGAACGGCTTCAACGGCGGTGACCCGTACTTCGCGGGCGCGGACGCCTCGGCGGCCGTCATCAACACCAACCTGGCCACCGCCGCCGCGATGATGACCTGGATCTTCCTGGACATGTTCGCCAGCAAGCAGAAGAAGTCGTCGTTCGTCGGCGGGGTCAACGGGATGATCTGCGGGCTGGTCGCCATCACGCCCGCGGCCGGCTACGTGAACGGCATGGGCGCGCTGGTGATGGGGTGCGTAGCCTCCGGGCTCGTCTGGGTGGCCATGATCTACCTGCCCAAGCACGTGTGGCCGTTCAACAAGGTCGATGACGCGCTCGGCGTCGTCTATACCCACGGCTGCGCCGGCCTGCTCGGCGGACTGATGGTCGGCCTGTTCGCCGACCCCAAGATGATCATCTACCTGGGACTCGGAAAGACACCTTCCATCACGACAGCCGGGCTCTTCTACGGGCATCCGAAGCAACTGCTCATCCAGGCGGAGGCCGCGCTGACGGTCATCATCTGGGACGCCTTCGTCACGTTCGTCATCCTGAAGGTGATCAGCCTGTTCACGAGCCTGCGCGAGCCTGACGCAGTCCTGGAGGTCGGCGACCTTGCGGTGCACGGCGAGATCGCCTACGCACCCGAGGATGATCTCGTCACGGCGGGCATCAGCGAAGGCCTCACCGGCGGTGGTCCCTTCGAGGAACCGGCGGAGCTCGCGCAAGACTAGGCGCGGTCGACGGTCCCGGGCACGGCGCCCGGGACCGCGGCCCGTGCCCGGCGACTTCCGGGCCGCGCAGAACGGCAGGGCTGTCCGCCCGCTGCCACCCAGGCAGCGGGCGGACAGCTGCGTTCGGCGCCAAGAGTCTGGTTCTGCGATGCTCGCCGTCGGCGGAGGAACGCTTTAGCTGCTGCCCGGATGATGGTCCGCGGGCGGCCATCGGCTCACCGGCTGCCCGATCTCCCAGCGGTGGCCGAACGGATCATCGATCCGCCCCAGCTGCCAGCCGTGCTCCTCGCCCACCGGGCTGACTTCCGACGCGCCGGCGGCTACCGCCTGCTCCAGCACCGACCTCGGGTCATCGACGATCAGCAGCATCCTCGCCGTGGCCCCGCCGACAGTCTCGGGGCTGAAATTCCCGTGCGGCGGCGACTCGTCCTCGACCCAGAACAGCGAGTTCCCGACCGCGAGCTGCGCGACCACCTCTTCGAGATCATCGGTGCCGCCGAAGCGGTACACCTCGACCGCGCCGAAGGCGGCCTTGTAGAAGTCCACGGCGGCCCGGCCGTTCCGCACCGAGAGCTGGGCCTGGACGTTCGGCTGCGGTGCGGCGGCTGCGGTGCTCATCGACATATTGTCGCCAGCATCCAGGACGCTCGTCGCACTGGGATGGGCCGGCGGCCAAGCAGCGGCGCTCGGTCCGCCCGACATCCCCAGGCCATGCAACCCGACCAGCAACGGAGCCTCCGGCCGGGGCGCAGGTGCCAGCAGGTACGTGCGCCGCCTCTGCACCGCGCGTCAGGCCCTGAGGCCCGTACTCGGTAATCTTCTGCTCATGGACCAGTCGACGGACACGAACGCGGCCATCTGGCAGTCCGGGGAGATCGTTCGGGCCTGGGCGGCGGAAGAGAAGAAACGCGAGCTGAACCGTGCGGCGCAGCGACAGTTCATGGCCGTGCTGCTCCCCTTCGGCGAGCAGGAGGCGTTCACGTTCCTGGATCTGGGAGCGGGGACGGGGGCTGCTTCGCGCGCGATCCTCGGCCTGCACCAGCGCAGCACGGCGATACTCGCTGACTTCTCATCCGAGATGATGGCGGCGGGCGAGCACGAGATGCAGCCGTTCGCGGGGCGCTACCGGTACGTCGAGTTCGACATGTCGACGGGCGAGTGGCCGGCCGCGATCCCCGGGGCGCTCGATGCGGTGGTTACCTCGATGTGCGTCCACCACCTGCCCGATGAGCGCAAGCAGGGACTGTTCGCCGAGATCTTCGGCCATCTCGTCCCTGGCGGCTGGTACCTCAACTACGACCCGGTGCGCACGCCGGATCCTGTTGTCGAGGGCGCCTGGGAGCGGGTGAGCGACTACTACGACCCTGATGCGGCGAGCAGGCGGCTGCATCGCACGCCTGAGCAGCAGGCCCGTTATGACAACCACGTCCGTTACGTGATCCCGCTCGCCCAGCAACTGGAATATCTGCGGTCCGCCGGATTCCGGGGTATCGATGTCTACTGGAAGCAGCTGGAGAACGTCATCTACGGCGGATGCCGCCCAGCCTGACCATGACCGTCCGCCTACGGCAGCACGAGTCGCATGATGCCGTCTGGCATCCTCAGAGTTTCCCCTGGTTCCTGGCGGCAAGGATGATCTGGGTCACCGTGAATGTGCTCAGTCCGAGCTTCTGAGCTATCTCGTCAGGCCGGAGCCGCTGCTCGTTGTACAGGAGTGCCAGCCTCTGCTGTGACTTGGTCCACTGGCGGCGGGTCGCCGTGCGGCTTGCCGGCCGGCGGGCGGGCTTGGGCTCGCTCGCTGCGCTGGTAGTCGTCACGGTACGAGATGGCCGGGCCGGCGGGCCGAAGGAACCTCGCCGCTGATCGTGGTACTTGCCGTTCGCGAGTTCCTCGCGGGTGCGCTCATCGAGGATCATGTACTGCTCGGCGGCCTTATTTACCCCGACGGCGACCATGGTCAGGCTCTTGGCATTCTTTTCCTGGCACTCACGCGCCATGCAGTAGTTGTATTTCTGTGCTCGCTCGGGATGCAGCTCACGCCCGCACGTCACGCACTGCGGCATTATCTTTCTCGCACCTAAACTGTATAAACAACATGTGCACAGGCCCCTGGCCGGCAAGTACCCGATCCCCACGGCAGCCGGCCCTATCACGTGAAACCCCGGCTGCGCGTGCAATGTTCCCCGGCGGTGAGCGCTCCTCGTAAGGCGTAAGTCGTCGTCCTCATGGACACCGATGTCACGCCCGTTGGTGCATTGGTTTCGTCGCCGCCAGCGCCGAGCGCAACGACCCCCGGTCCCGCTGCTGCCGCGGCCGGGGCATGGCCATTGACGAGATGACGGCGAGGTAATAGCGCTGACCTCCCGCCAGGGCCTGGCGTCCT
>PMSW01000133.1 GCA_003168215.1 Actinomycetota bacterium
CGGTAACACGGCGGCTGGCGGTGTTACGCCGGCTGGCGGCGATAGGGCGGCTGGCGGCGATGCCGTTGTGCTGCTGCAGCGCAGGAGTTCGTGGGTCAACCATCCGGGCACGTGGGGACCGCCGGGTGGCGCCATGGACAGCCACGAGTCGGCGGTGAGCGCCGCGCTGCGCGAGGCTGCCGAGGAATGCGGCGTTCCTGCCGGTGCGGTCACCGTCGGCGGGATCTTGCGCGACGATCACGGCGGCTGGTCCTACCAGACCGTGATCGCCGCGGCTGCGGCGCCGTTTCCGGTGCGCAACGCCAGCGACGAGACCAGCGAGGTCGGCTGGATCAGCGAGGGCGACGTTGGGCGGCTGGACCTGCATCCCGGGTTCGCCGCGCAATGGCCGTCGCTGCGAGCCTGGCTTGCCCCGCTGACGGTCATCGTTGACGTGGCCAACGTGATGGGCTCGCGAGCCGACGGCTGGTGGCGCGACCGGGCAGGCGCTGCCGTCCGGCTGCACGGTGAGCTGACCGCACTGGCCGCGCGCGGCGTCCCCGCGCTACCCGTCCCGCTGTCCGGGCCGCTGCCCGGGCTGGTGCTCGCTTCACTGCCCGGCCCGGTGCTGGAGCGCTGGTTCCCCGGCTTCGTGCTGGTCCTGGAAGGAGCGGCACGGGCTGCCCTCGCACGCCTGCCAGCGCAGCCGGACGCGCTGCCCGGCACGCCGCCGGCCGGGCTGGCACCGGATGGGCTGGNNTGCCGGATGCGAGCCGGGTCCGGGTGGTTGCCGCGGCCGGTTCGGGCGACGACCTGATCGCTGACCTGGCGGCGCGGCTGCCCGGTCATCGTCTGGTCGTGACCGCGGACCGGGAACTGCGCGGTCGCTGCACGGCCGCTGGTGCAGCCGTAACCGGCCCCCGCTGGCTGCTCGGCATGCTCTGACCTCGAATACTTGGACCGATCAGTCCCGGCCTCGCTCAGCTGCGGAGATCAGCGTGGTCCCGGTTCGTCGTGTCAGCTGGCAGCCTGACCGCGGGCTTCCTGGCGACGGGGACACGCGCTATCCATTTAACGCGGAAACTTAGGCGGGTCCTGGCACGCTCTAATTTCCGTGATCATGGAAGGGCATTGCCGGGTTCGGCGATTCGGCCCTGGCAGACGAGCCGAACCGGTGGGCTGGTCGCGAATGTGCCGTCTGCGGTTGTTCGTATAGTCAGGGCGTGCAGGCTTTCGAGTCGGTGTCCACGTGGCGGCAGCCTGCGAGCCCACGGATCCTCAGCCACCGCAGTGCCTGAGCGCGATCCTCCGCACCACGCGCCCGGCATCGGCCCGCCCGGCCGCGGCCCGGCCGGCATCGCCTCGCCCGGCATCGGGCCACCAGGCATGGGCCCGCCCGGCATCGCCTCGCCCGGCAGCAGCGACGCCGGGGACAGCCGCAGCCGGTTCCCGCTGGGAGCCTCGGCGACTATCGCCGAACTGGACGGCAACCCGCATGTGCTGCTGCGGCGGCTGCGACAGGATGAGCCGGTCTCCTGGCTGCCCGTGCTGGGCGGCTGGCTGGTGACCCGCCACGATCTCGCGTTGCGGGTGATGAGGGACAGCGAAACGTTCACCGTCGATGATCCGCGGTTCTCGACTGCCCTGGTCGTCGGCCCGTCGATGCTCTCGCTGGACGGCGCTGCGCACCGTCGCCACCGCGATCCATTCACCCAGGCGTTCCGCGGGGCGGAGGCCAACGCCCGGCTGGAGTCCTTCGCCGTGGCCACGGCCGGCCGCCTGGTTGCCGGGATGCGGGCGGATGGCAGGGCCGAGCTGCGCCGCAGCCTGGCCGGCCCGCTGGCGGTCGCCGTCGTCGCCGAGGTGCTCGGCCTCGCCGAGACGGAACCTGCCGTGATCCTGTCCTGGTACGACGCCATCGTCAGTGCCGTGACGGCGCTGTCGGCGGCTAGCGCGACCTCCGTGCCCGGCGCTACGCCTGCTGGCGGCACCGCCGCGGCTGGCACCGCCGCGGCTGGCACCGCCGCCGCCGCCGACGACGACGCCGGGGGGGACCATCGGGCTGGTCGCGCCGCGTTCAGTGCCCTGCGGTCCAGCATCGAGGCCGCGATCGGCCGCCCCGGCGCATCGTCGCTGCTCGCCGCCGCAGCCGGGACTGGCGGCCTGAGCACGGACGAGGTGGTGTCGAATGCCGCGGTCCTGATGTTCGGCGGGATCGAAACCACCGAGGGGATGATCTGCAACGCGATCTGGCATCTGCTCAGCCATCCCGACCAACTCAGCATGGTCGTTGCCGAGCGGAACCTGCTGTCCGGCGCAGTCGAGGAGTCGCTGCGGCTGGAGCCATCGGCTGCGGTGGTCGATCGCTATGCCACGGCCGACGCGTCGCTCGGTGCTGCCCGGGTACGGCGCGGCGACCTGGTCGTCGTGTCCATCGCGGCCGCAAACCGGGATGCGGAAGTGTTCGCCGATCCCGACCGGTTCGACATCCGGCGGTCGAACGCCCGGCAGAACCTCGGTTTCGCGCGCGGCCCGCATTTCTGCCCGGGGGCGCAGCTAGCTCGCATCGAGACGCAGGCCGCCATCGAGGCGATTCTGAACCAGTTGCCCGGGCTGCGGCTGGACCCCGGCCAGCCAACTGCGCCCCGCGGGCTGGTCTTCCGCAAACCGCCCGCGCTGCACGTCTGCTGGACGGTCCAGCCCGGCAACGGCGCGGGTGGGCTTGCGCGGGCCTGACCGCGCGAATGGTGCCGCCCGCGCTGATGGTGCCGCCCGCGCCGTCATGCCACCTGGATAGACCGCTTGGCAAGACCGAGCCAGTAGCCGGTGATGGTGGTGACGGGCGGGGCCGGGTCGTCGGCAGCGCCAAGCGTCACGAACAATGGGGCGAAATGCTCCGTCGTGGGATGGGCGTAACGCGCTCCCGGCGCGCTGCTGAACCCGGCAAGCGCGTCGATGTCGTCGCTATCCAGCGCCTCTCCCGCCCAGTGATCAAATTCAGTCGACCACCCGGGCGGCGGCGCATCGAAGCGGAAGTCCCGAAGAAATGGCAGCCCGTGCGTGAGGAAGCCACTGCCGATGATGAGCACGCCCTCGTCCCGCAACGGCCGCAGCTTCTCGCCGATGCTCAGCAGCCGCGCGGGGTCCAGAGTCGGCATGGAGATCTGCAGCACCGGGATGTCCGCGTCCGGGTACATGACGGTCAGCGGCACGTAGGCGCCGTGGTCGAGTCCGCGGTCCGGCTGGTCCGTGATCGGCTCACTGCCCGACAGCAGGCCGCGGACCTTCGCTGCCAGGTCAGGGCTGCCCGGGGCCGGATACCTGGCCCGGTAGTAGCGCTCGGGAAAGCCGCCGAAATCGTAAATGAGCGGCACGTCATCCCTGGTCGCCCCGATGGTCAGCGGCGCGGATTCCCAGTGCGCGGACACCATGAGAATCGCCCGGGGGCGTGGCAGCCCCCGTGCCCAGCCCTCAAGCTGGACCACCCAGAGCGGATCGTCGACCAGCGGCGGGGCGCCGTGACCCAGGTAGAGCGCCGGCATCCGGCCGGGGACGACAGCTGCGGCAGCTTTCTCGGTGATCTGTTGCGCCGCGTCGGGCGGTACTGGCTCGTGCTCGGGCTCCTGCGCGCGGAGTTCCTCGTCCATGGGTGCTCCTTTGTCCGGCATCCAAACGGTGCCTGGCACGGTCGTATCGCGCTCGTTTCCGATCTGTTTGTACCAGCGATGCCCAGTGCACTCGTCGCTGCCTGGCCCGCTCGTGCCGTAGCATCTCCCGCGTGCCGGATGAATGGCAATGGGACGAGACCCTCTATGCGGGCAGCGCCGCATTTTATCCGGTGGGGCGGATGCCGTACCCGGCTGAGGTGGCTGACGCCTTCGCGGCCGAGCTTGGCCTGGACGGGTCGGGGCGGCTGCTCGATGCCGGCTGCGGCCCTGGATCCCTGACCCTGCTGCTGGCCCCGCTTTTCGAGCACGTAGTGGCCATTGACGCTGACCGCGGGATGATCGCGCAAGCACGCGAGGAAGCGCAGCGGGCCGGGCGAGACGCGATCAGCTGGCAGCAGCTGCGCGCGGAGGAACTCCCGGCCGGCCTTGGCCTGTTCCGGCTGGTCACCTTCGCGCAGTCGTTCCACTGGATGGACCGCCTCCGGGTAGCGTGCGCCGTCCGCCAGATGATCGAGCCGGGCGGCGCGTGCGTCCTCATCCACGCGACCACGCATGAGGGCGTTGCCAGCACCGACGGCCTGCCAAGCCCGCGCCCGCCGCGGGAGGCCATCGCCCGGCTTGTCGCCCGGTATCTCGGCCCGGACCGCCGGGCCGGGCAGGGCACGCTGCCGTCGGGTCCCCCGTACGGTGAGGACATCGTGATGCGCGACGCGGGCTTTACCAGGTCGGCCCTGGTCGAGACCGGCGGCGGCACGGTCGCGGAACGGACCGAGGATGAGGTGGTTGCCTCCATTTTCTCACTCTCCAGCGCCGCGCCGCACCTGTTCGGCGATCGCCTGCCCGAGTTCGAGCGGGACCTGCGGAACCTGCTCCGGGCGGTTTCCCCGTACGGTCATTTCTCGGAACGGACCTATGCGGTCGCCCTGGACGTCTGGCGCCCGTAACCGCGGCAGGCCAGCCCGGGCAGTTGCCCGGCCACGCCGGAGGTGACGGCGCCAGCCGCATTCTTCAGGGACCCGCGCCGGGGCGGACGAGACCATGCTCGTAGGCGTACACGACCGCCTGGACGCGATCGCGCAGGTGGAGCTTGCTGAGCATCCGGCCGACGTGGGTTTTCACGGTGGCCTCGGCCAGCACGAGCCGGGCGGCGATCTCGGCGTTGGACAGGCCGGCCGCGACCTCGGTAAGGATCTCGCGTTCCCTGGACGCCAGCGTCTTTGCCTCGGGCGGCGCGCCGGTGCCCGGCCCGCTGCCCGGGTCGGGCAGGTACCGCAGGAATGCGCCGAGCAGCCTGCGGGTGACGCTGGGAGCGACGACGGCATCGCCGCTGGCGACGGCACGGATCGAGCTCGACCTCGCCGGGCAGGTAGGTGAGGCGTACCTGCGCCGACGCGGCGGCTGCGTGCTTGAGGACATTCGTCAGGGCTCCTGGATCATGCGGTAGAGCGCGAGCCGCGCGCACGACCGCCGGAGGAACTCACTTTGGCCGCCACCGCATGCGACCTCAGGTGCGCCAGCTACGCCGCAAGTCGCAGCTGAGAAGGTTCTGGTCCCGGTAACCGCTACCGGGAAGGCAGGCCGCGCAGGAATCCGATGAGGCCGGCGAAATAGGTTTCCTGGTCGTCGTACATGGCCAGATGGCTGCCGTCCGGGCAGTGCAGGTACTGGCCGGCGGGCAGGCGGGCGGCCATGGCCTCCAGGTGGGCCGGGTCCATGGTGTCGTGGGCGGCCCCGATGACCAGCGTCGGCACCTCGATCGACGGGAGGTCGGCGGTCCGGTCCCAGTGCGCGAGGCTGGCGTCGGCGCTGATGCCGAGCTCGCTGGGGCCCTGCATCGACACGTAAATCGCCGGGTTGATGTGGGCGAACCCGCGCTGCACCGGGTCTGGCCAGTCCTCTACGGGCAGGCGCAGCACGTGATGGATGTAATGCTGCTCGTTCAGCAACTCCATGTACCGCGGGTCCCCGGTCTCGCCGCTCGCCTCAAGGGACTTGATCTCGGCCAGTGCCGTCTGGTCCATCTCCGGCATCAGCACCTGCTCGGCGTAGGCGTTGTAGGCCGGCACGCTGAACATCATGTTGGAGATGACGAGCCCGCGCAGGTGCTGCTGGTAGCGCAGCGCGTATTCGGTGGCGAGGATGCCGCCCCAGGACTGGCCGTAGAGGACGAAATTGCCGGAGTCCAGCCCGAGTGCCCGGCGGACCTGCTCGACCTCGTCGACGAAGCGGCCGAGGTCCCACAATGACGGCTCGTCGGGCTGATCGCTGAAACCCGAGCCGAGCTGATCGTAGTAGTAGTACTCCACTCCGGCGGCCGGCAGGTAGCTGTCGCAGGCCTCCAGGTACTCGTGGGTTGCGCCGGGCCCGCCGTGCAGCAGCAGCACCTTCAGGTCTGGGTTGTTGCCGGTCCGCTTGACCCAGACCCGGTACCTACCCGCCGGGGTGCTCACCGGGATCATCCGGGCGCCGCCGCTCAGCACGTCGTCCCGGCCGGAGTAGTCCAGGTAACTGCTCATCGGACCCACCAGATTCCTCCCTTTCCCAGGCGCAGTGACTGCCCCGGGGTCCTCAGGAGCTTAGGCCGGCCGGTTGCGCGACACACCGCGAGCCCGCCGCGTGGGCTTCCGCGATCATGGAAACAGGGATGATGGCGGGGTGAAGGTCGTGGTGCTGTCGGACACGCACGCGCCCCGGCGCTGGCGGTCCTGTCCGCCGCGGGTCGCCGGGCAGCTGCGGGGCGCCGATCTCATCCTGCACGCCGGGGACGTCTGCGAAGCCTGGGTACTCGACGAGCTGGCGGCCTACGCCCCGGTCCGGGCGGTACTCGGCAACAACGACGGGCCCGACGTTGCCGCCTGGGGCGCCCCGCCGGACCTGGAGATCGACGTCGGCGGCCTGCGGGTGGCAATGATCCACGACAGCGGCCCCGCCGCGCGCCGCACCGCCCGGATGCGCCGCCGGTTCCCCAGCGCCGACCTGGTGGTGTTCGGGCACTCGCACATGCCGCTTGACCAGTCAGGCGACGGGGTCCGGATCTTCAACCCCGGCTCGCCCACCGACCGCCGCCGCCAGCCCAACGGCACCATCGGCATCCTCAGCATCGAGAATGGGATCCTGATCAAGGCAAGCATCGTCCCCGTCACCTGACGCGCGGCACATTTTCATGATCCCGAAGGCTTTGGCGCGTCAGGAGACGCGGATCCTTCGGGATCATGGAAACCAGATCAGGCTGCTCCGTGAGCCTGTGACGGGTGTGGCTATTGCAGCGAGTGTGGTGGGCGTGATACTGGACTTCGGCCAGGTAATCCCTACCCGGCCGCCCCGGGAGCTCAGGGAAGCTCAGGGGCCAGCCAGAGGACGCCAAGCGGCGGGACGGCCAGCACCGCGGATGCCGGCAGCCCGTGAAACGGCTCGGCAACGGCCTCGATGACCCCGAGGTTGCCTACGCCGCTGCCGCCGTAGATCACCGCATCGGTGTTGATCACCTCGCGCCACCGCCCGGCGGACGGCAGCCCGATCTGGTACGAAAGGTGCGGCTCCCCGGCGAAGTTCGCCACGCAGGCGAGCACGCCACGACCGCCACGACCGCCGCGGCCAGAGCTGCCGGAGTCCGCTGCGCCGCCATCCGTGCCGCCGCCGTCCGCAGCCCCGGCCCCCGCAGCCACGCCGCCGGCAGTAACGCCGCCGGCAGTAACGCGGCCGGCAGCCACGCCAGCCACTGCGGCATCGGAGAATCGCAGGAACGACACCACGTTGCCAGCCGAGTCGTTCGCGTCGATCCAGCTGAAACCATCCGGCGAGAAGTCAGCTGCCCACATCGCGGGATTGGCGCGGTAGGCCCCGTTCAGGTCGATGACCAGTCGCTGCAAGCCGGCTTCCAGCGATCCGCCGAGCGCCTGCCAGTCCAGGCCGGCTTCCTGCGACCACTCCGAGGCCTGCCCGAACTCCGAGCCCATGAACAGCAGTTGCTTGCCCGGGTGCGCCCACATGTAGGCAAGCAGCGCGCGCAGCCCGGCGAACCGCTGCCATCGGTCGCCCGGCATCTTGCCGAGCAGCGATCCCTTGCCGTGCACGACCTCGTCGTGCGAGAGCGGCAGGACGAAGTTCTCGGTGAAGGCGTACATCATCGAGAACGTCAGCTCGTTGTGGTGGTAGTGCCGGAACACCGGATCATGCGCCAGGTAGGCCAGCGTGTCGTGCATCCAGCCGAGGTTCCATTTCAGGCCGAATCCGAGCCCGCCCAGATGCACCGGCCGGGTAACCCCCGGCCATGCGGTGGACTCCTCGGCGATCATCACGATGCCGGGCACCCGCCGGTAGCAGGTCGCGTTCACCTCGCGGAGGAGGGCAACGGCGTCCAGGTTCTCCCTGCCGCCAGCGGCGTTCGGCGTCCACTCGCCGTCCTTCCGCGAGTAGTCCAGGTACAGCATGGAGGCGACGGCGTCCACCCGGAGGCCGTCGATGTGGAACTCCTCCAGCCAGTAGACGGCATTGGCGACGAGGAAGTTGCGTACCTCGGGGCGGCCGTAGTCGAAGATCAGCGTGCCCCAGTCCGGGTGCTCGCCGCGCTGCGGGTCGGCGTTCTCGTACAGTGGCGTGCCGTCGAACCGAGCCAGCGCCCATTCGTCGCGCGGGAAGTGCGCGGGCACCCAGTCGACCAGGACGCCGATGCCGGCCTGATGCAGCCGGTCCACCAGCAGGCGGAACTCATCCGGCGTGCCGAACCGGGACGTCGGCGCGTAATACGACGTCACCTGGTATCCCCAGGAGCCGCCGTACGGATGCTCGGCGGCCGGCAGGAACTCCACGTGGGTGAAGCCGAGTTCGGTCACATACCGGGTGAGCTGGTCGGCAAGCTCGGCGTAGGAAAGTCCTGGCCGCCACGAGCCGAGGTGCACCTCGTACACGCTCATCGGGCGGCGCAGCGCGTCCCGGCCGGCCCGCTCGGCCAGCCAGCCGGCGTCGTCCCACTGGTAGCGCGAGCGGTAAACGACGGACGCGGTGTCCGGCGACCGTTCGGCGAGTTCCGCCAATGGATCGGCCTTGCGGTGCCACGAGCCGTCCGGCCCGCAGATGTCGAACTTGTACCTGGTGCCCTCGCCGGCCCCGGGAATGAAGATCTCCCAGACGCCCGACCCGCCGAGTGAGCGCATCGGGTGCGCATGCCCGTCCCAGAAATTGAAGTCCCCGATCACCCGCACGCCGCGCGCATTCGGCGCCCAGACAGCGAATGAAGTGCCGGTGACACGATCAAAATCTTTCCTGAACGGATTTTTGCCGGCCGTTCCCTTCGCCCTCGCAGCTGCCTTGACCGGGGGATCAGGGACGTCGTCCCCGAACTCCCGCAGATGCGCGCCGAGGACCTGCCACAGCTGCTCGTGCCTGCCCTCGCCGATCAGGTGCAGGTCCATCTCGCCAAGGGTGGGCAGATGCCGGTAGGGGTCATCGATGAGTATCTCGGCTGCCCCGGCGCCCTTCGCGTCCTCGGCGCCCGGATAGGTGACGGCCAGCCGGTAGTCGGGGATCTCGGTCAGCGGCAGCGTCGCGGCGAAGACGCCCTGATGCACATGCCCGGCCGGGAACCTGCGCCCGTCGGCGAGCACGACGGTCACCGACGTGGCGAGCGGCCGCAGTGCGCGGACGGCAATCCCGCCGGTCACCGGGTGCGCGCCGAGGATGGAGTGCGGGTCGTGATGCAGGCCGGCCACGACCTTGTCGATCTCGGCCAGGCTGAGCTGGGTCACGCTGTCATCCGTAGTGGCCACGGTCACATCCCGGCGATCGCGTCGAGCGGAATGGACGCCCAGGAGGGCCGGTACCTGGCCTCGTAGGTCACCTCGTACACCGCCTTGTCGAGCATCAGCGCGCGCAGCGCCGTGGCCTGGGCCCGCGGATCGGTCCCGTTGGCCTCCGCGTACCCCGCGCAGAACGCAGACTGGTTACGAGCCACCCACTCCCGGGCCGCTTCGGAAAGGCGTGCCTCGCCGGGACGGCCCATGAGCTGGTGGCGCGCTGCATAGTCGAACGACCTCAGCATGCCAGCAACGTCCTGCAGCGCGGGCGAGCGGGACCGGCGGCGCGCCAGCGAGGTCGCAGGCTCGCCTTCGAAATCGAGTACCACCCACCCCGCCTGGGTGCGCAGCACCTGCGCGAGATGGTAGTCGCCGTGCACCCGCTGGGTGGGCAGTGCCGCGCCGAGGTCCGCCAGCCGGGCATATGCGGCAGCGATCTTGCCTGCGTGCGCGGCAAGCTCCGGCACCTCGGCGCTGGCCGCCTCGAACCTGCTGAGCATCTGGGCCGCGAGCTCGGCCACGGCCACGGGCTCGAGCAGGCTGGTGCCGAAGGCCGTGGCCAGGTCCGCGTGCACGCTCGCGGTGGCGGCGCCGAGCCGGCTGGCCTCGCCGGCGAAATCGCCGCCGGCCTCGGCCGCCCGGCTGGTGTCGGCGTACAGGTCGCGCACGCTGGTCGCGGCGAGCGTCCAGCCGTCGCAGGCGCCGCGCAGGTACTCGGAAAGGATGGCGAGCAGGGCAGGCTCGCCGTCGTCCAGCCTGGCCTCAATCCAGCCGAACGGCCGGGCGACATGAGCCGAGCCGAGCCGGGCCAGTGCGCGCGTCACCTCAAGGTCCGGGTTCTGGCCGGCGAACACCCGGCGGAACACCTTGAGTATGGTCGACTCGCCGAAGACCAGGCTGGTGTTGCTCTGCTCGGCGGACAGCACATAGCTGTCGGCGGTGTCCTCGATCGGCGCGGCTGGCTCCCTGGCGAAGCGCAGCGTGCCTGCATCGGCCCGCTCGGCGCAGATGCCGCGCAGCAGCACGCGGGTGAGCTCGGGGTCGTGCAGCGCGTCGTAGGCAGTCCTGCCGCTCCCGTCTGGCCCGATGACCGCGTGGCTCAGCTCGTCCGGTACCACGGCGCGGACGCCCGCAAGGACCTGATACCGGGCGGCCGCACCGCCCCTGGACGCCGTGATGATCAGGTGCCGCAGCTCGGGATCGCCGACGGCGAGCAGCGTGTCGGCGACAACCGCCAGGTCATCGGCGATGCCGCCCGGGTACCAGCGCTGGGCAGGCAGCCACGTCGCGAGCGAGTGCTCCAATGTCATGATTGCGGGCAATGCGTCCCTTCCTGTCGGCTAGTACCACCGTACGGGCGGAGAGGCCGGCCGGACGGCACGGGGTGGGACTGGGGACGCTGAGTGAGGCTGGAGTTACGAAATGTCGCTGGTCCGGCGCGGAGCCGAGAGTTCAGGGAACGGGACTCAAAGCCGCCGGAACAGGCACGGCAGCCCTCAGCACCGGAAATCCTGAAACGGCTCCGGGCGGGTCCGGATCTGCGGGATGGCGCGACTGAGAGAGCCTCGGGAACGGGCACGGCAGCCTCGGCACCCGGAAGTCCTGGGCCCCAAAGCCCCGGGAGTGCGAGCCCCGGGAGTGCCCGCGAGCCCCGGGAGCGGGACTGAGAGCCGGGCCACAGGGGGAGGGTGCCCGGCTCTCAGTCCCCGCTGGCAAGCCGTCCGGCCGGTGCCCGGCGGACGGCTGTCGTCGTTGCGGCGGCGTACTGCCTGCCGCAGTAGGACGGGGGGCGGGCGCGCAGCGCAACCCGGAAAGCGGATAGCGCGGCGGCGTTCGCCGATGAGTGCCCGACGATGAGCATCCCGGTCATGAAGTGGTGCACCTGGCAGTAGAACGGGTACGCGCCCGGCTGCTTCGGCGCGACGAAGAACTTGACGTGCCCCGGCTGGACCAGGCCGGTGTTGAAGAACTTGGTGAACTTGGCGGCCGGGCCCGACGACATGGTGTGCGCGACCGCGTCCTCGTTCTTCACCTCGACCCGCTCGCCCGGGCTGACATGCGGGGTAGCCGGGGAGAACTGGAAGTTCTTGATGATGACGGTGAGCACGGTCCCTGAGCCCGGCGGCGCGCTCTGGCTGGCCGCCGGCGATCCGGTGCCGCCGCCCGCGCCGGCTACGGAGACGCCGAGCACGATCAGCGCGACGGCGGCCAGTCCGGCCACCGCCCGGCCTGCCAGCACCCGCCGGGCGGGGCTGAGTGCCCGCGGCCGGCGCA
>PMSW01000024.1 GCA_003168215.1 Actinomycetota bacterium
CTCAAGGCTTGCCCGTCGCTCACCGTGACGATTTCAGCGATCGGGGGGTCTCGGGGGGTGCGGCCACTGCCGACTCGGCCGGTGTGGCTGGTCTGCTAGGTTCACCCGTCGACTGGCCGAGTGCGGTCTACCCAGGCAGGCCGTGCTTCCCTGGCGAGGCGCCAGCGCCGTACCTGCGGCTGAGTTACGCGGGCGAACAGGCGCCCGCGCTTCGCCGCGCCGCGGCGATCCTCGGTGACCTGATCGAGCGACGCTGACGGAGCCAGCGAGCGACGCTGGGGGCTGGACTAGTCCGGGATCAGCCGGGCCGCGATGGCAATCACGCTGAGCGCGACGATGAGAATGCTCCAGGCCAGCGCGTACGGCAGGAACACGAAGCCGGCAGTGCCGGTCAAGACAGCCAGGCCGGTGCCGACAAGCCTGCTAACGCGAAGCCCGCACAGGGCCACGACTCCCGCCGCGAACAGCAGCGCGCCGAGGGCCAGCAGGATCCAGCCCCAGGTATGCACGGTCAGCCGGAAGGGGTAGCCGGGGGCCGCGGGATAGTAATGCGGTCCGATGACAGCGGCGAGCCCGGCAAACAACGTCGCGAGCCCGGCCAGCATGCCGAGTACCTCGCCGACGGCGCCGACGGTGCTCAGCCGCGGGCGGCGCGCTGTGATGGCTGCCGCGGTCGCGGCTCCGGCTCCCGCCCTGGCGGCTTCCGCTTCCGCCGTCCCGGTTCCGGCTCCGGCGACCGCGGTTCCCGCTCCCGCCGTCCGCGCAGCGGTGCTCTCCGTGCTGAGGAAGCGGCCGAGTGCGATGACGGTCACCACGATTCCGGCCGCCGATTCGCTCATCACGAGTACCCGCGCCCGGAGCGTCTCCGCCATGAAGCCGCTGCCGAGCGGGGGCAGCGTGCTCCAGCTGAGGTAGAAGTGCCCGAACCGGCTCGGCGGCACCGCTGGGCTGAACGCGGTGCGCGGGGTGAACACCAGGAAGGCGATTGCGAAGATCGTCACGATCTGGACGATGTTGACGATCGCGAGCACGACCTTGCTGGTCCCAGAGCCCTCGAACGTGCGGAACTGGAAGGCGTCGCCGATAGTCCCGAACAGCAGGTCCTGCAGCCGGTACAAGGCTAACCATGCGAAGAACACGGCCAGGAACCAGGATGTCGGCGTCAGGCGCAAGATCGCCAGCAGCCCGGCGAGCCAGATCAGCACGTACCAGCCATAGAAGCTGCTGTCCCTAGCGCTCTTGAATACCCTGCCCGCCAGGTAGCTCAGCGACACCTTCTCGCTGGTCCACCAGATGCCATAGATGAGGGCCATGACCGGGCCCTCTCGCGGTCGCACAGCAGACGCCATCGCGCTTCCTCTCACTGCACATGCGCGGACGCCGGGAGAATCTCGCTAAGGCGAGGATGGCGTAATCCGGAAAGACAGCGGCAGCAAATCCGCGGCGGACGTGATCAGGATGCCGCCGCGGTACGGGAAGAGCACCCGAGCCTCTGGGTTGGAGTCGACGATCGTCTGACGGCATGCTCCGCACGGGGGGACGTCTCCGGTGCCCCAGATCGCGATGTCCAGCACACGGGCGGCTGCGTTTTCGCGATGAACCGCTGCGTAGATGGCCGCCTGCTCGGCATGCAGCACCCGTACCAGGCTGGGATCCTCGACGTTCCAGCCAAGGTAGGGCTCGGTGCCGCTCTCGGTGCGGACGGCGGCCCCTACGGCGAAGCCGGAGAACAGCGGCCGCGCCCGTTCCTGTGCCAGTTCGGCCTCGGTCACGAGCGCTGCGTCCGCGGGCCCGAGCTCGGGCCTCGCGACGATCGTGCCGGGATAGTCACCACCGCTGCTGTCGCAGTGCGTCATCCTCCGCCACCTCCCTGGCGTGACCGTAGCGCAGCCGGAGCGCGGCCGGGCTCGATCCGGCCCTGGGCAGAATGGGATGTCAGTGGATGTTACTGGAAAACTCTGCGGCACAACGCCGTATCCTCGCTGTCGGGCCCAGACGCCGGAGCATGCAGTCTGCAGCGATTTCGCAGGCGATGCTCTTGTTATTGTTGATAGGAAGATGACCAAGACTGTGGGGGAAGCACTGGGTTTGCGCGACTCTGGCTCGGCTGCGCCTCCGCCACCACAGGGCTGAGTGTCAGGTGCGTCACCGGAACGCGCACTCGAAACGGCATGTTGCCGTTTCAGGTCGGCTGTTCGTCAGCAGGCCCCTGGTTAGTTCTGGCGCAGAACCATAAGCGCGGTGCGACAAAGGTACCCCACCTTAGAAATCACGACTACCAGGCCCTCGGCCGCCAGCATGCCGAGCACCCTGCGAACTGTTCCTCGTAGGAAGCCGACCGGCAGCCCAGTAGCGCGAGCCGGCGACAGATTGTTCGTTCCGGCGCGACCATGACCGGCAAGCCAAGAATCTCGGTCGGCGTACAGAACGGTGGCGATGTGCGCGTTACCGCTCTGCCCTCCGGCTACTCTCTGTAACGATCGTCGGCTCCATGGCACTGCCCTGACGGGCTTCCCAGACCGCCGGGGGCGGACAGTGGAACAACGCCCGACAGCCCGAGCGCAGGCTCCAGCGGACCGCTCGGCCGGCGGCAGATGCGGTCGTTAGCGCGGGTAGTAAATTCTGATGGCTTCTTTGACCGATTTGCCTGCCTTGCTAATCCGGCGGCGTGCCGTCCTCGCCGCCCCGGCTCGCTACTGTTTGCTCGTCGAACCCGCCAGCGCGCATAGCCGGCCAGCCAGATGGACTCGCGGTCTGCTGTACTGCGGCCTGGCTGCCGGGCCGGTCTTCGTCACGACAATCCTCACCGACGGCGCCACCCGGGACGGGTACCGCCCTTCGCGCCATCCGGTCAGTTCGCTTGCGCTCGGGCCACGCGGCCGGATCCAGGCCGCGAACTTCGCCGTGACCGGGACGCTGGTCCTCGCCGGCGCCGCCGGCTTGGGCCGCGCCGCTGACCCCGCGCTCAGCAGCCGGGCGGGACGGGCCCTGATCGGCGCAGCGGGTGCCGCCCTCATCGGCGCAGCCGTCTTCGCTACCGACCCGGTGAGCGGCTACCCGCCAGGAACACCGGACGCGCTCACCCAGCCCAGCCGCACCGGCATGATGCATAACCTCGCAGCAGTCCCGGTGTTCCTCGGCCTGCCCGCCGCCGCGTTCACCTGCAGTCGGCAGTCCATCCGGGCCGGCCACCGCGGATTCGGCCTGTATTGCGCTGCCACCGCAACGACCATGCTGGCAACCATGGCACTGGCCGGGGCCGGCTTTAATCAATCACCCCGGCTGGTCAATCTCGCCGGATTGTTCCAGCGAGCCAGCATCGTGACCGGCTTCAGCTGGCTCACAGCCCTGTCCGCGCAAGCGCTCACGCACGCGCCTGCCGCTTCAGCCCGCAAACCGTCAACCTGAATCGGCCGCTCCGGCCTTTCACCGCGCACAATCCCGCGCGTAAACGCGGCAGATGAGTGAGCCGCGTGCATGAAAGGGGATGTATGGCTGTGCGGGTCGCGTTACGCGATGCTGGCCGGTCGCGCCGCCGAGCTAGGCAGCCGGGCGCCCCTACATGTAATACGCGTAGCGGGTGGCGATCTGCAAACAGAGACCGGCACCGATCCCGGCACCGGCAAGCCCACCCTGGCCTGGCGGTTCGACCAGGAGGCGATCGATGCTGAGGCCGCCACAGACGGCTGGTACGCCCCTGCTCGCCAACCTGGATCCCGGTGAAGCCGACGCTGCCCGGGTCCTGATCCTCTGCAAAGGCGCAGGAAGCCGTCAAACGCCGCTACTCCGCGTTCAAGGGCACTCTCGCCGTCGCCGCCTTGTTCTGCAAGAGCAACCGGCGCATCGCCGCCCTGGTCACCGTGATCTGCCTGGCCCTGCTCATCTTCTGCCTGATAGAACGCCAGGTCAGGCGCAGCCTCGCCGAACAAGGCGAGACCACGGTGGCCGGCCTGTACGCCGGGCGGCCAGCCATCCCCACCGGCAGGCTCATCCTCTGCGCACTCGCCACCATAAAGATCATCCCCGGGGCAGGCCACGACCCGCCGGTCATCCCCCAGCCCGCACCCCTCCAGCTCCGGCTCCTCGACCTGCTCGGCAGGCGACGCCAGCTTCACCACCGACGAGGCATCGCGACGCAGGCGCAGGGCCTCCTGCTGACCCCGACCGCAGGCACGAGCGCGTGCTGGCCGGCGAGCACAGGCCCGCGTTACACGTGAGTCACAGGTGGCGTTTTATCTCAGGGCCACGACGCTTGTCCTCTCGGCGAAATGGGCGTACTGTCCGGTCTGGGACAATCGCACTCGGGACACCTGTGTGGCGAGATTGCGACTCCGGCAGCTCTGGACCTTGGCCGCGCCTGGTGCGCAAATGAGCCGAGGTAGCAGATGTCGGCACCTATCCGTCGGTCGGCTCCGCTGCCAGTCAGCGACCACCGGGCCATCCCGCAGCGCAGGGGCACCGCCCAGCCGCCCCCCGGCACGCACGTCATTCCCGATCTGCCACGGGAGGATGCAGCGCAACTCCGGCAGCCATCAGCGAACGATCGCGACGGCGGGGCCATGGTGCGCCAGGACCGTGCAGCGCAGGCACGTGAGGACTGGGAACGACGGATTTACCGGCGCCTTACCGACACTCGCGGGGCTGACACAGCGCTGTCGCTGCCGGCACCGGCCGGGGTGCGGGCCGACCCGGGCGTCGGGCATGTCCGGCTGAGCTGGGAACCAGTGCCGGGCGCGGCCGGCTACCTGATCGAGCGCGCCGACTCATCCGACGGCCTGCCGCGAATCGTCGGGCATGGCGGCAGCGACGTCCCTGCGGTGGCCGGCCCGCCATTCGCAGATACGGGCCTGCAGGACGGAGTGGACTACCGCTACCGGGTCGGCGCCGTGGCCGGTGCCGAGTACCCGGTGTGGGCGTGGTCTGAGCCGGTCGGCGCCCGCACCGCGGCCGGCCAGGCCGGCGCGGTCGAGGCGGTGGTCGACGCGTCGATGATCACCGGCGGGCTGGACCGGGTATGGCACATGGTCGGCTCGGAGCGGCTGACGCAGCTGCGCTTTGGCGACGACGGGCACGGAAACCACATCGGCGCGGAGTTCGCCGAAGCGCTCAGCCGCGCGCACCAAGACCTCGGCGTGACCCATGTCCGAGCGCACGCGATCCTGCACGACGACAACAGCGTCGTCACCCGCGCGCCGGACGGCGAGCTCGCCTTCGACTTCGCTGGCGTCGAGGCGATCTATGACCAGCTACTCGGGATCGGTGTCCGGCCGGTCATCGAGTTGTCGTTCATGCCGGCCGTGCTCGCCCGCGACCCGGAGCAGAGCGTGTTCGGCTACCGCGGCATCATCTCACCGCCGGCTGACTGGGGCGAGTGGCGCGCGCTGGTCACCGCGCTGGCGCGGCACCTGGTCGACCGGTACGGCATCGACGAGGTCGTGCAGTGGCCGTTCGAAGTGTGGAACGAGCCCAACCTGCTGGTGTTCTGGTCGGGTACGCGCGAGGAATACCTGCGGCTGTATGACGAAGCCGCCCGCGCAGTCAAGGGCGTCGATACCCGGCTGCAGGTGGGCGGCCCGTCCACCGCGGCGGGGGAGTGGGTCGAGACGCTGGCTGCGCATGCCGCCTCGGCCGCCGTCCCGCTGGACTTCGTCACCACCCACACGTACGGCAACCTGCCGCTCGACGTCCGGCCATCGCTGTTGCGCCACGGATTCGACGGCATCGGCGTCTGCTGGACCGAGTGGGGGGTCGGCGCGACGCACTTCGGCCCGATCCACGACGGGGTGGCCGGCGCGCCGTTCGTGCTGGGCGGCTATGCGTCCGCGCAGGGCCGGCTGGACGCGCTGGCCTACTGGGTCATCAGCGACCACTTCGAGGAGCTGGGGCGGCCGCCGCGGCTGTTCCACAACGGCTTCGGGCTGCTCAGCGTCGGCAACCTGCGCAAGCCCCGGTACTGGGCCGCGCATCTGGCCGCCCACCTCGGCGACCACGTCCTGGCCAGCCAGGTGACCGGCGACGGCGCGGACGTGCTCGTGCACGCCTGGGCCACCCGGCACGAGGACGGCACCCTCGACGTCCTGGTCTGGAACGGCACGATCAACGCCGACCTGGTGCACGGCGACGCGCGCCTGGACCGGCATGTCCGGCTCACCGTCACCGGCCTCGACTCGGCTGGCTACCAGGCGGAGCTGGCACGCGTCGATGAGCACCACTCCAACATCGTGGCCGAGTGCCCGGCCGACGTCGAATGGCCCGACGCCGCCCTGTGGGCGCACCTGCGAGCGCGTGACGAGCTGCATACGCAGCACCTGCCGGATATCACGCCGGCGAACGGATCAGCCCACTTCGAGTTCGAACTACCGCTGCCAGGCGTAGTCCGGATCCGCCTTTCTGCAGGCGGGCGACCAGCTGGCACGGATGAGGAGAAAATGCGATGAAACATCCAGCGCATGCACGGTCAGCGCTGTTCAGCACTGCGACAGCCTTGATACTGGCCGGCGGCCTGTCGGCCTGCGCCGGCACGGCGAACGGCACCACATCAGCCGGCAGCGGCGGCAGCGGCAGCGGCGGCACCACGCTGGTAGTCGGTACCGACAACGGCTCGCCGACAATGGCGGACAACTTCAACCCGTTCTCGGCGAACAAGCGGAGCGGTACCGCCTACATGTACGAGCCGCTTGAGTACGTCAACTCCATCAACGGGCAGCAGACGCCGTTCCTGGCGACCGGACACACGCTCAAGGGCAGCACCGCGGTGGACTTCACGATCCGGACCGGCGTGAAATGGAGTGACGGCAAGCCGTTCACGCCAGCGGATGTCGTGTTCACCTTCGACTACATCAAGAAGTACCCGGCCCTGGACAGCCTGGGCATCTGGCAGCACGTGAAGTCGGTGAGCGCGTCAGGTAACACGGTGTCCGTAAAGTTCAAGGCGCCGGACGTGCCGTTCGTCCAGCAGCTGGAGCAGCAGCTCATTGTCCCCGAGCACATCTGGTCGAAGATCTCCGACCCGACCACCTACACCAACACCTCGCCGGTGGTCACCGGGCCATACGTGGTCGGAACGTTCAACCCGAACCAGTACACCCTGCTGAAGAACACCAAGTACTGGCAGGCGGGCAACGTCGCCGCGACCAGGATCGTCTTCCCGGCGCTGACCGGGAATACCCAGTCACAACTCGAGCTCTCGCAGGGCGGCTACGACTGGGCGACGTTGTTCATCCCGAGCGTGAAAACGACCTGGGTCGCCAAGGACGCACAGCACAACAAGTACTGGTTCCCGCCCGGCGGCACCATCTCGCTGTTCCTGAACCTGACCAAGAAGCCCTACAGCGACCCCGCCTTCCGCCAGGCGCTGTCCTACGCACTCGACCGGACGCAGATCGCCACGAAGGCCGAGGACGGCTACGTCCAGCCGGCCAGCCAGAGCGGGATGCTGCTCCCCAACCTGAAGAGCTGGCTCGACCCCGCCCTGCCCGACTCGGGCCTGGTCACCCAGAACATGACCAAGGCCACTCAGATGTTCGCCCAGGCCGGCTACACGAAGAAGGGCGGCACGCTGGTCAGCGCGGCCGGAAAGGCCGTCACGATGACGCTGCAGACACCGAACGGGTTTACTGACTGGCTGCAGGCCGCGCAGGTGATACAGCAGCAGCTCAAGGCGGTTGGCATCACGGTCAACGTGCAGACGCCGCAGTACGCGGCCTACAACCAGGCACTGGCAAACGGCTCCTTCGACGCTTCGATCGCATCGTTCGGCGGCACCGGCAGCCCGTACCTGGACTTCTTCGACGCCTTCGACAGCGCCCAGAGTGCGCCGGTCGGCAAGCCCGCGGCCTCGAACTACTCCCGTTTCTCCGACCCGAAGCTGAATGGCCTGCTCACGAAGCTTCAAGGTGAAACCCAGATCGCGCAGCAGCACAGCACCGTCAACCAGCTTGAGCAGATCATGTACAAGCAGGTACCGGTGCTGGCGCTGTTCTACGGCGCGACCTGGGGTGAGTACACCACCAAGAACTTCACCGGCTGGCCGGACGCGAGCAATCCCTATGCGCCGCCGGCCCCGTACGGCGCAGCGACCGCTGCCACGGGTCCGCCACTGATGATCATCACTCACCTCAAAGCGGCTGCGTGACTGACGCGGGCCGACAGGCGGGAGTGGTGCCGTGAACCCGATTATCCGCAAGCTGATCCTCTTCGTCGCCACGCTGTGGGCTGCGGTGACGGTCAACTTCTTCATCCCGCGGCTGATGCCGGGCACGCCGGGCGATGCGGCGCTCGCCAAGCTGGCCGGCAACGGCCCGATCAACCCCGCGCAGCGGCAGGCGATCGACGCCACCCTCGGCGTGCCGCACGGCAGCCTGGTCTCGCAGTACTGGACCTATCTCGACAACAGCGCGCATGGCCGCTTCGGCATCTCCTACACCTATTTCCCGCAGACGGTGAGCTCGCTAATCCTCCATGCGCTGCCCTGGACGCTCGTCCTGGTCGGCACGGTCACCGTGATCGCCTTCGTGGTCGGCACCTTGCTTGGCGTGCTGGCCGCGTGGCGGCGCGGCCGGGCAGTCGATACGGTCGCGACGGTCGGCGGCACGTTCACGTCAGGCTTTCCGTACTTCTGGACGGCGCTGCTGCTGCTGTTCGTGTTCGCCTTCAAGCTGAACTGGTTCCCGATCAAAGGCGGCTACGCGGCCGACGTGTCGCCGAACCTGTCGCTGGCGTTCGTCCGCGATGCCGCGTTCCACAGCGTGCTGCCAGCACTGACCATCCTGATCAGCGGCCTGGGCGGCTGGCTGCTCGGCATGCGTAACAACATGATCAACACCCTCGGTGAGGACTATGTCACCTTCGCCGAGGCCAACGGGCTGCGCGGGCGAACCGTGGCACTGCGCTACGCCGCCCGCAACGCCCTGCTGCCGAATCTCACCGCGTTCGGGATGGCCCTGGGCCTGGTGGTCGGCGGATCGCTGCTGACAGAAGTGGTCTTCGCCTATCCCGGCGTCGGCTACCTGCTCTATAACGCCGTCGTAAACGAGGACTTCCCGCTGATGCAAGCCCTATTCCTGGTGATCACCGTGAGCGTGCTTGTCGCCAACTTCGCCGTGGACCTGCTCTACGGCCTGCTCGATCCGAGAGCACGATGAGCGCGCCGCAAGTCGGGCTGGGCCTCGGCGGCCCGGCCGTCACCGGCGGGCCCGCCGCAGCGCCGGAGTACGGACCGGCCGCGCTGTCGCGGCTGCCGCGTCCGCTGCAGGTCGGGTGGCGGGCGATACTGACCATCTGGGCCAACGGCAAGGCACGGATCGGGATCGTCATTCTGGCGATCCTGATCCTCGCCGCACTGTCCGCGCCGCTGATCGCACCGTACTCACCGACCGCAAGCAACTTCGGGCAGTCGCTCCCCCCGAGCGGCGCGCACTGGCTCGGCACCACCGGTTCCGGGCAGGACGTGCTGTCCCGGCTGATCTTCGGAGCACGGGTCTCGCTGTTCGTGGCGTTCGCCGCCGGCGTGCTGTCGACGATCATCGCGATCACCGTCGGCGTGTTCGCCGGCTATCTGCGCGGATTCGCGGAGGAGACGATCGGCTTCGTCGTGAACCTGTTCCTGGTCATCCCGGCGCTGCCGCTGATGATCGTGCTCGCCACCTACGTGCCGAGCAGGGGCGTCGACGTCATCGTGCTGGTGGTGGTGATCACCGGCTGGGCGTGGGGCGCCCGGGTACTGCGTGCCCAGACGTCAACGTTGCGCAACCGGGACTTCGTCGCCGCCGCGGAGTTCAGCGGCGAACGCCCGGGCCGCGTCGTGTTCCGCGAGATCCTGCCGAATATGACCTCGCTGGTCGCGGCGAGCTTCCTCGGTGCGGCCACCGCGGCCGTGCTCGGCGAGGCCGGGCTGGAGTTCCTCGGCCTGGGCAACCCCAGCACGATCAGCTGGGGCACCATGCTGTTCTGGGCACAGAACAGCAACGCGCTGCTCACCGGCCAGTGGCTGCAGATCCTCGCGCCCGGCCTGTGCATCGCGCTGCTCGCCACGTCGCTGTCGCTGGTCAACTTCGGCATTGACGCACTGTCCAACCCGCGGCTGCGTGAAGGAGGGTCGCGATGAAGCTGCTCGAGGTCGAGGACCTCAGCGTTGTGTATGAGGCAAGCAGGTCAGATCCGGTGCGCGCGGTGCGGGAGGTGTCGCTCACCCTCGACGATGGCGAGTTCGTCGGACTGGTCGGCGAGTCCGGCTGCGGCAAATCGACCCTCGGCTACGCGATCACCCGCATGCTGCGCCCGCCAGCGCGGCTGGAATCCGGGCGAGTGATCTTCAGCGGCACCGACATCGCCTCGCTGTCCGGTGAGCGGCTGCGCCGGATGCGCAGCCACGGATTCGCGCTCGTCCTGCAGAGCGGCATGAACGCCCTCAACCCGGTGCGGTCCATCGAGAACCACTTCGGCGACGTGCTGCGCGCCCATCAGCGCACCAGCAGAGCTGACGTGCGGCGGCGCGCGATCGAGCTGCTCGAGGCAGTCAAGCTGCCGCCGGAGACGCTTCGCCGCTTCCCGCATGAACTTTCCGGCGGCATGCGGCAACGCGTCGCGATCGGCCTCGTGCTTGCCCTCGATCCGCGGCTGGTCATCTTCGATGAGCCCACTACCGCGCTTGATGTCCTGGTGCAGAAGGCAGTCATCGACACGATCAAGGACCTGCAGCGCAAGGTCGGCTTCACCGCCGTGCTGATCAGCCACGACCTCGGCCTGGTGCTGGACTCCGCCGACCGGGTGCTGGTCATGTACGCCGGGCGGATCGTCGAGGATCAGCCCCCGGCCCGGATGGTGACCAACCCTGCGCACCCCTACACGCGTGCGCTGCTTGGCTGTTACGCCGACCCGCGCGCCGAGCGTGTCGAGCTCGCCGGCATTCCTGGCAGCCCGCCCGACCTGTCGCAGCCATCGGCGGGCTGCTCCTACGCGCCGCGCTGCACGCTCGTCGAGCCGGGCTGCTCCAGCGCGGAGCCGCCGCTGGTCGAGATCGGGCCGCGGACGTCGGTGGCCTGTTACGTCACCGCACGCCAATCTGCCCACCCGGTAGCCGGGCATGAGAACGAAGGCCAGCAATGACCACCCGCCTTGTCGTCGCCGCTGTGTCCAAGGCCTATCCCGGTCGGCGCCGCCGCGACCAGCCGGTGCAGGCCTGCCAGGACGTCTCGTTCACCATCGAGCCTGGCGAGCCGGTAGCCCTTGTCGGGCAGAGCGGCAGCGGCAAGAGCACCCTGGCCCGGATGATCACCGCGATGGAACGGCCGGATTCGGGCTCGATCAGCTTCGGTGACGTCCGGGTGGACCGGCTGCGCCGACGGCAGCTGCGCGGTTACCGCAGCCAGGTGCAGATGATCTTCCAGGACCCTTATGCGGCGCTGAACCCGCTGCACACCGTGCGATACGCGCTCACCCGGCCGCTGATTAACCACCTCCACCTGTCCGAGCGCGCGGCCCGGCCGCGGGTCGACGAACTGCTCGATACCGTGGGGCTCACCCCCGTCGAGCAGTTCGCGGCCAAGCTGCCCCACCAGCTCTCCGGCGGCCAGCGCCAGCGCGTGGTCATCGCCCGTGCCCTCGCGCCACGACCCGCTTTGCTCGTCGCCGACGAACCCGTGAGCATGCTCGACGTGTCGCTGCGCGCCGGCGTGCTCGAGCTACTTGCCGAGCTGCGGCGCAGCACCGGTATCAGTCTGCTCTACATCACCCACGATCTGCTCGGCGCCCGCGTCGTCAGCGACCGGCTGCTGGTCCTGCACCACGGCCGCATCGTCGAGCACGGCCCGACCATCGAGGTTCTGCGCAACCCCCAGGACGACTACACCCGGGCGCTGCTCGACGCCCTGCCCACACCGTTCGCCGCCGCCCCCGGCGCCGGGCGCTAGCGGAGAGGTCCGTCGCATGAAGAGAACCCGAGTCCTGGGCGGCACGCTGGCCGCCATCGCCCTCCTGGCCGCAACCCTGGCCGCCACAGCACCGGCCGGCGCCGCAGCTGCGGCGCCGGCCGGCACCGGGGCCGCCGCACGGGCCGGCACCGTCGGTGCCGCAGGCCCGGGTGGCGGGAGCGGCCTGAGCGCTCAGCAGCGTTCCGCCCTCTACGGCATCGCCAGTGACACCTGGAAGTTCTTCGCTGCCGACATCGACCCCGCCACCCACCTGCCGATGGACAACCTGGGCCCCGGCAGCATCACGGGCACCTACACCTCGGCCGCCGACATCGGCGTGTACCTGTGGGCGGTCGTCGCCGCCGATGACCTCGGCCTGATCAGCCGGACGCAGGCCGACTCGCTGATCACCGCAACCCTGACGACAGTGCAGGGCCTGAAACGCTACGACGGATTCCTCTACCAGTGGTACGACACCACCAACGGCGACACCCTTCTCAACCCTGGCGACGGCGACTGCCCGGCTCAGGCCACTCCCACCGAGGACAACTGCTACTTCGTCTCCGCCGTCGACAACGGCTGGTATGCCTCCGGTCTCGTCGTGGTCCGGCAGGCACTGCCGGAACTCGCGCCATTGGTGAACAGCCTGATCGCGCCGATGAACTTCGGCATCTTCTACGACAGCCGGCCGGAGACGGCCTGCAACACCAACCCCGCCGTCGCCGGGAACCAGCCCACTGGGCAGATGTACGGCGGCTACTACGTAGACCAGGGACCCGCCAGTTACCATAACGGCGCCCTCTATAGCGACCCCCGCATCGCGATCTACATGGGCATGGGCCTGCACCAGATGCCCGGCAACGTCTGGTGGCGCACGTGGCGCACCCTGCCACCGCAGCAATGCTCGACCGACCCCGATTTCTCCTGGCAGGGGCAGTGGCCCGTCGGCGGCTACTGGCAGACCTACACCGACCCGCAGTCAGGCCAGAAATTCCGCGTCTGGGAGGGCCACTACACCTACCCGGGCACGTCCCTGACCTACGTCCCTACCTGGGCTGGCGGCATGTTCGAAGCCCTCATGCCGAATGAGGTCGTACCCGAAACGACCTGGGGGCCGCACAGCTTCGGCCTTAATGATCTCCGCAATGCCCAGGTGCAGATCAAGTACGACACCCAGGTGCTCCACGACCCCGTCTGGGGCATGTCACCGTCCAGCACGGCCGACGACACCGGAGACTATGCCGAGTACGGCGTCGAAGGACTCGACTTCCCCGCCGGGGATCAGCTTTCGCAAGACGTCACCGCCGGCACCGAAAGCGTCGTGACCCCGTACGCTTCCTTCCTTGCCCTCAGCGTGCTGCCGCAAGAGGCATACACCAACATCGAGAAGCTGCAGCAGCTCTACCCCGGCATCTACACCGCAGACGGCGGCTTCTACGACGCCGTCAACCCGACCACCGGCAGCATCGGACAGCGCCGGCTCGTACTCGACCAATCCATCATCATGGCCGCAGTGGACAACGCCCTGAACAACAACGCCATCCAGCGCTACTTCGCCCACGATCCCACCTCCTGGGCCGCGAAAACCTACCTCTCAATGGAAACCATGTCGATCCACTAGCATCGCCCGGAGTGCCGGCGCTTCAGTGCTCATTGATAGCGCCCGGCGCACCGGGTCTCCGGCTATGTAGGCGACGGCACCGGGCGGACAAGGACCATCTCGACGAAGCGGAGTGACGTCCGGGAAACTACGGGGCCTACTTTCGGGTCACGAACCCGAAGGTGGCGGTCCTAGGCCAACCCGTCGACACCTGGCCTGAGCTCAGGCCGCGCTCAGGCGCATATCGCCGAATCCGTCGCTGCGCCGGCCGGACTGACCGCAGCCGTTATGTGCGCCCGCTTCCGGCGGTTGGGGGCGCCTGAGGGGCTTGAATCGGAGCGCGTTCTGGGACGGTTGCCCGTCGCCGCGTATGCGGTCAGTTCCGCAGTGTCATCTCGTGCTTGAACCGCTTGACGAAGACCGAGCGTCTCAGGAAGAGTTGCTAGCGGCGGCGACCGGTCGCCGAGCTGTGGAACATCCGCCCCAGTCGGGGTTCCATAGGCGAAGGGGATTCGCCCTCTCGGTCGTCATTGTCACAGGGCATCTCCCAACACCGCGTCGCTGGGGGACGAGGGTGTCATGGGGAGGCTTGTCCATGACCAGGGACGCCAGCTTCAAGAAGGTTGTCCGGCGCCACGCCGCGGAGACCGGGCAGCGCTACACCGCAGCGCTGACGGATCTCGAGGGTCTCGGTGCGCGAATGAACCACGAGCCCGTGGCCGAGCTGCTTCTCGCCCATCTCCGGGATCGCTACGGCATAGACCCGGTCGCGGCGACCAGGCTCAGTGTGCACAAGACCTACGTCTTCCGCATCGACAGGAAGGACGACGACCCGTGGGTCGCCCGTGCGTTTCCCCCGGCTCGGCCGCGCTCCGGTGTCGAGGGCGACGCCGCGATCCTCCGATTCCTGGAGCAGCATGACTTTCCGGCGGAGCGCCTGGCGGTCGATGATGCGGTATCTGACTTCGATGGCAGCGCGGTCCTCGTGACGCGGTTTGTCGAAGGCGCCCGGCTCCCCGACGGTGCCGCGAAGTTCGCCATGATGGGTGAGCTGCTCGGCCGGCTGCACGCGCTGCCGTACGACGATTCCGCCGGCCGCCCGGGTGGAGCGAGTGGTGAGGACCCGAGCCGTGAGGGCACGCCGCGTCAGGACCTGCTGGCGGCTCTGTCGTTTCTCGACGCCGTCGACGCGTTGGTCCAGGCCGCCGAGCGCGAGCGATTCGAGCAGCTCCGCGACCAGGTGCGCTCGGCCGACGACGGTCACGGCCTTCCGGAGGGCTTGCTCCACGGAAATCTCCTCCACGCTCCCGATCACGCCGTCCTGAGCGAACAAGGGCCGGTCGCGATCAACTGGAAGGCGTCCGGGCGCGGACCGCGCCTCGCCGACTTCGCTTACCTGGTGTGGGGCACGGGTTCGTGGAACCCACGTCGGCCGAACCAGGAGTGGATCGACGCTGCCGTCAACGCCTACCGCCGACATGTCGAACCGACCGACGACGAACTCGACCGGCTCGAGGCGGTCATGTATATCCGGACGCTCTACCTCGCCTGTTTCGGCTACCGACGTGCCCTCACCAACGGCCGCCCGTTCAACGAGTGGGGCTTCATCGAACCGTCCGAGTACTACAGCTCCACCGCAGCCGCAGTCCGAGCCGCGTTCCGCCGGTAGGTCGTCGGTGCGGCAAGGGAAGGACGGTGGTTCGCCAGCGGCGCGCCGGAGCGCTCGCGCGGGCGCACCTATAGAGGTCCCGGAGGACATCTTCGAGCGGGTTCGCACGCTATGCCGGGCACTGCCAGAGGTGACGGTGCGGGTCGACCGTTCACTAACTAGAACGAGATCGACGGCGCACTCGTTCGACATCCGGCGGAGGTCGTTCTGTTTGCTAGTGGCACGGGAGGGCCCGGCCGGCAAGCCCGTCCCGCTGCTCGTGTTGCGTGCAGACTCATACGAGCGCGAGGCGTTGCTGTCCATTGGCCGCCCGTTCTTCACCCCGCGAGCCGGCCGTGATCGCATCGGGGTGCTGCTCACCGACGACACGGACTGGGAGGAGATCCGTGAGCTCGTGACCGAGAGCTACCGGATCCTCGCGCCGAAGAAGCTCACCGCACTGCTCGATTAGCAACGCGGTCAATGGTCCAGCGCGTGCCTCAGATCACTCGCCCATAACGCCCCGGCGCCGCCGCTGACGAACGCATCCCATAGGCGCTGGTAGAAGGCACGCATGACCAGCGCACCGAATACCGACGCCAGCGGCCTGAGGACCGCGCCAGATTAGGCGGATCCGTCTCGAGGTTTGGTCAGCGACGCTGCGGGCTTCAGTTACGCACCGTCTACCCTTCTTCGCCGGGGAGCAGGGTCCAGACGCGCTGGAGTGGCACATCGGCCTGCACGTCGGCGGGGAGGCGGTTGTAGACCTCCTGCAGCTTGTCGATAACGGCGTCGGAGTCCCAGAGCCGGATTTCGAAGAAGAGCCGCCGTGCTTCCTGGCGCGCAGTCTTGGTAAAGCCACCCCAGCTGACCAGCAGCCCGCGCCTGGCACCGAAGTTGCCCATCACGCCCTTCAGTGACTGGCCTCTATGGTGGCGGCATGGCCTCATGGTGGCACCGTGATGTGATCGCGGCAGGCAAGCTGCCCCTGATGCTGTGCTTTCTGGCTTTCGTCGTCACGTTTGTGCTGACCCGGACGATCACGCGCATGATTCGCGACGGCCGCGGCCCATTCCGGAACCAGGTGACGGCAAGCGGCACGCACGTTCATCACTCTGTCCCCGGCATCATCCTGCTGATCATCGGAGCCTTCACGGCGGTCGGCGGCCCTGGCTCGCTCGGCTGGCGCTCGTTCGCCGCGCTGGCGGTCGGTATCGGCACGTCGCTCGTCTTGGATGAGTTCGCGCTGATCCTGCACCTGAAGGACGTCTACTGGAGCGGCGAGGGTCAGCTCTCGGTCGAGGCGGTAAGCCTGACC
>PMSW01000113.1 GCA_003168215.1 Actinomycetota bacterium
TGGCCGCCCTCCCTTCGCGCTCGCCGTCTCTCCTGCTGATCTGCCTGCCGTTTAGTTCCAGCCGGTGGTCCGCATGCCAGGCCTCCCTTACACCACGCGCCGTCAAATCTGCATGTTGCTGATGACAAATTTCAATGTGCATGATTCTCTACATTGAACCTGTAACCGTCAGATTTGCTCATGTTGTGACACGAAGTAACTGTTCGGTTGCTAGACTGAGACCTATGCAGTCTATTTACAGTGAGTAACCAGACCTTGACAAAAAGCACATGGAGCCTGTCACAATAGGGAGCAACGCTCCTGAAGTCAGTCATCGCATGCTTTACGAGGACCCCCGCTAGTTCATCACGGAGGAAGTACATGAGCGTCGCACGGTCCAAGCGTGCTATGGGCCCTGCTCTGGCTGTCCGCTCGTGGCCGGTCTGGGACAACCCCCGTTGGCTGGTTCGGTTCATCTTGGCCGTCGCTGCCCTTGACGCGATCGCGATCAGCGTGAGCGCCAGGATGACCGATTTGCACCCCGGCCAACTGCTGTTGTTCGGCTTCCTGCTCGCGTGCAGCCTGGCGACGGTCGAGCTGACCCGCCGCGCGGGGGAGAACGCGGGCCTGACCAAGGACGTGGGCGGCGTTTGGGAACTGCCCATCGCGATACTACTGCCGCCCGTGTATGCGCTGATCGGGCCGATCCCGCGGATAATGCTGACGCAGTTTCGCACCCGGTCCATGCCTATCTACAAACGGATCTTCACAGCGGCCGCGATCGGCTTGTCCTATGGCGGTGCATCCCTGGCTTTCCACACCGTCAACCAGGAGGTCATCAGGCACATCCCAGGATCCGAGGCCCGTTCTGCAGCGTGGATCCTCGCGGTTGCGGCCTGCGGCACACTGCAGTGGGCAGTGAATAACTGCCTGGTGCTGACAGCTGTCAAGAGCCAGGATCCAACTGCCAGCGTACGCAAGCTGGCCCTGACGCGCGAACCACTGCATAACGATGCGATCGAATTGTGCGTCGCGGTCCTGGTGACGATCGGGATAGCTAAAAGCCCCATGGCCATCCTCTTCGCTCTTCCATTCGTTACCTTGCTCCAGCGTTCCCAGCGGCACGCGCAGCTGGTCAACGACTCCCGGTATGACGCCAAGACCAGCCTGCTCAACGCCGGCACCTGGGAACGGGAGGCTAGCGCGGAAGTAGCCCGTGCCAACCGCACCCGGACGTCGCTCGCCGTCGCTTTGATCGATGTAGACAACTTCAAGGCTGTCAACGACACGTACGGCCACCTGGCAGGCGACAAGGCGCTGCGGGCGCTCTCGCGGACCATCAAGATTTTCCTGCGCGAATACGACCTGGTCGGACGCTTCGGCGGTGAAGAATTTGCGCTCCTGCTTCCGCAGACCGATGAGCAGGACGCACGCCGTGTCGCGGAGCGCATACGCGCCCACATCGCCGAGATGCCCATCGACGCGGACGACAAGGCAGGCTCCGAGATCATCAGGATCACCATCTCTATCGGGGTCGCCGCGCTGAGCACTACCGGGAGTCAGCTCACCGAACTGCTGGCAACGGCCGACGCCGCCCTCTACCGCGCCAAGCATGCTGGCCGTAACCAGGTGTGGGTAACTACCGATGCTGAGTCATCCTGTTCCTCCATTGGCTCTGGCGGTTAAGGGCCGCTCGTTGCTTCGGCCAGGAAGGCAGGACCGCCTCTTTGCGGATTGCCGGCGCCGGCCCAGCCAGGTGACGGGGGCCCTTCGCGGCTAACCGGGCCGCTATCAGCCGCCATCCGGGTAGAGAGAGCCGGCCTGCGGCCGGCCATGGAGCGGGCATCGGGATAGGTCTGGTCAGATAGGCACATGGCGCAGACGCGGCACCGTGGCCGGTGGACCCTGGAGGACCGCTTCGCCTCCGCCTGGCATTACCTGCCGGTGGAGGTGCCTTCCGGAGCGTCCGGGATCCGTGTCGAGCTCGAATACGAGCGGGCAGGTGCTGTGCTCGATCTCGGCTGCATCGGCCCGGGCGGATTCCGGGGCTGGTCGGGAGGCGCCCGGCGGTCGTTCGTCATCACCGCGGACGCGGCGACGCCCGGCTACCTGGCCGGCGAGCTGGAAGCAGGAACCTGGCTGGTGATCGTCGGCCTGCACCAGCTATCGCCGGACGGGACTGGTTACCAGCTGTCAGCGGAAGTCACCAGCAGGCACGACGGCGTGCGGCCCGATCCCGTGCCTGGCCCGCCGCCGCCTCTCGCGCACCGGCCACCCCGCCGCGAGCTGCCAGCCAGCAGCGGACGGCGCTGGCTCGCGGGTGACCTGCATATCCATACGATGCACTCGGACGGCGCGCTGTCGGTGCCCGGAGTGGCGCGCCTTGTCGCCGAACGCGGGCTCGATTTCGCCGCGATCACCGATCACAACACGGTCAGCCACCATGCAGAGCTCCCGGCAGCTGCCGCGCGGTATGGCATCACGCTGTTGCCGGGCCAGGAGGTGACAACGGCGGCCGGTCATGCGGGCGTACTTGGCGATGTCGGCTGGATCGACTTCCGCAGGCCTGCCGACGACTGGCTGACCGCCGCAGAACAGCGCGGCGGACTGATGTCCATCAATCACCCATTCGGCGGGCACGTGAGCTGGACCATTCCCATGATCCGCCGCCCCCCGCTGCTCGAGGTCTGGCATTGGAGCTGGCTCGACCTGCGCTGGACCGTGCCGTTCGCCTGGTGGCTTGCCTGGGATCCCGGTGCGATCCCGGTGGGCGGAAGCGACTGGCACCGGCCGGGCGATGACGCCCAGCCGGGATCGCCGACCACGTGGGTAGAGTGCGCGGGCGACGGCCCGCAGGATGTGCTGGATGGCCTGCGGGCCGGCCGGACGGCCATCTCCGCCAGCCAGGGGGGGCCGGTACTGCTCCGGCGTGAAGGAGAGCTGATCGCGGTCGGCGCGGACGGGATGGTGCTGGCCGGTCCGACCGGTCCGGTGGCACGTGCCCGTGGCGAGCTTGCTGCATTCTCCGGCGCCCCGGGCTGTCACCGGCTGCTCGACGGCAAGGGAGCTACCCTCGCCCTGACCCCGTAGTTCGCCGGCAAGCCGGCAAGCTACTGCTTAGTGATGCGGAATACCGGGTAGCCGGGCGCGATCGCGAGCAGCTGCTCGTCGGAGGCGTCGGGGCCGACACCATTGAAGAACACGCCGACCTCGAACTTCCACCGCTTCAGGTAAGCCCTCAGCACAGCTGGCTTCTGCTCGTCGGCAAGCTCGGTAGCAGTGAACCTTTCGACGCGATGGCCGACACGCAGCTCGCCGCCGCCGGCCACCCGCATGTTCCGCACCCACTGCGTGTGACCGCGCGGGGCGACCAGGTACCTCTTGCCATCATGAGTGAGCGGGTTTACCGGGGTTGTACGCCACCCGCCGCTGCTGCGGCCGCGTACGGCCAGGACACGGCTGCCCCAGATGCTTATCCCGTGCCGGGTCAGGCCCTCGACGCTCTTGTTGAAGACGCGGGTCATCGTGCCCTTCGGCTGGATGTTACGGGGGGCGGAATTGGCGGTCATCGAGCGCTCCTTGGGTGCTCCTGGCCCGCAATGCGGGCGCATTTAGAGAGCATTGCTCTCTACTAAGAACAGTGTCTCTGATCAGGCTGAAGCTGTCAAGAGCACTGCTCTCGTTGTTGATCGATAGTCTAGTTCGTGGCAGGCTTATCCGCATGAGCGCAAGCCGCATGAGCGCAAGCCGCACGGCACGTGAACGGGCAAGGGCGGAGATTACCCGCGAGATCAAGGAGGAGGCACGGCGCCAGGTCGCCGCCGAAGGCGCGCAGCGCCTCTCCCTGCGGGCGGTGGCACGCCAGCTCGGCATGGTTTCCTCGGCCGTCTACCGCTATTTCCCGAGCCGGGACAGCCTGCTGACCGCGCTGATAATTGATGCCTATGACGCGCTTGGCTCGGCGGCAGAGGCAGCCGATGCTGGTCAGCCAAGGTCCGATCTCCGCGGCCGCTGGCGGGCAATATGCCATTCAGTACGGAGCTGGGCCGCGGCCAGTCCGCATGAGTACGCGCTGATCTACGGTTCGCCGGTGCCGGGATACCGGGCACCGCAGGAGACCGTCGCACCTGCCAGCCGGGCCGGGCTCATGCTCGGGCGATTGCTGGACGACGCCTGGGCAAGTGACGCGATCAGCGGCGTGCCCGAGGGTTCGTCAATGTCACCACTGCTCGCGGAACAGGCCGCTGTGCTCGCGGCGGCCATCGCGCCGGGGGTCCCCGGCCCGGTGGTTCTCCGTGGCCTGATCGCCTGGACGCAGCTTTTCGGCATGATCAGCTTCGAGCTGTTCGGCCAGTTCGTCGGCGTCGTCGATCCAGGTGACGAGTTTTTCCGCCACGCGATCGAGCAGATGGCCGACTTCGCCGGGTTTCCCTGACTCCCGGCTGCGGCAGCAGCGCGGCAATAGCCGGGCGGGCCCTACTGCCCCGCGCACTCCGCCGTCGCCCTGGCGGAGGCCGGGCTGGCTAACGGCGTGGCAGGAGTGCCACTCTCGCTCGCAGGATTGCCCGCGCCGACGCCACGTTAGCGGCCTCTTCCGGCTGCTGCGGGCATTCACCAGCGGCGATCGCCCGCTCAAGCCTGGCGCGGGCGTTTGCCGCGCTGATCATCTCGAAGACCAGCTTCGGGTCCTGCCGAGTGATGGCCCTGGCCCGGGCGAGCACGTTCTCCGCATCGCCCACCCAGACGTCCTTGATCCGCCCGCCGCGGCGGTGGTCGATGAGCACCGACACCACATGACACTCGCGCGCGTACTCGAAGCTCATCGTGACGGCTTCCTGGGCGCCGCGCTCGTCACCGTAGTACCAGCACTCTGCGACGGCTGGAGCGCCTGCCGAGGCTGCCCAGCCGGGGTCCCCGACGCCGCGCTCCGCTAGCCTGCCTGCGGCGGCCGCGGCAGCGACGCGGAGCATGGGCGAGCCGACCGCGCCGAGCGCACGGAGAAGCGCCAGCGCATCCGGCGTGCCCGAGTCCTCGGCCGCCGGGACAAGTGCCGCCGCGCCACTGCCGAGCGCGGCCAGGATGTCCGAGCCCCACAGCTCGGCATGCAGCGGGCTGACAATGTCAGCCAGGACCAGGCGCGCCTCCATGAGTACCGCAGCGAAGGCGTCCGCTGGCGCGGCGGCGCCGAAGATGGCCTCGGCATGAAGGTCAGCAATGGGCTGCCCCGGTAGTGCCTCCGAGGGCTGCGGGATCATTCCGGCATCTTGCCACGGCAGAGCCCTGACGTGCGCGTCCGCCAGCATCACAGCCAGCCAGCCTCGCAGCCTGCCGGCGTACAGTCACCAGGAGCCGGGAAGTTCCTCCCCGTACCAGAACTCGATGATCCGGTGAGCGATCGACAACGGCGGTGGCAGCAGCAGGCTGCCCGATATCACGCTGGCCCGCACGTCCTCCCGGGAAAACCAGCCGGCCTGGGCGATCTCGTTGTCATCGATCCGTATCTCCTGGCCGCCAGGCGCCGCGGCGCGGAAACCGAGCATCAGGCTGTGCGGCATGGGCCATGGCTGGCTGCCGAGGTAGCGGACCTGGCCGACGCTGATGCCCGTCTCCTCCAGGACCTCGCGCGCGACGGCCTGCTCCGCAGATTCGCCCGGCTCGACGAAGCCCGCCAGGATCGATACGCGCCGCTCTGGCCAGGCTGAATTCCGCGCCAGCAGGCAGCGGTCGGCCGGATCCGTCACCAGCATGATCACCGCGGGGTCGAGGCGGGGAAAGTGCTCACTGTCGTCGACGGGGCAGCGTCGCGAATGCCCGGCGTTGAACGGCTCTGTTACTGCACCGCAACGCGAGCAGTGCGTGGCGACCGCGTGCCAGTTCGCCAGGGCAACCGCGTGCGTCATCAGGCCCGCGTCACGGTCACCGAGAAGCTGGCCGACCTCGCGCAGGCTGGCTGGCCGCACGGCCGGCCCGGTCCCTGATTCCGCCGGCCCGGTACCTGAGCCCGCCAGCCCGGCACCTGATCGCGCCCCGCTGCTGCCGCCCGCGACGTCGCCAGCGGACCTATCCGGCAGCGGGCCGAGAACGCCGAAATACACCACCCCGGCCGCGTCCACGCCCAGCAGGAACCGCACTCCCCGCGGTGCTTCCGGCGGCGAGACGAAGACCAGTTCCGCTCCCTCCTTGCCGAACCGGGCCAGTGCCCGGCCGTCGTCAATGACCAGGACACGGGTAGCGGGCTCGGCCCAGGCGGTATCCAGCCAGCCGGTATCCGTGCGGCACTCGGCCGACCGGTCAACGGCACTGCGGGCCAGTGTGAGCCTGCCGAGGAGTCCCGTATCTGCCGCGGAAACGCCGGGTACAGCGCTCACGGCGCTGCCACCAGCTTCCCGGCCGCCGCGGCCAGCTCGCCGGCTGCCTCGGCGAGTTCGTCCCATAGGTACGCGACTGCCTCCGCGCCCTTGAGCAGCAGCGACATGTCGACCTTCTCATTCGGGGCGTGGATGCAATCTTCATCCAGGCCGACGCCGACGAAGACCAGCGGCGCCGCCAGGATGTCAGCCAGGTCGGCCTCGGGTCCGCTGCCGCCTTCCCGGGTGAAAAGCACCGCACGGCCGAACGCCCGCTGCAGGGCGCGCCGCGCCGCCAGCACCGCGGGCGCGTCGACGGGCGAGGAGCACGGCCGCACGCCGGGACCGCCGATCGTCACGGTCGCCTTGATCCCCGGCGGCGTGCGCTCCGCCACGTACTCCCGCAGCGCCGCCGCGACGTCCGCTGGCTCCTGGCGCGCGACCAGCCGGAACGACAGCTTCGCGTGCGCGTCCCGCGGGATGATCGTCTTGCCGCCCGGCCCCGTGTGGCCTCCCCACATGCCGTTGATCTCGGCGGTCGGCCGGGCCCAGATCCGTTCCAGGGTGCTGAAGCCTGCCTCGCCCGCGGCGGCGCCGCTGTGACCGGCGTCAGCCAGCCATGCCTGCTCGTCGAAGGGGAGCAGGCTGAGAAGGCCTCGTTCCTGCTCGGAAAGGGGGGCCACGTTGTCGTAGAACCCGCGAAGGGCAATCCTGCCGTCGGCGTCATGCAGGCCTGCCAGCAGGTCCGCGAGCACATGCAGCGGATTGGGCACCGCGCCGCCGAAGGAGCCCGAGTGCAGATCCCGCTCCGGGCCGGTCAGGTCGATCTGCGCGTCGATCACCCCCCGCATGCCCACGCACATGGACGGCACGTCCGCGGCCCACATGGAGGTGTCGGTGACAACGATCACGTCGCAGTCGAGCCGGTCCCGCTGGCTGCGCAGCAACTCGGCGAAGTGCGGCGAGCCGGACTCCTCCTCCCCCTCGATCAGCAGCTTGAGGGTGACCGGCGGTGCGGCCCGCCCGCCGGCCGCGAGGCAGGCGCGCACGCCGAGCGCGTGGAACAGCACCTGCCCCTTGTCGTCCGAAGCGCCGCGGGCCAGCAGCTTGCCGTCGCGCTCGGCAGGCTCGAATGGCGGGGAGTCCCACTCATCGACCGGCTCGACCGGCTGGACGTCGTGGTGACCGTAGACCAGCACCACCGGCGCGGCGGGATCGGCCGCCGGCCAGTGCGCGAAGACCGCCGGCATGCCCGCCGCCTGGCCGGTGCCCGTCTCCCAGATCTCTGCCACCGGGAAGCCGGTGTTGCGCAGGTGCCCGGCCAGCCATTCGGCGGACCGGCGGACGTCGCCGTGCCGGCCGGGGTCGGCGGAGATCGAAGGGATAGCCAGCCACTGCTTGAGCGCGCCGAAGAACTCCGGCGCGTGCTGGTCGATGTAGCCACGAACGTCCATGCTGAGGATCCGCCTTCTCGCCCGATGATGATCAGCACTCTAGCGAGCGGCGCAGCGCAGGGAGCCCACAGGGAACCAGCACCGCCGTGGCAGCAGTAAGCGGACGGAGCTCAGCGAAGCAGGAGGCCAGGAACACGTCGGCGGTGCTCTCGTCATAGAGCAGGTAAAGATCCAGCCAGCACCAGCCGACAAACGGCGAGAACGCGCGCCTCATAGCGGGCCGTCTCGTCGCCAGGAGGGAACTCACGAAGAATGGCTCAAGCCTGGCCGCTGGCCGGTGCCCACTTACCTGGCGAGCGGGATGTCCTCGATCAGCGCGGTCAGGCCAGCCAGATCGAGCAGGTCAGCCGGCCGCACTGTCACGCCATCCCGGACGTAGTAGAACGCAGCCCGGACCTGCCCGACTGATACCCCGGCCAGCGCCGCCCAGGCGATCCGGTAGGCCGCCAGCTGGACGGCCGCGGCCCGGCTCTCGGCGGCCGATCGCGGCCGGCGGCCGGTCTTCCAGTCCACCACGTCGAACCCGCCCTCGGCAGAGTCAGCGAACACGGCGTCAATCCGGCCTCGCACCAGCCGGCCGCCGATCAGCGTCTCGAACGGCACCTCGACCTCAGACGGCCACCGGCTGGCCCACTCTCCGTCCTCGAATCGCTGCATCAGCCCGGTCAGCTCCGGGTCATCGAGCTCGCCCGGCTCGTCGTCGGCAGCGCCGGGCAGATCACCCGGGTCGAGCAGCCGCTGCGGCCCGAACCGTTCCTCCAGCCAGCGGTGGAAGGCGGTGCCCCGGTGAGCGTGCGGCGCGGGCGGCCTCGGCATCGGCCGCCGCACCTGCTGGGCTAGCTCAGCCGGGTCCCGGGCGATGGTCACGAGCGAGGACACCGGAATGCGCTGCGGCAGCAAGACGGCCATGGCCTGCTCGCCGCGGCGCTGTTCCCGCTCGGCAAGCAGCAGGCTGGTGTCCCTGGACCAGGCCGCGATCAGTGCCCGGTCGGCTTCGCTCAGCCGGCCCGCGCCGGGCTCGTCATCGTCGCCAGCAGTAGCGGCAGAAGCAGAAGCAGAAGCAGAAGCAGAAGCAGAAGACGTCGTGGCGGCCGCGATGGCCTCGTCGACCAGCGCCCTCGCCGCGCGGACCGCCTCGTACCGCGAACCCCCGATGGTGGTTGGCCACAACGCGGCTGCGGGCTCGGCGAGCGCGGGATTCTCCGCGTCGGGCTCCGGTGGCGGCGCCCAGCACGCGACCGTGCCCGCGCCCGACTCGCAGGCCGCACGGACTTCCTCCAGGAAGACCGACGGGCCGAGCGCTGACGTGCCACTCCCCCACCAGTAGCCGGCGCACGCCAGCCAGAACGCGGCCCGGGTAGTCCCGACATACGCCAGCCTGCGTTCCTCGGCCAGGTCGCGTTCCGCGCACGAGTCGGCGAAATCGGACAGCGACGCACCGTCGAGGCCGGCCAGCCCGGGCAGGTCTGCTGTATCCCCCCGCAGGCCGAACGGGAGCAGCCGCGGATTCTCCGTCCACCGCGTCGTTACCCTCGGCCGCGCGGGAAACATATGCGCCTTCGGCCCGTCGGCGAGCCCGGGAACGATGACGGCGGCCCACTGCAGCCCTTTGGCTGAGTGCACGGTCGCCAGCTTGACCGAGTCCGCCTCGCCGACCCGGCCCGCCTCCAGGCCGAATTCCTCGTCCTCGGCAGCGGTCAGGTAGGCCAGGAACGCGCCTAGCGTGGCCTCCTCCCGGTCCCCGGCGAACGCCGCCGCGGCGTCAGCGAACGCGTCCAGGTCGGCGCGGGCGGTCGCCGGGCCGGCCCCGGGCCGCGCGGACACCTCGATGTCGAGCCCGAGCGCGCGCTCGACCTCGCCGACCAGTTCGGGCAGCGGCCGGCCGGCGTGGCCGCGCAGCGCCCGCAGTTCCGCGGCCAGCGCGGCCAGCCGGCCGTAGCCGGCCGCGGAATAGCCGTCGGGCCCGCCGAGATCGTCCAGCGCCTCCACCAGGCTGCCGGGATCCGCGGTGAAATCCGTGACCGCCTGGCTCATCACATCAAGATCAGGAACGGGCAGCTGTGCCTCAGCTGGCCGGGGAGCCTGTCCCTCCGGTGGCCGGGGTGACATCCTCGCCTGGCCGGTGAGCTGGCGGGCCCGGCGGCCGAGCGCGACCAGGTCCCGCGGCCCGATCCGCCACCGCGGGCCGGTGAGCAGCCTGGCCAGCGCGTCGGCCGCGCCCGGGTCGTGCATGACCCGCAGCGTGGCGACGATGTCCTGGACCTCCGGCACGGTGAGCAGCCCGCCCAGCCCGACCACCTCGACCGGGATGCCGCGTGCCTCGATCGCGGTGCGCAGCGCGGGGAACTGTGCCCGCTTACGGCACAGCACGGCGATGTCGGACGGGCGTACCGGGTCGTCGCGGCCGTCGGGCCAGGGACTCCCGTCCGGCGCGGCGCCGGGCGGGAGGCTGAGTAGCCCGGCGAGCTGGCCGGCCACCCAGGCTGCCTCGTCCGCCGCGGTCTCCAGCAGCGCGCAGACGACCTTGCCGCGGCCTGCGCGCCCCGGGGGGGCGACCAGCCTGGGCACACCAGGCGCGGCCGCGCGCAGTCCCGCCTGCAGCGCGGCGGCCGCGTCGAGGACCCGCCCGGTGTTGCGGAAGCTGGTGGACAGCAGCCGCACGGGGGCCGGGCCGCCGCCCCGGGGCGGGAAGTCCGCGGCGAACCTGAGCAGGTTGCCCGCGCTCGCGCCGCGCCAGCCGTAGATCGACTGGCATGGGTCACCGACCGCGGTGACCGGGTGCCCGCCGCCGAAAAGCGCGCGCAGCAGCACCAGCTGGGCATGGCTGGTGTCCTGGTACTCGTCCAGCAGCACGACCTGGTACCGAGCCCGCTCGGCCGCGCCGACCTCCGGATGCGCCGCGGCGATCCGCGCTGCCAGGGCCATCTGGTCCCCGTAGTCAATGACCTCCCTCGCGGCCTTGGCCGCGGCGTAGGCGGCCACCAGCGGAAGCAGCTGCTCACGGGTCTGCTGGCATTCGATGATCTTGCGGGCAAGTGCCGAGGGCCGGGATAGCTCGCCGTAGCGGCGGGCCAGCCACTCGCCGGCCGCGCGGACGTCGTCCGGTCCGCGCAGATGCTCGGCGAGCTCCCCGGACAGATCGAGCACCGCGGCGGTCACCGACGCCGGTGCCCAGCTGACGGCGTCCATCGGCCCGTCATAGGACGCCACGACCCTGGCGGCGAGCTGCCAGGCGACGGCCGGGGTGATCAGGCGCAGCGATGGCTCCAGCGCCTCCCGCAGCGCGTTATCCGCGACGAGCCGGCCCGCGTAGGCGTGATAGGTGGAGACGACCGGGTCACCCAGCAGGTCGTCACCCGCCTGCGCGCCATCGGCGGCACCGCCACCAGCGGAACCAGCACCGCCACCAGCGAAGCCAGCACCGCGCAGGCCGTCTAGCCTGACCCGGACTCGCTGCGCGAGCTCGGCCGCGGCCTTCCTGGTGAAGGTCAGGCCCAGTACCCGTTCCGGCCTGGCCAGGCCGTTCGCCACCAGCCAGACCAGCCGGGCGGCCATCGTCTCGCTCTTGCCGGAGCCCGCTCCGGCGATCACCGCCATCGGGCCCGGGGTCGCGGAGATCACGGCGGCCTGCTCGGCGGTCGGCTCAGCCACGCCGAGCAGGCGCGCGAGCTGCGCCGGGGCGTACCGGATGCCGGTCACTGGGCCACCTGGCCGCCGGTCACGGGGTCACCTGTCCGCCGCGCTCGTGCACCGGGCAGCAGGCCGCCACCGGGCAGGTCCGGCAGCCTGGATTCACCTTCGCCTCGAAGACGGACCCGGACATACCCGCCGCGACGGTCTCGACCAGCTCCCTCGCCCAGTCCGGGTCCGGATCCTGCCCGAGCGGCCGCTGCCGCTGCACCCTGGCCCGAGCCGCCAGGCTGGCCTTACCGACCTGGACGAGCTCGGCGCCGCCGGGCTCGGTCAGCCCGAGCGCCTCGAACGCGCCGAGCATGACCGCGAGCTGGTAGACGCCGAGCTGCGGGTTCCTGTCCAGCTCGCCGTCGGGCGGCTTACTCGTCCCGGTCTTGAGGTCGACGATGATCGCGCTCCCGTCGCCGTCGCGCTCCAGCCGGTCGACCCGGCCGGTGATCAGTACCCGGCCGACCCGGACACGCAGGTCCCGCTCGAACGCGACAAGCTCCCGCGGGTTTGCCCGGTGCCAGTCCAGGAACTTGCGGACCATCCGCTCGGCCTGCTCCCGCTGCCTGGTGCTGTACCAGGGGCTGCCGAAGTCGAGGTGATGCCAGATCTCGTCGATGCGCTTGGTGATGTCCGAGTCGTCGGCGCCGTCGGCGGCGAGCACCGCGGCGGCATGGATCACGGTGCCGAGATGACCGAGCACGCTGGGCGAGCTCGCGCCGGCCGCGGACTGGATCAGCCAGCGCAGCCCGCACTTGGTGAACGATTCCACCTGGGACGGCGACAGCCGCACCTCCCCGTCGGTCAGTGCGCCAGGGCCGGACAGTTCGGTCAGCGCATACCACTGCGCTGGGCTTGCCCCGCGCACCCCGGCCACGGCGAGCCGCGCCAGCTGGGCCGCCGCCGCACGGCGCAGCTCCGGCGGGCCCGCCGGGTCAGCCACGGTGCGCCGTAGGTCCGCGGTCAGTGCGGGCAGCGACAGCCAGCCCCGGCCCGCCGCGGCCACGTGCTCCATCTCGATCTCAGCGCCGGCCAGCTCGGCAAGGAACCTGGACGGCCGCTCCTCGCTGTCTTCCCCGCCTGCCGCCGTGACGACAAGCACCCGGCGCGCCCGGGTGGCCGCGACGTAGAAGAGCCTGCGCTCCTCGGCCAGCAGCTTGGAACTCAGCGCGGCCGCGGCCGCGTCGGCTGCGCCTGCGCGGTCCTGATCGCCTGCCACCGCATCGACGAGCTCGTCCATGCCGAGCAGCGAGCCGCGCATCCGCAGATCCGGCCAGGTGCCCTCCTGGACGCCGGCCACGACAACCAGGTCCCACTCCAGCCCCTTGGCCCGGTGCGCGGTCAGGACGGCGACGGCATCGGTCTGCGGGCTGCGCTCGGCCAGCGTGTCCCCAGCGATCTCCTGCCCGGCCACGCTGTCCAGGAAAAGCCGCGGCGAGCCGGGCGGCAGCCGGTCGGTGAACCGGCTGGCGGCATCGAACAGCGCGGCCACGGCGTCGAGGTCGGCGTCCGCCGCCGCGCCCCTGCTCCCGCCCGCCGCACTGGCCGCCTGCCAGGCTCCAGCCAGCCCGGAGGCGTGCCACACAGCCCAGAGCACCTCATGCGCAGTGCCGCCAGCCGCGGTCTGCCTGGCGAGCTCCAGCAGCGCCGCGACCCGCCGCGCGACGGCGATCGGCGAAGCGGGCGCTGGACCGGTGCCGCGGCGGTCAGCCTCGCCCGCGGACCCGCCGGGTGCAGCCGCCGCCTGCTCGCTGGCGAGCTGCCTGGCCGGCCAGCTCGCCAGCGTCAGCTCGCGCGGATCGCGCAGCGCCGCCGCCATCGGATCCTCCCTGAGCGGCTCGCCAGCGGCCTCCGCAGCGCCGCGCAGCGCGCGGCGGAGACGGCGCAGGCCGAGGGCGTCGGTGCCGCCGAGCGGTCCGGTGAGCAGCTCGGCAGCGGTCTCCTCGTCCAGCGCACCGGGCTGGAGGGCGCAGGTCAGCAGCGTCAGCAGCGGCCGGGTCCCCGGCTCAGCCGCCAGCGGGAGCTCATCACCGGCGACGGTCACCGGAACTCCCGCCGCGGCCAGGGCGCGCTGCAGCAGCGGCACCTGCCGGGTCGCTGACCGCACGAGCACAGCCATCGACGACCAGCTCACGCCGTCCATCAGGTGGGCGCGGCGGAGCGTGTCGGCGATCACCGCGGCTTCCTGGGTGGCGCTGGCGGCGATGGTTACCCGCACGGTCCCGGGGACGGCGTCTGGCAGGGCGGCCAGCTCACGATGGCCCCGTTCGGTATCGGGGGTTTTCGCGCCGAGCGCTCCCGGCAGCCTGCGCGCTACCCGCCGCGACGCGGCCAGCAGGACCGGGCCGCTGCGCCGGCAGGTGCGCAGCGCGATCACCCGTGCGGGCTGCCCGTCGGGCGTCCGGAAGCGATCGGGGAAACGCATGATCGCGCGGGTGTCCGCACCGCGGAAGCCGTAGATGGACTGATCGGGATCGCCGACCACGATGAGCTCGCGGCCGTCGCCGGCCAGCGCGTGCAGCAGCTCTTCCTGCGCCGGGTCGGTGTCCTGGTACTCGTCCACAAGGACGACGTCGTAGGCGCGCCGTTCCCGGTCCCTGACCGCGGTCCGCCCGAGGAGGCGCCCGGCGATCCTGACGATCTCCGCGTAGTCGTAGGCGGGCACCGGAGCGAGATCGAAGCGGGCGGCGTAGCGGTCGAGGAACCCGCCTGCGGCTTCCCAGTCGTCGCGACCGCGCTGCCGGCCCAGCCTTGCCAGGCCGCCCCCGTCCAGGCCGCGCTCGGCCGCACGGAGCAGGAAGTCGCGCAGTTCCACGGCGAATCCCCTGGTGCCAAGCGCTGGCCGGAGCCGCTCCGGCCAGCGCGCACCGCCGTCCGCGGCCTCCCCGTGCAGCAGGCGCCGTACCTCGAGCAGCTGCTCAGGGCCGGGCAGCAGGGCGGGCGGCTCGTCGCCCGCCAGCACGAACTCCCGGCGCACCAGCGCGTAGGCGTAACTGTGGAAGGTCAGGGCGAGCGGCTCAGAGGTGGTGCGCCCGAGCCGCAAGGTGATCCGCTCTCTCAGCTCGCGGGCCGCTTGACGGCTGAAGGTCAGCACGAGTACCCGGCCGGGATCGATTCCGCGGCGGGCGATCCGGTCGGTCACGGCCGCCACGATGGCGGTGGTCTTGCCGGTGCCCGGGCCTGCCAGGACCAGCAGCGGTCCGCCGGCATGGCTGACTACCCGGAGCTGATCGGTGTCCAGCTGGGGCGGGCGGGACGGCGGCATGCTGCCGCGGACCAGCCGGTAGACGGGCGGGTGCGTTTCCATGTCAGTAACGCATTCCAGCAGAGCCTTCTGACATCCGCCGGGCATTCGGCGGAGGCAGTCGTCAGCTCACGCCATCCCAGCGAGCAAGCCGCATGTCCACCCGGCTGCGGTGGCCATCCCCGGCGGGCCGCATCGGCGTGCCCTCGCCGGCGTAGTTGGCCGCGGCCTCCCGCTCGTGACCGGCCAGCAGGGATCCGTCCGCGTGGATGACCCGCCACCACGCCACCCCGCCGCCCCACAGCGCCATCACCCGGCCAACCTGGCGCGGGCCGCCACGGCCCAGGTAGTCGGCGATATCGCCGTAGGACATGACCCGCCCTGGCGGTATCGCCTCCGCCACGTCGAGCACCCGGCTGGCGAAGTCATCGGGCGTCCCGCCCGGCGGCGTACGCGCCCGGCCGCCCAGTGCACGGTCGCCCAGNNCACGGTCGCCCAGTGCACGGTCCGGGCCACGAGCAGTCCGCGTTCCGGCCCTCACTCCCCATCTCCGTACCCGGGCTGCGGCAGCTCCTGCGTGACGTCTTCTCCGCTGATGTCCGCAGGGCTCATGTCCCCAGGGCTGATGTCCGCAGGGCTGACGTCTGAGGGGCTGACGTCCGCAGGGCTCATGTCCGCAGGGCTGACGTCTGAGGGGCCCATGTCCGCAGGGCTCATGTCCNNGGGGCTGACATCTGAGGGACCGATGTCCGCGGGACTGACGTCCGCCGGGATGACGTCTGAGGGACCGATGTCCGTAGGGCTGATGTCCGCGGGGCTCGGCTCCGGAGGGCTCACCTCCGGGGAGCTGTGATCCCGGCTGGCTCCGTTCAGGCCGACGCTGACCAGCCCGGTTCCGTCCGGCCTGGCGTTATCCAGCCCTGTATCGTCCAGCTGGCTCCAGGCCGGCTGCACGGCAGCCAGCGCCAAGCCGGCCGGGTCACTCGCGCCAGCCCCGCTTGACCTGGTCAGGACGAGCCGGCTGGCGGCGATCGCTGTCATCCCCAGGCAGGCAACCGCGAGCAGGCAAAAAAGCACGAGCTGCCCGATCCCGCGGGACCGGACGGGGGGCGGCGGAATCGCCGCCGGGCCACCGCCGAAATGGCTGCCCGTGTGCAGGCCGCGGCCATCCGGCACGTACCTGGTGAGACGGGCCGCCGCGCTGAGTGCCGCGGCGGCGTCCACCGTGCCGAAGCCGACCCGGTCGTTATATCCGCCCGGCGGGTGCTGCGCGCTGGCCGCGATGGCCTGGACGACAAGGGCGGGCGGCATGCCCGGGTACACCGACTTGATCAGGGCTGCTACGCCAGCCGTCAGAGCGCAGGCCGGGCTGGTGCCGTTGACTAGCCAGTATTGCCCGTTATTGCCCTGGGCGAGGACCCGGACGCCCGGTGCGGCCACCTGGACGGACAGATTGTCGCTGGAGAAGTAGGCCGGGATGCCGGCTCTGTTGACCGCTGCCACCCCGAGCACTCCCGGGTAGTCGGCGGGAAACGAGTACGGTGCGTGCTTGCGGGCTCGGTTGGTCGCGGCATTGCCGGAGTTGCCGGCCGAGGCCACGACCACGACCTTGTGCTTGAGCGCGTCCTGGAGCGCCGACCTGACAACCCTGCTGGCCGAGCCGTATCCCAGGGACATGCTGATGACGCCTGCCCGGTGCGTGACCGCGTACCTGATGGCCTTCGCGAGCGCACGCTGGCCGCGGCTGACGGGCTCCTGCTCGTACTGCGCGTAGGCCGGGTCCTTCTTGTCAGGGAGCACGCGGATCGAGAGCACTTTCGCCTTCGGCGCCACGCCGCTGACTCCGCTGTCGAAGCCGTGCCCGTGGCCGGCGATGATCGAGGCCATCCACGTCCCGTGCATGCCCCAGTCGGGATTGGACGGCGGCGTGTTGACGCCGCTGTAATCGGGCCCGGTGATGACCGAGCCGACCAGATCGGACACGTCGGGATTGACACCGCTGTCGATGACGGCGACAACCACGCCCTGGCCCTGGCTCACCGGCCATGCGGCCGGCGCGTCGACAGCGTCGAGCACCCACTGCTGGGCGTCTCGCACGCTGTCGGCGCTGGCCGGGCCCGCCGCTGCCGAGACGGCGACGGCAGCCGCCGATGTCAGCGCGAGTAGGCAGCTCAGGGACAGCCGCCAGCTGGCAGCGGGCGCGCTCAGCATCCAGGGGTTCCGGGGCAGCGGGGCAGCGGGGGCAGCGCGCCGAGCGGAGCTCCGACCGCGTCGGCGACGCCGCTGGCCAGGCTGGTCATCTCCTCGTCGTCGTAGGCGTCGGACGACCCCGCGACCCGCGGCCTGCCGTCGGAGTAGCCCGCAGCGGAGAGAATCAGGTAGGGGCCCCGGCTGATGGCCATGGAAAGCTGCTGCTGCGCGTCCCCGAATCCCGCGGTCAGCGTGTTGCGGAACGCCAGCGACCGCACGCCGGCCCGCAGCCCCTGCTGGACCGGAAGAGCGCGGATCGAGGCTTCAGCCGCGGCCTGCCCTGGCATCACCGCCACTCCCACCGTGACGACAAGGCTGCCCGTCGCATCGATGTAGGTGGCCCTGAGCATCTTCGCGCAGCCATGCCGGTCGAGCACCGCGGCGGCGGCCGGATCGGCGGCCGCCGCGCAGCTCGCCTGCCGGGCGATCCCCACCCGGCGCGCGGTGAGCGGCAGCACGGAGCTGGCGAACAGCGCGTAGGCCGGCAGCTGGTACCCGACGGTCGCCGGGAAGATCTTCCCGGCCGGCAATACCCGCCAGCGCCGCGCGGACTCCCAGGTCATGATCTGCTCCTGCTGTGCCGCGCTGAAGCGCCGGGGGAGCATCTGAACGGCGATGCCGGCGGCTGAGGCCGTCAGCCCGGCGAGCCCGAGCACGAGCGCGGCGAGGGTCAGCCCGGAACGCCAGTTGCGGTGACCGGCGGGCGCGCCAGCCGCGGCAGCCGGCCGGGGAGGCGCTGCCCGGCCGGGATCAGCGGGCTGGCGGCGCGGTTCTCCCGGGTCGGTCTGCGCCGGGCCGCTACCGTTGCCCGGATTTTCTGGCTGGATGGCCACACCGGCATGTTACGGCCTGCGTTAACCTACCTGGGTTCGCAGCCAGAAGGTTTGCCCGGGCGCGGTTCAGTACGCAGGCAGGGACGGATCGACCTGGCTGATCCACGCGAGGACACCTCCGCCTACATGGGCCGCGTCAGTGAAGCCGGCGTTCTTCACGATCGCCAGGCACTCAGCGCTCCGGGCTCCGCTCTTGCAGTGCAGTACTACCCGCTTGTCCTGCGGAAGACGCTCAAGCGCGGCCCCGGACAGGAACTGGTCTTTCGGGATCAGGACAGCCCCGGGGATAGAGACGATCTCGTACTCATTCGGCTCCCTGACGTCCACCAGGAAGATGTCATCGTCACGGTCGAGCATCTCCTTCAGCTCCCTGGCGGTAATCGTCGAGCCCGCGGCGGCCTGCTGGGCATCCTCGGAAACCGTCCCGCAGAACGCGTCGTAGTCGATGAGGCCGGTGATCGTCGGGTTCTTACCGCATATCGCGCATTCAGGATCTTTCCTTACTCGCACCGACCGGTAGCTCATCTCCAGCGCGTCATAGATCATCAGCCGCCCCGCGAGCGAGTCGCCGATTCCCACGATCAGCTTGATGGCCTCATTGACCTGGATGGATCCGATCGAGGCGCAGAGCACGCCCAGGACGCCGCCCTCGGCGCAGGACGGCACCATGCCGGGCGGCGGCGGCTCCGGGTAAAGGCAGCGGTAGCACGGGCCATACTCGGCCCAGAAAACGCTGGCCTGGCCATCGAATCGGTAGATCGATCCCCAGACGTAGGGCTTGCCGAGCAGCACGCAGGCGTCGTTCACCAGATACCTGGTGGCGAAGTTGTCGGTGCCATCGACGATCAGGTCGTACTGGGCGAAGATCTCCAGCGCGTTGTCGGAGTCGAGCTGCGTCTCATGCAGGATGACCTCGACGTAGGGGTTGATCTGCAGGATGCTGTCACGCGCTGACTCGGCCTTCGGCCTGCCGATGTCAGACTGGCCGTGAATGACCTGCCGCTGCAGGTTGGACTCGTCGACGAGGTCGAAGTCGACGACGCCGAGGGTGCCAACGCCGGCGGCCGCCAGGTAGAGCAGAGCCGGGGAACCAAGCCCGCCCGCCCCGACGCACAGCACCCGCGCGTTCTTCAGGCGCTTCTGCCCGGTCATTCCGACATCAGGAATGATCAGGTGGCGTGAATATCGCCTGACCTCATCAACACTGAGGTCTGCAGCGGGCGTGACCAGGGGCGGCAGTGACACTTTCTCTCCAGGTGGCAGATGAGACTGTTCCAGTCCTCACCGAGTCTTGAACCCGCCGGACGGCCCCGGCATTCCGGCCGCGCGCGCCGGGCCGGGCCGGGCCGCGGCCGTGCCCGCTCGCAAAATGTCACCAGCGGCAGGTAGAACTCAGGCAAGCCGGAAACGCAGGTGCCTCCGGGGGCCTGATCTGGCGGCCGGCCGACTGCGCCGGGATGAGCAGATGAAGAGCGCGTGTCTCCCCGGAGGTCAGATGTCATCGGATCCCCCAGCCTCGGCAGGAACGCAGCACGCCCCCGGCGAGGCGGGGGGAACGGGGACCTTACCTGGCGCGCCGGTGATGCCGCCGCCGGTGGTGCTGCCGGTAGTTCTGCCGCTCGTTCCTGGCTTCGTCCGGCCGCCCGCTGAATGGCGTCCGCTGCCGGATGCCGTCGCTGTCCGGCTGCTCGCGATCCCCGACTCCGCGCCGCCCTACGACGATGAGCTAGGCACCAGCCAGCGGCCGTGCCAGGCCAGTGCCGAGCCGCTGCACGACGGGCTGCTGCCGGACGAAAGACCGGGCCGGGGCGGGCAGGTAGCGCCAGGCGGGCGGCCGCCCCAGCATCAGCCGGCGGCGGCAGGATCGCCGGCCCGGGCTCCCGCTGCGCCGCCCGGCTGGCCCAGCCAGTTCGCCCAGGTTCTGGCGGAGACGCTGGCCGGCTCTCGCCCTCCGCGCCAGATCGCGGCATGGACTACCGAGCGCACGCGGCGGCACATCCAGCGCCTGGGGCCGTTGCTGGCGGCCGGCGAACAGCCTCGCGTGCGGCGCGTCGTCACCTTCCGGCCGGCCACCGACGTCGTGGAGATGACCGTGATCATCGGCGTCGGGCCGAGGGTGCGGGCGCTGGCCATCCGGCTGGAACGGGACGGCCCGCGCGCGGCCAGCCCGGGGCGCGACGCGCAGGCGGCGCGGTGGGTCTGCACCGCGGTGGAGGCCGCCTGAATCAGGCGCCCTGGCGGGTACGCGGATCACCGTGGCAGCGCTTGTACTTACGCCCGGAGCCGCAGGGGCACAGGTCGTTCCTGCCGACCCTGCCGCCGGCGGCATCGCCAGCAGACTCAGCCCGCAGCTCGGACTTCCCTGTCCCGTCCTCACTGGGCGCGCTGTACTGGAGGCCGCTAGGCCGCGGCGGCTGAGCAGGTCCGCGGGGCGCGAGGCCCGCCGGAATCACGGGGCGATCCGGAGCGCCCTGAGCAGCACGGGGGGAAGCCAGTGGCCTGGACCGGCGGGGCTGGCCGCCGTTAGCCGCGGGGGCCGTCCCCGGCGCGAACGCCTGCGGTCCGGCGTCCGGAACCGCTTCCTCGACGATGGGGGCTTCCTGCGCCTGCACCTGAAGGTTGAAGAGGCTGCCGACCGACTCCTCCTTGATCCCCTCCATCATCTCGCTGAACATGTCGAAGCCCTCCCGCTGGTATTCCACCAGCGGGTCGCGCTGCGCCCACGCGCGCAGCCCGATGCCGTCGCGCAGGTAGTCCATCTCGTACAGGTGCTCCCGCCACTTGCGGTCCAGCACCGACAGGACCACCCGCCGCTCCAGCTCGCGCATGACCTCGGGCGTCAGTTCCTCCTCGCGGCGGTCGTAGGCCGCCTGCGCGTCCCGGCGGATGACCTCCGTCAGGAACTCCGTCGACAGCCCGGCACGCTCCCCGCCTGCCTCCTCGACCACCTCATCGATCGTGATGCCGCGGGGGTACAGCTGGCGGAATGCGCGCCAGAGCTGATCGAGATCCCACTCCTCGGGGAAGCCGTCGCTGGTCGCCGCAACGACATAGCCCTCGACTACCTCATCGAGCATGCCGCGGATCTGCTCGTGCATGTCCGCGCCTTCGAGCACCTCGCGCCGCTCGTCATAGATAACGTGCCGCTGGCGGTTCATCACGTCGTCGTACTTCAGCAGGTCCTTGCGGATCTCGAAGTTCTGCTGCTCCACCTGGGTCTGGGCCGACCTGATCGAGCGGCTGACCGCCTTCGACTCGATCGGCACCTCCGGCGGCGTCTTCAGCCACTCCATAAAGTGGGCGACCTTCTCCGCGTTGAACATCCGCATCAGGTCGTCCTCAAGCGACAGGTAGAACCGCGACTCTCCCGGGTCGCCCTGGCGGCCGGACCGGCCGCGGAGCTGATTGTCGATCCGGCGCGACTCATGCCGCTCGGTGCCGAGCACGTACAGGCCGCCCGCCGCGACGACCTCCTCGTGCTCCTCAGCCACTGCCCGCCTGGCCTTCTCCACCGCCTCCGGCCACGCTGCCTCGAAGTCTTCTGGCGTCTCGACCGGAGATAGCCCGCGCTGGTGCAGCTCAAGGTCCGCGATGAACTCGGGGTTGCCGCCGAGCATGATGTCCGTGCCACGGCCGGCCATGTTGGTGGCGACGGTGACCCCGCCCTTGCGGCCGGCCTGCGCGATGATCGCTGCCTCGCGCTCGTGGTACTTGGCGTTCAGCACCTCGTGCGGGATGCCCTGCCGCTTGAGCATCTTGGACACGATCTCTGACTTCTCCACGCTGGTCGTCCCGACGAGCACGGGCTGGCCGGCCCCGTGCCGCTCGACGATGTCGTCCACGCAGGCCTGGAACTTGGCCTGCACCGTCTGGTAGACCAGGTCAGGCTGATCGGCCCTGATCATCGGCTTGTTGGTGGGGATCGGGACCACGCCGAGCTTGTAGGTCTGGTGGAATTCGTTCGCCTCGGTGGTCGCCGTGCCGGTCATGCCGGCGATCTTCTCGTACAGGCGGAAATAGTTCTGCAGCGTAATCGTGGCGAGCGTCTGGTTCTCGTCCTTGATCTGCACGCCTTCCTTGGCCTCGATGGCCTGGTGCATTCCCTCGCTGTAGCGGCGCCCGTGCAGCATGCGGCCGGTGAACTCATCCACGATCAGGACCTCGCCGTTCATCACGACGTAATCCTTGTCCTTCTTGTACAGCTCCTTGGCCTTCAACGCGTTGTTGAGGAAGCTGACCAGCGGCGTGTTCACCGACTCGTACAGGTTCTCGATGCCGAGGATGTCCTCGACCTTCTCCACGCCGACCTCAAGGATGCCGACGGTCTTCTTCTTCTCGTCGACCTCGTAATCGCCCTCGCCGTCCGCGCCCCGGCGGAGCCGCGGCGCGATCTTGGCGAACTCGAGATACCAGCGGCTGTTCTGGTCCGCGGGCCCGCTGATGATCAGCGGGGTACGGGCCTCGTCAATGAGGATCGAGTCAACCTCGTCCACGATGGCGTAGGCATGGCCCCGCTGGACGCGCTCTTCGAGGCCCCAGGCCATGTTGTCCCTGAGGTAGTCGAAGCCGAACTCGTTGTTGGTCCCGTAGGTGATGTCGGCGTCGTACTGCTTGCGCCGCTCGTCTGGCTCCATCTGGGCCAGGATGCAGCCGACCTCTATGCCGAGGAAATGGTGCACCCGCCCCATCCACTCGGCGTGGAACTTGGCGAGGTAGTCGTTCACCGTGATGATGTGCACGCCCTTGCCGCCGAGCGCGTTCAGGTACGCGGGCAGGACACCCGTCAGCGTCTTGCCCTCGCCGGTCCTCATCTCGGCGATATTGCCCATATGCAGTGCGGCGCCGCCCATCAGCTGCACATCGAACAGCCGCTGGCCGATGGTCCTCTTGGCTGCCTCGCGGACGGCGGCAAACGCCTCGGGGAGCAGGTCGTCGAGTGACTCGCCGTCCGCGTGGCGCTGCCTGAACTCGTCGGTCATCGCCCGCAGCTCCGCGTCGCTCAGCGCGGCGAAGTCCTCTTCGATCGAGTTGACCTGATGGGCGAGCCGCTTGAGCTTGCGCAGGATCTTGCCCTCGCCAGCGCGAAGGACACTATCGATGATGACTGGCACTTCTCGTCGCGCTCCTCGCGGATCGGCTTGCTTGCTGGCACTGTTGCCGCCTCGCCGCAGCGGGCCAGATGCTGGCCGGGCAGCGGGCGTCGTCGTGGCGGACCAATACCACCGTGTTCATTAGTCATGTTAGGCGAGAGGCGGAGTGAAGCCGAGCCAGCGCGGCAACGACCATACAACAGGGGGCGGTTACCGCCCGCCGGCAGGCCCTGGCCACAATAAAGGGTACGGTGACGGCGCATGAGCAGAGGAGCAGCGGGCATGGCGGACCAGCTGGGATCTAGCACCATGGGCGAGACAGCGGCGGAGCCGGCGGTCACGGGGGGCAGCCCGGT